>JBOFLE010000091.1:0-19803 GCA_051657705.1 Nocardioides sp. | reverse complement strand
ACGACACGACCAGGCCCTTGAGATTCAAGATCACCTCGGTGACGTCCTCCTGGACGCCATCGATGGTGGAGAACTCATGGAGTACCGAATCGATCTTGATGCTGGTGACCGACGCCCCCGGGATGGAGGAGAGCAGCGTACGGCGCAGCGAGTTTCCGAGGGTGTAGCCGAAGCCCGGCTCCAGGGGCTCGATGACGAACCGCGAACGGTAGTCACCGACGACTTCTTCGGACAGTGTGGGGCGCTGAGCGATGAGCACTGATGGTTCCTTCCCGATCCCGTCCGCCATTTGACGGAATCGAACTGCGAGACCCGAGAGTCACGCGACTGGCGGTTGGATGCGATGAGATGACGATGGAGTTGTGCGACGTGCTTCAGTTGTCTGCTTACTTCTTGGAGTAGTACTCCACGATGAGCTGCTCTTGGACCGGAAGGTCGATCTGCGCACGGATCGGGAGCTGGTGGATCAGGATCCGCATGCGGGCGGGCAGTACTTCCATCCACGCGGGGGTGACTCGCTCGCCGTGGGTCTCCCGGGCCACGATGAACGGGGTCATCTCCAGGGACTTCTCCCTTACGTCGATGATGTCGTACTGGGTGACCTGGAACGACGGGATGTCGACCTTGGTGCCGTTGACCTTGAAGTGGCCGTGCGAGACCAACTGGCGCGCGTGGCGGCGGGTGCGGGCAAAACCGGCCCGGTACACCACGTTGTCGAGACGGCACTCCAGCAACTGCAGCAGGTTGTCGCCGGTCTTGCCGGCTCGGCGCGAAGCCTCCGTGTAGTAACGATGGAACTGCTTCTCGAGTACGCCGTAGGTCAGCCGGGCCTTCTGCTTCTCCCGAAGCTGGAGCAGGTACTCGCTCTCCTTGATCCGGCCGCGGCCGTGTTGTCCGGGCGGGTAGGGACGGCGCTCGAACGCGGCGTCGCCGCCCACCAGGTCGACACCGAGACGGCGCGACTTCTTGGTCATGGGTCCGGTATAGCGGGCCATTTCTTGAGTCTCCTTACGTCTCGATCAGACCCGGCGCCGCTTCGGCGGTCGGCATCCGTTGTGCGGGGCGGGGGTCACATCCTGGATCGTGCCGACCTCCAGGCCGATCGCGCCCAGGGACCGGATCGCGGTCTCCCGGCCCGAGCCCGGGCCCTTCACGAACACATCGATCTTCTTCATGCCGTGCTCCATGGCTCGCCGGCCGGCGGCTTCCGCTGCCATCTGCGCGGCGTACGGCGTGGACTTGCGCGAGCCCTTGAAGCCGACGGTGCCGGCGGAGGCCCACGAGATCACCGCACCGGTCGGGTCGGTGATGGTGACGATGGTGTTGTTGAACGTGCTCTTGATATGGGCCTCGCCCTGGGCGACGTTCTTCTTCTCCTTGCGGCGAACCTTCTTGGCTCCCGCCTGACGGGTCTTGGGTGGCACTGGGTTTCTCCTGAGGTCTGATCGAGTCGGCAAGCGGCCGAGGGGCATCGGCCCTGTCCGGCGTCCTGGTTACTTGGCCTTCTTCTTGCCGGCGACGGTGCGCTTCGGCCCCTTGCGGGTGCGCGCGTTGGTCTTGGTTCGCTGACCCCGGACGGGCAGACCCATCCGATGGCGGCGACCCTGATAGCTGCCGATCTCGATCTTGCGCCGGATATCGGCTTGGACCTCGCGGCGGAGGTCGCCCTCGATCTTGTAACTGGTCTCGATCGCGTCGCGAAGCGCGACCAATTCGTCGTCGCCGAGCTGATGCACCCGCATATCCGGGTCGACCCCGGTTGCGGCCAGCACCTCATGGGCGCGGGTCCGGCCAATGCCGTAGATATAGGTGAGTGCGACCTCGATGCGCTTTTCGCGCGGGAGGTCGACCCCAACGAGGCGTGCCATGCGGCATCCCTTCGGTTCGGTCACGGAGGTGTCGGTCGTGAGGCGTCCGGATCAGTCGCCCGGCTCCGGCCTTCCGCTCCGGAGGTGGTTTCACAGGTCTCGCTTGGTGGGTCCAGTCGAAACGAGCTGAGCGCTCACGTTGTCTTGGGATATTCAGTTGTCAGGTATCCGGTTCGGCCCCGGTGATCGAGAGCCGCGTCTCGGAACCGCCGGGCCGCCCTACCCTTGCCGCTGCTTGTGGCGAGGGTTCTCGCAGATCACCATGACCCGGCCGTGGCGACGGATCACCTTGCACTTGTCACAGATCGGCTTGACGCTCGGATTGACCTTCATTCTTCAACTCTCATATCGGCTGTGCGCCTCGTCAACCGGCCGATCAGGCGCCCACGGCGCCGTCTCGGATGCTTCCGGGGCGGTTACTTGTATCGGTAGACGATCCGCCCGCGGGACAGGTCGTACGGCGACAACTCCACCACCACGCGATCCTCGGGGAGGATCCTGATGTAGTGCTGGCGCATCTTGCCGCTGATGTGGGCGAGGACCTTGTGGCCGTTGCTCAACTCCACGCGAAACATCGCGTTCGGCAGTGCCTCGGTGATCGTGCCCTCAAGCTCGATCACGCCTTCTTTCTTCGGCATGTACTCCGTCTCACTGTTGCTGATCGATGACCGTCCGACCCGGGAACCTCGCACTCAGGTGAGTACGTGGACCTCGCGTGGCCGCCCGACGCCTCATCCCGGGCGCACGCGTCGATGTACTCGAACAAAGAGTGTGTCGACGTGATTCCCGGCAGCCGCGAGGCGCCACGAACGAGCCCCACGTTGGGCCAGCGATCCACTGTACTGGTTGCCCCGACGAAACCCCTAATCCGCCGACCCGGCAGTTATCGTCGCAGATTTGCGGCGTGTCGACGGATATGTGCCGGGTCGATCAACGACCAGTCGACCGGGTGGCGCTACTCGACGGTGGTGCCGTTCAGCAGCGTCGGTGGCCGGGCTCCGATAAAGAACACCCCAGGGAGACCCTCGGTCTCGAACCCTAGGCTCGGATTGTCGGACAACCGCGAGCGAGAGAGCGTCGCGGTGCCGGTGCGATCATTGCTGACGAAGAAGATCGCGCCCCCGCCTTCGCGGGCAAGGTTGCCGTCGATGGTGGTACGCCGCAGCACCAGGCGCATCCGATTCCCGTCCAGGTAGATGGCGCCACCGCTGCCGCCACCCGGTGTTCCGGCCCGAGCCGGATTCGCGCCGCGGCCGATCGCGCGGTTACCGGAAAACCGTGAGTCGGTGATCCGCCACGACACCCCGATACTGCTCAGCGCGGCGCCGTTGGCGCATCGCCCGCCGGTGAAGGTGCTCCTGGTGATCCGGACCGGCGTGCGCGACCAGTGGCTCAGCACGCGGATCGCCGCTCCTCCGAGATCCGGGCCGACCCGATCGCAGCGGTTGCGGCGGAAGGTGCTGTCGACCACCCGTAGCCGTCCGCCTCGGACGAACACCGCACCACCGCCACCACCGTCCGCGAGTTGCCCCGTGGAGTTACCCCGCACCAGCCGCAGGCTGCGCAGCACCAACAGCGGGAACTTCTGGTTCTGACAGTGGTCCGTGGTCCAGGTCTGCCGCTGATCGCAGGTGTTCTGGTACAGAATGCGACGCCGACCGGCACCACTGAGGGTCACCCGGCCGCCGCCGTCGATCACGGTCTTGCGATTGGTGTTGACCACCTTCGCGGTGCGCTTCATGACGATGACCACCGGCTCCGGGCCACAGTCGAAGGTGATGGAACCACCGGCACGTACCGCACGCACCACCGCTCGCGACGTACACGAGGCCGCAGTGCCGTTGCCCACCACTCGACCCGGGACCGCCACCCGCTCCCCGGTGGCCGGAGGGGCCGCCTCGGCCGGCAAGGACACCGTGGCGAAGGCGATCACCAGCGGCAGGACGACTGACATGGAGCGAATCGGCACCTGCGAAACCTAGCGCATCTCACCGGCCTCACGAACCGTCCGGCCATCCGGCGGGCTCAGCGTGTGCCCGGCGGCCGGATCGACGGGCTACCTTCGCGACAACGTCGGGATCGGCGTGCGGGAGTCGGAGCGGCCGGCGACCGGGCATTGTTGTCAACGGACGGGTCGACCGCTACTCGAGGACGGGGCGGCGCGGGACGGGTGTGGGCTGCCGGGGAGATGATGAGCGGCATGATCCGCGTCAGGGGCAGAGCTCCCCGATGAGACCGCCGCGCGGCCGGTTGATCGGCGCTGCCCTGTCGGCGTTGTTGCTGAGCGCTTGCGCCTCGAACGGCGACGCCCGGCGAGGACCCGACCCCGGCGCGACCGCCGTACCGTCGCCCACCTCGCCGAGACCGGCGACATCGGCTCGGCCCGCATTAGAGTCCTCACTCGGCCGCCGGATCGACCGCCTGCTCGCACGAGTCCCGACCACCCGTCGATCGCCGTACCACCCCGGCTACGACCGCGACTGCGACCCGGGGGCCTGCGTGTTCGGCAAGGCATGGACCGATGTCCACCCCGGACCCTTCGGCGGCAACCGGTGTACGACGCGGCAGGATGTCCTGCTCCAGCAGATGCGAGAGATCGAGCTGCGGTGGGGGTCAACGTGCCGGATCTACCAGGCGTCGTTGCGGGATCCGTACACCGGCACAGACCTGACCTGGCGCGAGGACGGCTATGTCATCCGCATCGACCACGTGTACCCGTTGGCCGAAGCCTGGCACGCCGGCGCCTGGGCCTGGCCGGCCGTTCGCAGGGTGCGGTTCGCCAACGACGTACGGCGTGAACTGCTGGCAGTCGGCGCCCGGGCCAACGACGACAAGGGGGCGAAGACACCGGCCGAGTGGCTGCCTCCCGACCGGGCCTTCCACTGTGAGTACGTGCTGCGCTACCTGCGGGTGGCCGACGCCTATCAGTTGAGCGTCACCGAGGCCGACGCGGTCCGGATCCGCCGGGTCCTTCTCCGGTGTTGACGAACGGTCCGGCCCTGTTGATCTCGGCTGCGGTCACGACCAACCCGGCGGGTCGGGTCACCGTCGAGGCGATGCTGTGGCCGAATCCGGATTCGCTCGACCTGGACGAGGTCGGCGACGTCGTCCGGCTGCGACCGGTCCCGGTCGCGATATCCGGAACCACCTACGAAGTGCACGTGGACCCGGCAGCGGTGCCAGCGGAGTACCGTGCCGACGGCAAGGTGGACATCGAGGTCTCCGTCAGCTCCGGCGACATCTCGGACCCCTATGCGGAGACGGCGAAGAACGTCGGTGGCCCTGGGCGCCGGCCGCGCGCGCTTCCAGGCACGCGGGCACGCGAGTCGGCATTTCGTCGGGCCTGCGTCACGTCACGACTTCGCGCTGACCCAAGGCGACGGCAGCGTGTCAGGAGGATGCCTACACCGCGGTGAGCCTGCAGCGGCTCGGCATCTGCGCTTTCCGAGGCGCGAACCCGGAGCCCATTGCCGAGACCTGCGCGGGTTGTGACGCGGACGAGCGAGGCCCGGAGCGGCGGCCCCGACTCAGGCCGCTCGATCAGGGGACGGCCGGCGGCACACTGCTCGACGGTCGGGCCTCCTGATCGCCGCTCACTGCTTCTCGCCCTGCATTTCCGGCGCCTCGCCGCGCATTTCCGACGCCTCGCCGCGCATTTCCGACGCCTCGCCGCGCTGCGCGAGAACCCGGTCGCGGGCCAGGCTGGCCACCGCGGTGATCACCAGGGTGCCGATGATGACACTCAACGAGAGCCAGATCGGGATCTCCGGGGCCCAGGTGATGTGTTCACCGGAGTTGATGAAAGGCAATTCGTTCTCGTGCATGGCGTGCAGGATCAGCTTGACGCCGATGAAGAACAGCAGGAACGACAGGCCGTAGGACAAGTAGACCAGTCGCTGCAGCAGCCCGCCGATCAGGAAGTACAACTGGCGAAGGCCCATCAGGGCGAAGACGTTCGCGGTAAAGACCAGGTAGGGCTGCTCGGTGAGGCCGTAGATGGCCGGGATCGAATCCAGGGCGAACAACAAGTCGGTGACGCCGAGCGCCATGATGACCAGGAACATCGGGGTGAGCGCGCGCCGGCCATTCTCCCTGACGGTGAGCTTCACGCCGTGCCAGTGCTCGCTGATCGGAAAGCGTCGGCGCAGGAGAGCGATCAGCTTGGGCTCGTCGTACTGCGCGTCCTCGTCGTTGGCTTCCATGGCCAGGTGGATCGCGGTGTACACCAGGAAGGCGCCGAAGAGGTAGAAGACCCAGCTGAACTCCTTGATCGCGGCGGCACCGACCGCGATGAATATTCCCCGCAGCACCAACGCCAACACGATCCCGATCAGCAGGGCCGTCTGCTGATAGGGTCGCGGCACCGCGAACTTGCTCATGATGATGATGAAGATGAACAGGTTGTCGACCGACAACGAGTACTCGGTGAGCCACCCGGCGAAGAACTCGGCCCCGTACTGGCCGCCGGAGAAGACCACGACGCCGATTCCGAACAACACCGCCGCACTGACATAGCCGGTCAGGTACACGGCGCACTCGCGCATGGACGGCTCGTGCGGTCGCCGGCCGATGACGAGCACGTCGACGAGCAGCACACCGACGGTCACCAACACCGTCACCCACCAGACGGTGGTCGATACGTCCACGTGTCAGTCTCCTCCGTAAGTAACGCCGAGTTCGGCCAGCTTATGTCGGCCGCCATCCAGAGCCGTGAGCACCCAGGGGCCGTCCGGCAGCAACGTCATGGTGTGTTCGCAATGCGCCGACCAGCTCCCGTCGGCGGTACGGACCGTCCACTCGTCGCTGTCGAGGTCGGTCAGACCGCCCCCCAGCGTCACCATGGGTTCGATCGCCAGCGCCATCCCCCGCACCAGCCTGGGTCCGCGGCCGGGCCGACCGATGTTGGGCACGTTCGGCGGCTGGTGCATGGCCGAACCGATGCCGTGGCCGACGTAGTCCTCGACGATGCCATACCCGCCGGCCGGAGCATCGATGCCGCGGGCATCCCCGCCCGAGTCGGTGGCCCCTCGGACACACTGCTCGATGGCATGGGAGATATCGCTCACCCGACCCTCCAGCGTCGCGGCCGCGATGCCGCGCCACAGTGCCTCCTCGGTGACCCGCATCAGCTCACGCACCTCAGGCCTGACCTCCCCGATCGCAACGGTGATAGCGGCGTCTCCGTGCCAACCGTCGACGATCGCGCCACAGTCGACCGAGAGCACATCACCCTCGGCCAGCACCAGCTCGCCCGGGATCCCGTGGACGACCACGTCGTTGACCGAGGCGCAGATCGTGGCCGGGAACGGCGGCCGGCCGTAGCCCAGGAAGGACGGGATACCTCCGCCGGACCTGATCGAGTCCTCGGCCAGTGCGTTCAACTCGCCCGTGGTGACGCCGGGGCGCGCGGCCTCGCGCAACAACTCGAGCGTCCGCCCGACCAGGAGGCCGGCGACTCGCATCTTGTCGATCTGCTCGGGAGTCTTGAGTTCTATGCCCCGACCCCTCACCGTCGCCTCCCCGACATCGGGCAGGGCATCGACCCCTGGACATCGACTCGCGTCGACATCAGCTCTCGACGACCGGGGACAGCGCCTGTGCGATCCGGCCGGCGACGTCTCCGATCACTCCCATGCCGTCGACCTCGACCAGCAGCCCGCGAGTCCGGTATTCCTCGATCAACGGCGCGGTCTGCTCGAAGTAGACCTCCAGCCGGCGCCGGATGACCTCCTGGGTGTCGTCGGCCCTACCCTCGGTGAGCGCGCGGGCGTGCAGGCGGTCCACGATCTCGTCGCCGTCCGCGATGAGCACCAGGACGGCGTCCAGCCGGTGTCCGGTGCTCTCGATGGTCTCGTCCAGCTCGGCCACCTGGGCCATGGTCCGCGGGTAGCCGTCGAGCAAGAAGCCGTTGTCGGTGTCCGGTTCGGCGATCCGGTTGCGAACCATCGAGTTGGTGACCTCGTCGGGCACGTACTCCCCGGCGTCCATGTACTGCTTGGCCTTGATACCCAGGGGGGTGCCTGTCGAGACGTTGGCACGGAAGATGTCGCCGGTCGAGATGGCCGGGATGGCGTACTTCTCGGCGATGAACTTGGCTTGGGTGCCCTTGCCGGCTCCGGGCGGGCCCATGATCAGGAGTCTCATGTCAGCGGAGGAAACCCTCGTAGTTGCGCTGCTGCAACTGGCTCTCGATCTGTTTCACCGTGTCGAGCGCGACGCCGACCATGATCAGGATCGAGGTGCCCCCGAACGGGAAGTTCTGGTCGGCGTTGATCAACACCAGGGCGATCAGCGGAATCAGCGAGATCACGCCCAGATAGAGGGCGCCCGGGAAGGTGATCCTGGACAACACGTAGGACAGGTACTCCTCCGTCGGCCGGCCGGCGCGGATCCCCGGTATGAAGCCGCCGTACTTCTTCATGTTGTCCGCGACCTCTTGCGGGTTGAAGGTGATCGAGACGTAGAAGTAGGTGAAGAAGATGATCAATGCGAAGTAGGTGACCATGTAGACCGGGTGCGTTCCGGTGCCGAAATAGCGGCTGATGAAGGTGACGACCGGGTTCGAGTTGCCCTGCTGGAACTGCGACACCATCGTGGGCAGGTACAGCAAGGAAGACGCGAAGATGACCGGGATGATGCCGGCCTGGTTGACCTTCAACGGGATGTAGGTCGAGGAGCCGCCGAACATCTTGCGACCCACCATCCGGCGCGCGTACTGCACCGGGATCCGCCGCTGGGCCTGCTCGATGAAGATCACCGCGGCGACGATCACCAGCCCGATCACCATCACCACGCCCAGGGTCCACCAGCCCTTGCTGATGCGCACGTTCCACAGCGAGGACGGGAAGCCGGCGACCACCGTGACGAAGATCAGGATTGACATGCCGTTGCCGACGCCGCGCTCGGTGATCAGCTCACCGAACCACATGATCACGGCCGTGCCGGCGGTCATGGTGACCACCATGACCAGGAAGGTCTGGGTGTTGTCGGAGTAGAGCAGCTTCTCCTGGCAACCCTGGAGCAGGTTGCCGCTGCGGGCCAGCGCGACGATGCCGGTCGCCTGCAGCAACGCGAGCGCCAAGGTGAGGTAGCGGGTGTACTGGGTGATCTTGGCCTGGCCGGCCTGACCCTCCTTCTTGAGCGCCTCCAGCCGGGGAATCACCACCACCAGCAGTTGCAAGATGATGCTGGCGGTGATGTAGGGCATGATGCCCAGCGCGAAGATGGTCAGCTGCAGCAGCGCTCCACCGGAGAACAGATTCACCAGGGCCAGCAGATTGCTGCTGTCCTGCTGCAGGTCATCGATGCACTTCTGGACGTTCCCGGTGTTCACGCCGGGTGCCGGGATCTGCGAGCCCAGGCGGTACAAGATGATGATGCCGATGACGAACAGCAGCTTGCGCCGCAGATCCGGCGTCCGGAAAGCGTTGGCAAAAGCGCTAAGCACGAGCTCCCTCTCTCGAAATTGCTCCGGATCGAAACCCCGATCCGGGCTGCGGCGTCGTACAGACTACGGGAGTCCGGATAACCCCTGGCGCGATCGCGACCTCAGACGACGGTCGCGCTGCCGCCGGCAGCCTCGATCTTCTCCTTGGCCGACCCGGAGAACGCGTTGGCCGAGATCTGCGCCTTCACCGTGATTTCGCCCTGACCCAGCACCTTGACCGGCTGGTCCTTGCGCACCGCTCCGGCGGCCACCAATTCGGGGACGCCGACCGTGCCGCCCTCGGGGAACAACTCGGAGATCCGGTCCAGGTTGACCACCTGATAGGTGACCTTGAACGGGTTCTTGAACCCCTTCAGCTTCGGCAACCGCATGTGCAACGGCATCTGACCACCTTCGAAGGCGGCTGGAACCTGCCCGCGGGCCTTGGTGCCCTTGGTGCCACGCCCCGCGGTCTTGCCCTTCGAACCCTCGCCGCGGCCGACTCGGACCTTGGCCTTCTTGGCTCCCGGAGCCGGACGCAGATGATGCAGCTTGAGCGTCACTTCTTCTCACTCCCCTGATCTTTGGCCTGATCTGCAGTTTCCCCTGGGATCACCTCGACCGTCACCAGGTGGCGAACGGTATGGACCATGCCCCGGAACTCGGGGCGGTCTTCCTTGACGACCACGTCGCCGATCCGCTTCAGGCCGAGAGTGCGCAGCGTTGCGCGCTGGTTGGCCTTGCAGCCGATCGAGGACCTCTTCTGCTGGACCTTCAACTGGGCCTTCTTCGTCCCAATCTTCTTCGTCTCGGTCTTCGTCGTGTGGGCCATCAGGCCGGCACCTCCACCGCGGCGGATTTCTCCGACTGCTCGGCTTCCTTGGCGGCGCGCCCCTCGGCCCGAGCCCGCAACAGCGCGGCCGGAGCGACGTCTTCGACCCGACGTCCGCGACGCGAGGCCACTGCCTCCGGCTCTTCAAGCATCTTCAGGGCAGTCACCGTGGCGTGCACGATGTTGATCTGGTTGGACGAGCCGAGCGACTTGGACAATACGTCGTGGATTCCGGCGCACTCGAGCACCGCACGCACCGGACCACCGGCGATGACACCGGTACCGGGGGCGGCGGGACGCAGCAGAACCACGCCGGCCGCCTTCTCGCCCTGCACCGGATGCGGGATGGTGGCCTGCACCCGGGGAACCCGGAAGAATGCCTTCTTTGCCTCTTCCACGCCCTTGGCGATCGCGGCCGGCACCTCCTTGGCCTTGCCGTATCCGACGCCCACCGTGCCGTCGCCGTCACCGACGACCACCAACGCGGTGAAGCTGAATCGCCGGCCGCCCTTGACGACCTTGGCCACCCGGTTGATCGCGACGACGCGTTCGACGTACGCACTTTTCTCGGCACCGCCCCGGCGATCGTCGCGACCGCGACGATCACCTCCCGAACGCTGTCCGCCTGAGCCTTGACTACCCGGGCCTTGACTACGGGCGCCTTGGTTTCGGGCTCCGCTCATCTGAAATCCTCTCCTGTACTTCTTAGAACGTCAGGCCGCCGCTGCGAGCGCCGTCGGCTAGGGCCGCGACGCGACCGTGGTATTTGTTTCCGGCACGGTCGAAGACCACCGAGGTGATGCCGTCGGCGGTGGCCCGCTCCGCGATGAGTTCGCCGACCCGCGTCGCCTTGGCCGTCTTGTCGCCGCTCATCGAGCGCAGCTCCGCCTCCATGGTCGAGGCGGATACCAGCGTGTGCCCGACCAGGTCGTCGACCACCTGCACCACGATGTGCTTGGGCGACCGGGTGACGACCAGGCGCGGACGCTCGGCCGTTCCGGAGATCTTCTTGCGGCCGCGCGCTTGGCGCCGCAGCCGGGCCTTGGTGCGAGCCGCGGTGTGCTTGTTGTTGGACAGTGAGATGGCCATGACTATTTGCCAGCCTTTCCGACCTTGCGACGGACGTGCTCGCCGGCGTACCGCACACCTTTGCCCTTGTACGGTTCCGGCTTGCGCAACTTGCGGATGTTGGCGGCGGTCTCGCCGACCAGTTGCTTGTCGATGCCGAAGACACCGAGCTTGGTAGGACTCTCCACGGCGAAGGTGATCCCCTCGGGCGCCTTGAACGCGATCGAGTGGCTGTAGCCCAGCTGGAACTCCAACTCCGTCGGCCCCTTGGACAGCACGCGGTAGCCCACGCCGACGATCTCGAGCTTCTTTTCGTAGCCCTCGGTGACACCGATCACCATGTTGTTGATCAGGGTCCGGGTCAACCCATGCATCGCCTTGCTGATGCGATGGTCGTCGGGACGCTTCACCTCGATCAGGTCCTCGGTGCGCTCGATCGTGATCGGCGAGACCACGGTGTGCGTCAAGGTGCCCTTCGGGCCCTTGACGGTGACCGTCGGGCCCACGACCGCGGCGTCGATCGACACGTCCACTCCGGACGGGACCGCGATCGGGAGCTTGCCAATGCGCGACATCTGCTTGTCTCCTTCTCGGTGTCCGGGGCTACCAGACGTAGGCGAGGACTTCCCCACCCACGCCCTTCTGGTGCGCTTGGCGGTCGGTCAACAGACCCTGGCTGGTGGAGATGATCGCTACCCCGAGTCCACCCAACACCCGCGGCAGACCGGTGTGCTTGGCATAGACCCGCAGGCCGGGCTTGGAGATCCGGCGGACACCGGCGATCGACCGTTCCCGGTGACGGCCGTACTTCAGCGTGATGTGCAGCGTGCGCCCGACCTCGCCGGCCGCGGCCTCGGTCACCGTGTACGACGTGATATAGCCCTCCGCCTTCAAGATGCCGGCCAGGCCTTCCTTCATCTTGCTGTGCGGCATCTCGACATCGTCGTGGAACGCCTGATTGGCGTTCCGCAGACGAGTCAGCATGTCCGCTATGGGATCGGTCATTGTCATTGCTAGTAGATCTCTTTCCTGCTGTGGTTTCCGGCCGAGCGGTCTCGGCGGACCTTCAGTTGTCGAGTTGTGATGCCAGGTGGTCGGGCGCGAGCGCGAAGGGCGTCTCGGATCGCTACCAACTGGACTTGGTGACTCCGGGCAGTTCTCCGCGATGCGCCATCTCCCGCAGGCAGATCCGGCACAGGCCGAACTTGCGGTACACGGCTTTCGGTCGCCCGCAGCGCTGGCAGCGGGTGTAGCCGCGCACCGGGAACTTCGGCTTGCGAGCCTGCTTGATCTTCAGCGCGGTCTTGGCCATCTCACTTCTCCTTGCTCGTGGTCACGTTCGGAGAACCACTCGCTCCACGAACGGCTGCTTCGCGACGCCGGTCGCTCCGCTCACTCATCTCGTCACCGCTCCTTGAAGGGAAAGCCGAGGAGCTTCAGAAAGGCCCGGCCCTCGTCGTCGGTGTTCGCCGTGGTCACGATCGTGATGTCCATCCCGCGGACCCGGTCCATCCGATCCTGATCGACCTCGTGGAACATCACCTGCTCGGTCAGCCCGAAGGTGTAGTTGCCCCGACCGTCGAACTGCCGGGGCGACAGGCCACGGAAGTCCCGGATCCGGGGCAGGGCGAGCGAGAGCAACCGGTCGAGGAACTCCCACATCCGGTCGCCGCGCAGCGTGACGTGCGCGCCGATCGGCATGCCCTCCCGCAGTTTGAACTGCGCGATCGACTTACGGGCCTTGGTCACCGCCGGCTTCTGACCGGTGATCGCCGCCAGGTCCTTGATGGCGCCCTCGATCAGCTTCGAGTCACGGGCCGCCTCGCCGACACCCATGTTGACCACGATCTTGGTCAACCGAGGGACCTGCATGACGTTGGCATACCGGAACTCCTCGCGCAGGGCCCCGACGATCTCGGAGCGGTAGCGTTCCTTGAGCCGCGGCGGTGCCTGAACGGGAGCGGTGGCTGTCGCTGTAGCAGTCTCAGGCATGCTCAGATGTCCTTTCCGGTCGTGCGGGAAATCCGGACGCTGCGCGTCGAGGCGTACGTCGAGCCGTCGGCTCGGCGCTTGGTCACCTCGTCGCGACGGAAACCGATCCGGGTCACACCGTCGCCCTCGACCAGCATCACATTGGATGCGTGGATCGGCGCCTCCGTGGTGATGATCCCCCCGGACTTGCCCTGCCGTCCGCCCGTGTCGACCACCTTGGTGTGCTTCTTGACCCGGTTGACGCCCTCGACGATCACGCGATCCGCATCCTTGACGACTGCGATGATCTTGCCCTCGGCGCCCTTGTCCTTGCCGGAGATCACCTTGACGGTGTCGCCCTTCTTCAGGTTCATCGACTTCTTTCCCATCACAGCACCTCGGGGGCCAGCGAGATGATCTTCATGAACCGCTTCTCGCGTAGCTCTCGACCGACCGGCCCGAAGATGCGAGTGCCCCGCGGCTCGCCGTCGCTCTTCAAGATAACGGCGGCGTTCTCATCGAAGCGGATGTACGAGCCGTCGGGCCGCCTGCGCTCCTTGACGGTGCGCACCACGACGGCCTTGACGACCTCGCCCTTCTTGGCGTTGCCGCCGGGGATCGCATCCTTGACGGTCGCCACGATGGTGTCTCCGATACCCGCGTAACGTCGCCCTGAGCCGCCGAGCACCCGGATGCACAGGATCTCCTTGGCACCGGTGTTGTCGGCCACCTTGAGGCGGGATTCCTGCTGGATCATTTGGCCTTCTCCACGATTGTCACGACGCGCCAGCGCTTGGTGGCGGACAGCGGCCGGGTTTCCATGATCTGCACCCGGTCGCCGACGCCGCATTCGTTGTTCTCGTCGTGCGCCTTGAACTTGGTATTGCGCCGCATCACCTTGCCGTACAGGCCGTGCTTGACGCGGTCCTCGACGGACACGACGACCGTCTTGTCCATCTTGTCGCTGGTCACGATGCCCTCACGAACCTTGCGGCGGTTGCGCTGCGTGGCCACTTCTTGAGCGCTGTCCTGCTCCGTGCTCTGCTCGCTCATGCGGCACCGTCCTCACGTGTCTCTGGGCTTGTCTCCGCGCTCTCCTGGGCGCTCTCCTGGGCACTCACTTCAGCGCCAGGAGCGGTCCGGATGCCGAGTTCGCGCTCCCGTACCACGGTGTAGATCCGGGCAATCTCCTTCTTGACCGTACGAAGCCGTCCATGGCTCTCCAACTGGCCGGTGGCGGCTTGGAAGCGCAGATTGAACAACTCCTCCTTGGCCTCGCGGAGCTTGGCCTCGAGATCGACATCGGTCATCTCGTTGAGCTGGTGAGCCAAGCTGGTCTTGACCGTGGCCATCAGAACTCACCTTCCTCTCGGGTGATGAAGCGGCACTTCATCGGCAGCTTGTGGATGGCCCGGCGCATTGCCTCGCGAGCCACCTCCTCGGTAACCCCGGACAGCTCGAACATCACCCGTCCGGCCTTGACGTTGGCGATCCACCACTCGGGCGAGCCCTTGCCCGAGCCCATCCGGGTCTCGGCCGGCTTCTTGGTCAGCGGCCGGTCGGGGTAGATGTTGATCCACACCTTGCCGCCGCGCTTGATGTGCCGGGTCATCGCGATACGCGCGGACTCGATCTGCCGGTTGGTGACGTAGTGCCCTTCGAGGGCCTGGATGCCGAAGTCGCCGAATGCGAGCTTGGTGCCGCCCTTGGCCGCGCCGCGACGCTTGGGGTGATGCTGCTTGCGGTACTTGACCCGACGTGGCATCAACATGCCTCAGCCCTCCTGTCCCGTGCCGGCGACCGCGGTCGCCTGCCCGGCCTCGACCGGCGCCGTAGCGGACTCGGCGGCGGGTGCACCCGATGCCTGATCGCCGGCCGACCCACGATCGGCGGCAGGGCGATCGGAGGGGCGATCAGCTGCGGGGCGGTCACCGCGAGTGCCGCGACCGGGTCGCTCGCCGCCCCGGGTCTGGCGGCCACGACCCGGTGCGCCGGCCCGCGCGGCCGCCTGGGCCTCGCGCTCGGCGCGGGTCGCGGCGACCTCGCCCTTGTAGATCCACACCTTCACGCCGATCCGGCCGAACGTGGTCTTCGCCTCGTAGAAGCCGTAGTCGATGTCGGCACGCAGCGTGTGCAACGGCACCCGGCCCTCGCGATAGAACTCGGTGCGCGACATCTCGGCACCGTTGAGGCGGCCGGAGCATTGGATCCGGATACCCTGGGCACCCGAACGCATGGAGGTCTGGATCGCCTTGCGCATCGCCCGGCGGAACTGAACCCGCCCGGAGAGCTGCTCGGCCACACCCTGCGCGACGAGCTGGGCATCCACCTCGGGGCTCTTGACCTCGAGGATGTTCAGCTGCACCTGCTTGCCGGTCAGCTTCTCCAGCTCGCCACGGATCCGGTCCGCCTCCGCGCCGCGACGGCCGATCACGATGCCGGGCCGCGCGGTGTGAATGTCGACGCGGACCCGGTCGCGAGTGCGCTCGATCTCTACCTTGGAGATCCCGGCCCGCTCCATGCCCTTGGACAGCAACCGTCGGATGGCGACGTCTTCGCCGACGTAGGCCCGGTAGAGCTTGTCGGCGTACCACCTGCTCTTATGGTCGGTTGAGATCCCGAGGCGGAAACCATTCGGGTTGATCTTCTGGCCCATCAGGCCGACCTCTCCTTCTTCTGGCCCTTCTTCGCTGTCTTGCGGCCCGTAGCCCCGTTCGGGTCGGCCGGCGCGACGACAAGCGTGATGTGGCTGGTGCGCTTGTTGATCCTGGTCGCCCTACCCTGTGCCCGCGGACGCCACCGCTTCATGGTCGGCCCTTCGTCGACCAGCGCGGTGGACACGACCAGATTGCCGGCGTCCAGGCCCTCGGTGGTCTCGGCATTGGCGATCGCGCTCTCAAGCACCTTGTAGACGGTGCCCGCCGCCGCCTGCGGCGCGAACCGCAGGAGATCAAGGGCCTCGCCGGTCGGCAGGCCGCGCACCATGTCGACGACCCGACGCGCCTTCATCGGGGTGACCCCGACGTAGCGGGCGCTGGCGAAGGCTCCGGGTGCGTCGCCCAGCAGCGAATCGCGGCGAGTACTGACGCGGTGACGCTCGGTGGCGGTCATCGACGCCGTCCCTTCCGGTCTTCCTTGACGTGCCCGCGGTACGTGCGCGTCGGTGCGAACTCGCCGAGCTTGTGGCCGACCATCGAGTCGGTCACGAACACCGGCACATGCTTGCGGCCATCGTGTACGGCGATCGTGTGGCCGATCATGGCCGGCACGATCATCGAACGACGAGACCAGGTCTTGATCACGTTGTGACTGCCCTTGTCGTTCTCGGCGTCCACCTTCTTCATCAGGTGGCCGTCGACGAAGGGGCCCTTCTTGAGGCTGCGAGGCATCTGTAAAACTCCCTGGGTCCTGTCAGCGCTTCTTGGCGTTCCGGCGGCGGATGATCTGGGCGTCACTGGCCTTGCGCTTGCGGGTGCGGCCTTCCGGCTTGCCCCACGGCGAGACCGGATGCCGGCCACCGGAGGTCTTGCCTTCGCCGCCGCCGTGCGGATGGTCGACCGGGTTCATCACGACACCTCGAACGGTGGGGCGACGGCCCTTCCAGCGCATTCGACCGGCCTTGCCCCAGTTGATGTTGGACTGCTCGGCGTTGCCGACCTCACCGACGGTGGCGCGGCAGCGCACGTCGACGAACCGCATCTCACCCGACGGCAGCCGGAGGGTGGCCTTGGCCCCTTCCTTGGCGACCAGCTGGGCCGAGTTGCCGGCCGAGCGCACCAGCTTGGCGCCGCCGCCGGGACGGAGTTCGATGCAGTGCACGGTCGTACCGACCGGGATGTTGCGCAACGGCAGGTTGTTGCCCGGCTTGATGTCGGCCGACGAACCGGACTCCACGGGCGTGCCCTGGGTCAGATCCTTGGGTGCCAGGATGTAGCGCTTCTCGCCGTCGGCGAAGTGCAGCAACGCGATCCGGGCGGTGCGGTTCGGGTCGTACTCGATGTGCGCGACCGTGGCCGGCACCCCGTCCTTGTCATAGCGACGGAAGTCGATCAACCGGTAGGCGCGCTTGTGCCCGCCGCCGTGATGCCGGGTGGTGATCCGACCCTGGTTGTTGCGACCGCCCTTCTTCGGTAGCGGACGAGTCAGTGACTTCTCCGGCGTGGTCCGGGTGATCTCGGCGAAGTCGGCCACCGACGCGCCGCGGCGGCCCGGGGTGGTCGGCTTGTACTTACGGATTGCCATCTCGTTGTCCCGTCAATCAGTCCTGGTCCCGGCCTAGGCGGCCGGACCTCCGAAGATGTCGATGCGATCGCCCTCGGCCAGACTCACGACGGCGCGCTTGATGTCCTTGCGCTTGCCGGTGCCGGTGCGGGTACGCCGCCTCTTTCCCTGCCGGTTCATGGTGTTCACCGAGATCACCTTGACGTTGAAGATCTTCTCGACCGCGATCTTGATCTCGGTCTTGTTGGCGTCCGGGCGGACCAGGAAGGTGTACTTGTTGGCATCCAGCAGCCCGTAGCTCTTCTCGGAGACGACCGGGGCGAGCAAGATGTCGCGATGGTCCTTGTGCAGGGTGCTCACTTCTCGCCTGCCTTTTTGTTGTCAGCCTTCTTGTTGTCAGCCTTCTTGTTGTCAGCCTTCTTGCGCGCGCCGGCCTTGGTGAAGCCCGCCGCCTCGGCGTCGGCGACGCTGGCGAACCAGAACTCCGCCTCGGTTGCGTCGTACCAGCGTCCACCGGGCTCGTGGTAGATCCCGGAGTCGGCGTTGCCCTTGATGTCGTAGCCCTTGGGCGCCTTGCCGCTCTTGAGCGGGGCCTTGGCCCCCGGAGGCAGGCTCGCCGCCACCTCGACGGCGCTCGCCTCGGCGGGCACATCGGCGATCGTCGCCACCACCGGT
Organism: Nocardioides sp.; assembly: GCA_051657705.1. Lineage (GTDB taxonomy): Bacteria > Actinomycetota > Actinomycetes > Propionibacteriales > Nocardioidaceae > Nocardioides. The sequence goes on along the minus strand of JBOFLE010000091.1, from coordinate 1,742 downwards.
GATGCCTCGACATTGCCGGCCTTGGGCTCGGCCGGCTCGGTTGCCGCGGCTCGCCGGGACGGAGCGACTCCGCCCCGAGCCGCGACGAACGTCTCGTAGGCGCCCGCGGTGAAAACCACATCGTCGGAGTAGAGGACGTCGTAGGTGTTGAGCTGATCCACCGCGACGATGTGCACCTCGGGCGCGTTGCGCAGCGAGAGCCAGGCCACGGTGTCGGAACGCTCGAGAACGACCAGGAACTTGACCCGGTCGGTGAGGCCGGACAGCGCCGCCAGCGCCGCCTTGGTGGACGGCGTCGGCCCGTCGACGAGCGAGGTCACGACGTGGATGCGACCGTTGCGGGCCCGATCGGAGAGCGCCCCGCGCAGCGCCGCGGCCTTCATCTTCTTGGGGGTGCGCTGATCGTAGTCACGCGGCTTCGGGCCGTGAACCACGCCACCACCGGTGAACTGCGGCGCCCTGGTCGAGCCCTGGCGGGCCCGTCCGGTGCCCTTCTGCTTATAGGGCTTGCGGCCGCCGCCACGCACCTCGCCGCGGGTCTTCGTCGAGTGGGTCCCCTGGCGAGCGGCGGCGAGCTGCGCCACCACCACCTGATGCATCAGCGGGATGTTGACCTTCGCGTCGAAGATCTCGGCCGGCAGGTCGACCTTGATCGGGGTGACTGTCTTGGAGCTCATGCCGCGCCTCCGTTCGCACGTGCGGCCGCGGACTTCACCGCGGTACGGACGACCACGACGCCGCCCTTGGGACCCGGTACGGCGCCCTTGAGCAGGATCAGACCCTTCTCGGCGTCGACGGCGTGCACGGTGACGTTCTGAGTGGTCACGGTGTCGCCACCCATCCGGCCGGCCATCCGAACTCCCTTGAACACCCGGCCGGGCGTCGCGCAGGCACCGATCGAGCCGGGCTTGCGGTGATTCTTGTGAGCGCCGTGCGAAGCCCCGACGCCGGAGAATCCGTGGCGCTTCATGGTGCCCGCGAAGCCCTTGCCCTTGCTGGTGCCGGTGACGTCGACCAACTCGCCGGCCGCGAAGAGGTCGGGGGCGAGTTCCTGGCCGACCGTGTACGACGGGGCATCGGCGGTACGGATCTCGATCACGTGTCGGCGTGGAGTCACACCCGCCTTGGCGAAGTGACCGGCCAGCGGCTTGGTGACCTTGCGAGCGTCGATCTCGCCGTAGCCGACCTGGATCGCGTTGTAGCCGTCGGTCTCGGGGTGACGGACCTGGGTCACCACGTTGGTGCCCGCGGCGATCACGGTCAGCGGGACGAGCCGGTTCTTCTCGTCCCACATCTGGGTCATGCCGAGCTTCGTGCCCAGCAAGCCCTTCACGTTGTGTTCGATGGTCATGGTTCCTGGGCCTACCTAGAGCTTGATCTCGATGTCGACGCCGGCCGGCAGATCGAGCCGCATCAGGGAGTCGACGGTCTTCGGCGTGGGATCGAGGATGTCGATGAGGCGCTTGTGAGTGCGCATCTCGAAGTGCTCGCGAGAGTCCTTGTACTTATGGGGCGAGCGGATGACGCAATAGACGTTCTTCTCGGTCGGCAGCGGCACCGGCCCGGCGACCTTCGCGCCCGTCCGGGTGACCGTGTCCACGATCTTCCGCGCCGAGGTGTCGATCACCTCGTGGTCGTAGGCCTTGAGCCTGATGCGGATCTTCTGTCCCGCCATAGGTCTCTACTCGTCCTTCACTCGTCGATACTGCGGTTGTCACCGGACTGACCCCCGGTCGGAGTCG
>JBOFLE010000090.1:0-1717 GCA_051657705.1 Nocardioides sp. | reverse complement strand
CCCCGACAAGATCACGGTCGCCGCGCCGGTGAGCGAGGTCTTGCCGACATCCTTGACCGGGCGGTACTCGGTGCCGGTGAAATAGCCGGTCAGCGCCAGGATCCCGGCGGCCATCACGATGCCGATGACGACGGCGATCGAGGCGATCAGCGCCGGGTTCCCGGTGGCATCCGCCATGTCCAGGCCTTGGACGCGCTCGAAGTCGGCAAACGAGCTCGGCAGATAGATGAACGAGGCGACCACCGAGGCGAAGGCCCCGACCGCGGCGGAGATGTAGAAGGCCCGATTGATGGTCTTGAGGCCGTTCTCGCCGGGCCGCGGGCGGGTGATGTACACGCCGAGCACGGCAGTGACCGCGCCGATGGCGGGGATCAGCAACGGATAGACCAAGCCCTTGTCGCCGAATGCCTGCGAGCCGAGGATCAGCGCGGCCACCAGCGTGACGGCGTACGACTCGAACAAGTCGGCGGCCATGCCGGCGCAGTCGCCGACGTTGTCGCCGACGTTGTCGGCGATGGTGGCGGCGTTGCGCGGATCGTCCTCCGGAATGTTGTTCTCGACCTTGCCGACCAAGTCGGCGCCGACATCGGCCGCCTTGGTGAAGATGCCGCCGCCGACCCGCATGAACATGGCCAACAGCGCGGCACCGAAGCCAAAGCCCTCCAGCACCACGGGCGCCTGGGCGCGGAACAACAGCACCACGACACTGGCGCCGAGCAGGCCCAGGCCGACGGTGGCCATGCCGACGAAGGCGCCGGTCCGGAAGCCGATGTTCATCGCCGGGTCGCGTCCCACCTCGTTCGCGGCCGCCGCCACCCGAAGATTGGCCCGGACCGCCAGCGACATCCCGAGGTAGCCGATCGCGGCCGAGAAGCCGGCCCCGACCAGGAAGAAGATAGATCGCCCGATCCGAACCGTCGTGTCGTCGGCCGGCAACGCCAACAGCACGAGGAAGGCTACGGCCGCGAAGATGCCGAGCGTGCGGAACTGTCTGGTGAGATAGGCATTGGCGCCTTCCTGGACAGCCAGGGCAATGTTCTTCATGTTGTCGGTGCCTTCGCCGGCAGCCATCACTTCTTGGCGGAACATCGCGGCCATGGCGAGCGCGGCTAGCGCTATCAAGGCAACGACGATGACCAAGGTGAGGTTGCCGCCGGAGAGTTCGACATCCATGACGGCGGGATGGATCCCGGTCATGTGACTCCTCCTGAGACTTCTCTAATTGCGGTGCACACGGTCAAAGAACTGTCGGATTCTACGCACGCGGAGTCCGTCGGGCCAGTCGGGGGCGGACGTCGTCTCCGAATCGGGCCGGCGCCGGACCGGGCTAAGCGGACTCGATCGCCTCCTCGGCTGCGGAGTGGATGACGAAAACCTTCGACAGCCCGGTGATCTGGAAGATCTTGAGCAAGCGCTCCTGGGTGCAGACCAGGCTCAGGCCGCCGTCATGGGCGCGGACCTTCTTCAGCCCGCCGACCAGGACGCCGAGTCCGGTCGAATCCAAGAACTCCACACCCTCCAGGTCGACGACGATGTCGTAGACCCCGGCGCGGACCAGCTCGGAGATCGCGTCGCGCAGCTTCGGAGCGGTGTAGACATCGATCTCGCCGCTGACGTCGATGACGACCGGCCCCTCGCCGTCGGCGAGGAGCTCGCGGGTCGTGAGCGTCAGGTCCACGTCGTCCTCGGTCTGAGTAGGGAATCCACGTCGGTGCGT
>JBOFLE010000089.1:0-29191 GCA_051657705.1 Nocardioides sp. | reverse complement strand
GTATTTGGGTGGTGGAGCTGAGGGGATTCGAACCCCTGACCTTCTCATTGCGAACGAGACGCGCTACCAACTGCGCCACAGCCCCGGAGCGTCATCATGTGACGCGAAGAGAAACGTTAACACCGTCCCGGCCATTGCGGAAACGCGGACCTGTCGGCCACCACGGCTACGAGCCGACGGCCTGGTGTTCGTCCGACCCGCCGACCCGGTTCGCGTTGATCTCCGCCTCCGCCTCCGCCTCCTGGGCAAGCCTCGAGTCCAGTTCACTTCGCCCGGATGTCCACACGCCCGTGGAGTCGAGGTCGATCGACCGGATTGTCCGTCGAGCAGCGGGCGATTTCGACACGTAGGTCGGCAACGTCACAGGCACTGGATCCCACAGACCGGGATCGGCGCTGGTCTCCATCTCGACTCGAGGCACGACCCGAGTATCGGCGTCGGCCGCCGGATCTCCCTCTCGAGCAACGGCGGACTCGGCCCGCATCTGCGACGTCTCGGCATGTTCTTGTGACTTCTCGACCCGCATATGTGACGTCTCGGCGTGCTTGTGTGACGCCTCGGCTTTGACCATGAGCCGGCAGGCAACCAGCCACGAGACCAACAGTGTCGCGGGAATCGCGGCATACGACGGCTCGACCGTTCCGTAGAAGGCCAGGCCGAAGACGACGACACAAGCGATCAGGATCATGCTGAGCACCCGGCGGCGTCGCCGAGCCGCACTCCTCGCCCCCGCCCGCGCCGGCCCGACTGGCCGCCGAACCCGGTCGGCGGCAGCGCGTTGGTCGTCGATCACCAGGCGCGCTTCCCGCCGGTTGATCGCCTCCCGCCTGGCCAGGACACGAATCCTGCTGGAGAAGGTACCGATCGGGCCCGACTCGTCGCCGTCCACATGGTGTCCCCACGCCTTCGGGAGCAGGTACGAAGCCCACGCGATCGCCAAGGCGACGAAGATCAGCGCGCTCATACCTTCCACGCATCAGAGCCTAAGTTCGACCACCGAAGGACGCCCGCACCTTCTTTGGTGTGTCGCAAAACAACCAATGTGACTAGTGTGATCAGTTGCTGCACAGGCTGCCGGCACAGCCCCGGCACGACCCACCATCGACCGGCGGGTCGGTCGCTACTTCGGGACGGGTCGGCGGCTACTTCGGGACGGGTCGGCACGTGCTAGCGGTCGGGGGTGGCCGAGAGCAGGCGGGACAGCATCCCCTCGGGACATTCCTCCACGGTGACCGCATAGATGCGATGGTCGCGCCACTCCCCGTTGATGTGCAGATAGTGGGGAGCGAACCCGATCTCGCGCATCCCCAACTTCTCGACCACGCGCAGCGAGTTGGTGTTCTCCGGGCGGGCGGCGATCTCGATCCGGTGCAATCCCGCGGTGAAGAAGCAGTGATCGATCACCAGAGCCACCGCGCGCGGGATCAGGCCACGGCCGGCGAAGTCCCGGTCGATCCAGTAGCCGATCGAAGCGAACTGCGCGGAGCCGCGCACGATGTTGTTCACCGTCAGTTGGCCGGCGAACACTCCGGAGACCTCGATCGCGAAGGGCATCGCCGCGCCCTGGCGAGCGAGCCTCCGCAGTCTGCGCGCCAACTGCGGGAAGGTACTCTGCGACCGGAATGCGTTGCTGGGGACCGTGGCGTCCCACGGCGCGAGCCAGGCCGCGTTGCGCGAGCGGACCTCTCGCCACGCCTCGTGGTCGCGCGGGTGGACCGGACGCAGCAACAAGTCGTCGTGCGCCAGGCGTACCGGCCAGCCGATCAATGGTCGCTCCCGGTGATCTGTTCGACCGCGTGCACCAGCAGTGGAGCGAGGACGGCCAACGCGTCACCGACCCCGCCGCGCGAGCCGGGGAGGTTGACCACCAGGCACCGGCCGATCACTCCGGCCAGCCCTCGGGACAGTGCCGCGGTGGGTACGCCGTTCGCGACGCCGTACGCCCGGATCGTCTCCGCGATGCCGGGCACCTGCCACTCCAGCAGCCGTCCGGTGGCTTCGGGCGTCCGGTCGGTCGGAGTCAGACCGGTACCGCCGGTCGTGAGCACCACGCGGGCGCCGGCCGAGACCGCCGCCGAGATCGCCTCGCCGACCGGGTCGCCGTCAGGTACGACGTTCGGGCCGGCCACCTCGAATCCCCACTCGCGCAGGGCCGCGACGATGACGGGCCCGGTGGTGTCGTCGTACACGCCGGCCGCCGCACGATTCGAGGCCACCACGACGGCCGCCGCCAACGGCTCACGCGACGGGCCGCTGCCCGGCACCTCGGCGCCGGTCATGTCCGTGTCCATGTCCATGCCCGCCATCTGGTCGCCACGTCGCCGCTCACCGGACCCAATCACCGCTCTTGCCGCCCGCCTTGGCATCGATCCGGATGTCGGTGATCACCGCGGCCTTGTCGACCGCTTTCACCATGTCCACGACTGTCAGAGCGGTCACCGACACCGCGGTCAGGGCTTCCATCTCGACCCCGGTCCGGTCGTTGGTTCGCACCGTGGCGGAGATCTCGACACCGGCATCGACCACCGCGAGGTCGACGGTGACTCCGGCGATCGACAGCGGATGACACAGCGGGATCAGGCTCGGGGTGGCCTTGGCGGCCATGATGCCCGCGATCCGTGCCACGGCCAACGCATCGCCCTTCGGTACCCCCTCGCCCCGCAGCATTCCGACCACCGCCGACGACACCAGAACACGACCCGACGCCGTCGCGACCCGGCTGGTGACCTCCTTCGCGGAAACGTCCACCATCCGCGCGGCACCCGTCTCGTCGGTATGCGTCAAACGCTCCATCCTCCGATCCTAGTCGGCCCGACGTTCCAGATAGTCCGCCATCTTCGGCACCATTGTCGTGCCGAAAGTGGTGCCGAAGATGGCGGACTACCCACCTCAGGGGTCGAGATCGAGTGCCAGGACCTCCACGACCTCGCCCTCCGCCACCGAGGTCACGTCCTCGCCGATGACGATCAGCGCGTTGGCCCGGGCCAGGCTGCCCAGCAGGTGCGATCCGGCGCCGCCGACCGGCACCACCGAGCCGAGCACCGCGCGGTCGATCTGACCAACGGGCTCGTCGGCCGGATACCGGCCGCGCAGGTACTGGCGACGACCCGGCGGCGAGGTCACCGCGCTGCCCAGCCGGGCTGGGCGGACCGGTCTGTGCACCGGCGAGAGGCCCATCATCTGCCGGATTGCCGGGCGCACGAACACCTCGAACGAGATGTACGACGACACCGGATTTCCCGGCAACGTGAAGATCGGGACATCGTCGATCACACCGAACCCCTGCGGTTTCCCCGGCTGCATGGCCACCGGACCGAACCACACGTCCCCCGAGCCGGTCAACGCCTCCTTGACGACATCGAAGTCGCCTTGGCTGACCCCGCCGGAGGTCACCACCAGGTCGGCCTCGGCGAGTTCGGCGCGCAACGCGCGATCGAAGCCGACCGGGTCGTCCGGCACGATCCCCACCCGCCGCGCGATCGCGCCCGCGGACTCGGCCGCGGCCGCGATCAGGGCGGAGTTCGAGTCGTAGATCGAGTCCGGTCCGAGCGGTAAACCAGGCTGGACGAGTTCGGAGCCGGTGGAGATGATCACCACCCGGGGTGCCGGGCGCGCCGACACCTCGGCCAGCCCGATCCCGGCGCACAGGCCGAGCTGTCGCGGGCCTAGCACCGTGCCCGCGTCCAGCACTCGGTCGCCGGCCGCCACGTCGTCACCGGCGGCACGGATGTGCTGCCGCATCGCCGGGGGACGGCGGACGATGACCGTGGCGGTACCACGGTCGGTCCACTCGTAGGGCACCACCGCGTCGCATCCATCCGGGACCCGCGCACCGGTCATGATCTTCGCGGCCTGCCCGGCTCCGAGGCGGCGTACGGCGGTGCCGGTGGAGTCACCGGCACCGATCTCGCCGATCACCGGCAAGGTCACCGGCGCTGCCTCGGACGCGGTGGCGACATCGCCCGACCGGACCGCGTATCCGTCCATCGCGGAGTTGTCGAACGGCGGCAGGGCCACGCTCGCCACGATGTCCTCGGCCAGCACCAGGCCTCGGGCGGCGGCCAGCTCACGCCGCTGCGGCGGCAGCGACCGGACCGCGGCAGCGACCCGCCGCTGTAGTTCTTCGACGGGGACCGGACCGAGTGAATCGCTGCCCGAACTCATGTCGCGGCGTCGCCGAGCACGGTGCCGGCGGCGACCCGTTGGGCGGCGCGGTCGGTGGACAGTGCCGCGTCGCCGACCACCGACACCCCGCCTTCGAAGGTCCAATCCCCGTCGACGGTCAGCGAGGTTGCCTTCTGCAGCGACGGCACCCCGTGGCCGAACCGTTGGTCGAAGTCACCGACCAACCCGAAGAAGCGCTTGTCCAGGTCCACGAACGGCACCGATTCCGTGACGTGCCTCATGGCATAGTCCGCGCCCAACTCGTAGACGTCGGAGCGAAGCACCAGCAGGTCGTTGGTGGTCTTGACCGGAACGAATCGGTCCCGGCCCACCTCGATCGTGCGCGCTCCCGCGAAGATCTCGATCGCCGCACCCATCGCGGTCTCGATCTGTACCACCTGGGGGGTGGTCGGCTTCGCCGGGTCCACCGGCTTCTCGTTCCGGATCAACGGCAGTCCGAGCACGCCACCCGTCTCCACCAGCGTGGCTTTCAGCGACGGCAGGTCGATCCACAGATTGTTGGTCGAACAGAACCTGTGCCGACTCAGATCCGCGAGTGCGCCGAGATCCTCCGGGAGTGTCTGCGCGCTCTCGCGGAGCACGATCCGGCCGTCTCTCTTGCGACGGGCGAAGTGCCCGCCCTTACGATCCGAGGGAGTACGCCGGACAGCTTCGATGGCGAACGGCGTACCCGTGCTGGCCAGCCAGCCGGCGAGCTTGGGATCGGGCGTCGCACCGAGGTTGTCGGAGTTGGACACGAAAACCCGCTCGAAGCCCGCGTCCAGCAAGGCGTCAATGAGACCGGAGGCCGCCAGCACCGTGTAAAGGTCGCCGTGCCCGGGAGGGCACCACTCCAGATCGGGATCCGGCGGATAGTGGACCGGCACGAGCGAATCCCGGAGCAACTTCGGCTCCTTGTTCTGCAGGAACTCCAGCGGCAACCCGTCGACCGGCAGGTCGCGGTAGCGCGCCAAGGCCTTCATCGTGTCCGCCGAGGTGCGGAACGAGTTCATGAACATCAACGGCAGTGGCGCGTCGTACTGCTGCCGCAACTGCAGTACCTGCCGGGAGATGATGTCCAGGAACGACAGCCCCGACCGCACGCACAGCAGTGACTTGGCCTGCTCCATCCCCATCGAGGTGCCCAACCCGCCGTTGAGCTTGATGATGGCGGTGCCGCGGATGGCCTGGGCCGCGGTCTCGTCGGAGATGTCGATGTCGGCCAGCGACTCCGAGTCGATGGGCTCGATCGAGGACTCCGGAATCATTCCGGTGGCGCCGCGTTCGAGCTGACGGTGGTAGAACGAGAAGACCTCGATCGCCAGCTCGCCCACCCCGGCCGCACGCATGGTCTCCCGGGCGATCTCCAGCGGGGTAACCTCCAGCGCATCGGCCATAGCGGCAATCGTAGGCTGGCGCCGTGGCTCCCCCGCAACCGGAACCGTCTCTTGCGCCGGCCAAGTCCGCTCTCCGAGATCAACTGCTGGCCGCGCGGAGTCGCCGGCCGCTGGCGGAACTGGCCGAGGACGCGCGGCGAATCGGCGAACTGGCGATGGATCTCGACGAGGTACGGCGGGCCGCCACTGTCGCGGCATATGTCTCCACCGGCACGGAACCGGGCACCGGCCGGCTCCTCGACCGGCTCCGCGCGGCCGGCAAACGCGTACTCCTGCCGGTCCTGGCCCGCCCCGATCCTGGCCGGACCGAGCTCGCCTCGCAGGCGACCGGGTGGGACCTGGACTGGGCCGCCTATACCGGCCCGGCCGGGCTGGCCACCGCTCGTTTCGGCCTCTTCGAACCGACCGGCGACCGATCTGGTCCGGCGGCGGTCGGTGTCGCCGACGTCGTCTTCGTGCCCGGCCTGGCCGTGTCCGACACGGGGTTGCGGATCGGCCGCGGTGGCGGATGTTACGACCGGGCTCTGCCACGGGTGGCCGCCGACGCCTTCGTGTGCGTGTTGCTGTACGACGATGAAGTGGGCCGGGAGGTCCCGGCGGAACCGCACGATCGACCCGTGTCCGCGGCACTGAGCCCCGGCGGGCTTGTTCGCTTCTGACGGCGTGCCGACTCGGGGCCGGTGACCGCCGCGCCGGCACGGCGGCTGCCGACCCCCGACCGGCGGCCGCCGGAGAAGTCGTTGGCTCGTTGGCTATCATTGGCAGTCGCCGGCCGAGAGTGCCAGAACCGGAGACGCCGCCGCAGGGGCGCCGGCGAGTTTGTCGATCAGGAGCGAAACACGTGCCGACCTACCAATATGCCTGCACCGCATGCGACCACGCCTTCGAGCAGGTTCAGGCGTTCTCAGACGATTCCCTGACCGAGTGCCCCGCCTGCCACGGCAAGCTGCGCAAGGTCTACAACGCGGTCGGCGTGGTCTTTAAGGGGTCCGGCTTCTACCGGAACGACTCCCGCTCGGCGTCGGAGAAGTCCGCGGCCGCCCAGGAAGCCGGCACCGGCTCGGCCGGCCCGGCGGGCGCCGAGGGCAGAGACACAGGCAGAGACACAGGCGGGGACACCAAGGCGGGCAAGGACACGAAGGCAGACAAGGCGGGCAAGGGCGAGAGTTCCGGAAGCGGAGACCGCTCCGCCTCCGGAGGCGGCGAGAAGAAGGCCGGTGACAAGAAGGGCGGCACGAAGGAACCAGCCACGTCCGCTTGACGCCGAGAGGTCACAAAAGCACGCCGAGGCGTCACAAATGCACGCCGAGAGGTCCCTGTGGATGACGTCAGCGGCCCGGCTCGGACGGGGCTAGCGTCGATGGGGTGTTGAGTCGGTACATCGATCATCGTCGGCCCGGTCGCCTCCAGGCGGAGCTGCGAGCGCTCTCACGTCTGCGGCAAGGCGTCCGGGCCGCATTCCGCCGAGTCCGGCGCGCGGTGTTGCTGCGGCGGCGGTTCCTGGCCGCCTTGCTGGTCGGCGCCGCGGTCGCGGCTGGGGTGAGATCGGTGAGCCCTCCTCCGCCGGAGACGGTGCCGATGCTGGTCGCGGCCACCGACCTGGCCGGTGGCACGACGCTCGGAACCGGCTCGGTGCGATCCGTCCAGGTCCCTCCGGATGTCCGGCCGGCCGCGGCCGAGGTCGTGGCCACGGGCGCCGGCGGCGTGATCGGGCGAGTGCTGGCGGCTCCGGTGCGCCGCGGGGAGCCGATCACCGATGTCCGCCTGATCTCGCCGGCGCTGACCGACGGGTCTCCGCATCAGGCCGCCGTACCGGTGCGCATCCCCGACCCCGAGGTCGTCGGATTGCTGCGTGTCGGCGACCGGGTCGACATCCTGGCGACCGACCCCGAGGGCTCGGGCACGCGCGTGGTTGCTTCGTCCGCCACCGTCCTGGCCATCCCGCAACCGTCGAGCCAGGGCGACGGCACCGCCCCGCCGGGCGCATTGGTCGTCCTCGGCGCCACGGCGGGTGAGGCTAGACAATTGGCGAATACTGCCGTGGCGTCGTTCCTCAGCGTCCAGTTTTCCGGCTAAGGTTTCGGTGTTTCTTTACCAAGTGCCGCCTCCGAACCTTCGGGGGACGGAAGAGGAGATCACTATGTCTGGATTCAAAGCGTTCGTTCTCAAGGGCAACCTGGTTGACCTAGCGGTCGCTGTCATCATCGGCACCGCCTTCGGCGCCGTCGTCACCACCTTCACCAACTGGCTGACCGCGCAACTGCCGGAGAGCGCATCCGATATCTTCAGCAACGCCGAGAACAGCTTCGGCGCGTTCATGAACGCGGTCATCTCGTTCCTGATCCTGGCCGCGGTCGTGTACTTCTTCGTGGTCACGCCCTACGTCAAGGCCAAGGAGCGCTTCTTCCCGGATGCCCCGGCGGAGGACCCGGCCGACATCAAGCTCCTGGGCGAGATCCGCGACCTGCTGGCACGTCGCTGAGTTCGACCCACACGGGAGGGGCGCCGGCACGCTGGCGCCCCTCTCGCTGACCCGTCCCGAAGTAGCTACTTCGGGACGGGTCAGCGATCGTGGTGCGGGGGAACCTGGTCCCGCAGCCACCGGTCCCGGGCCGGCAGCTCCTCGGCGGGTCGCTCACCGGCCCGATCATCGCGCTCATCGGCGGTGGTCTCCGGAAGTACGTCGCCGAAGATCTCCGCCAACCGGCGGCGGCGACGCCACGTGGGCGTGCTCGGGGGCTTACCGACGGCGTCTTTCCCGGGCCCGCTCACCCGCATAGCCCCCGTCGCCTCGCGTTCGTCGCGTCCTTGCCGGGGGCGGTAGGTTCCGACGCCTTGATCGTCTCGCTCTTCAGGCGCCGCGGCAGCTTGTCGTCCGCCGCGATCAACGCCCAGATCTCCGGCGCCTCGGCGGTGAGCGCCACCCGGTTCTTGTCGAGCGGGTCATCGACCACCGGGATCGTGAAGAACTGGATCTTGCCGAGTCCGACATCACTGAACTCCAAGGCCAGGTCACTCAGGGCATTGACGCTCGCCAGAGACTCATCGACCTGAAGAGACTTGGTCACGACGTCGGTCAGCGCGAGGACTCGATCCGGTCTGGTCAAGGTCTCTCCGGAGATGATCTTCTTGGCCATCGACGCCATGAAGGCCTGCTGTCGCTTCACCCGGTTGAGATCGGAGGGATCGGCGCTGCCGTAGCGCTGGCGCACGTAGGCCAACGCCTCGTCGCCGCGGAGCGTCTGCGGGCCCGCAGCGAGCCGGATCCCGTGCTCGGGATCGTCGACTGGCTCCGGAACGCACACGTCGACGCCGTCGATGGCATCGACCATGCCCTTGAAGCCGTTGAAGTCCACGATCACGTGGTGCTGCAACCGGATCCCGGTGAGCTGCTCGAACTGTTGCATGGTGCAGCCCGGCCCCCCGGCGGCGAAGGCGTCGTTCCAGGCGACCCGGTCCGTCGCCGGAAGGGTCCGGCCGTCTTCGAGCTTGCACTCGCCGCGCGCGACCATCGTGTCGCGCGGGATGCTGATCGCATAGGCGCGTTCGCGATTGGCGGCGAGGTGGATCAGGATCGTGGTGTCGGATCGCGCCGCGCCCGATTCCTCGTCGATCCGGTTGCCTTCCCCCTCGCGCGTGTCGGAACCCATCAACAGGATGTTCAAGGGCTGCTTCGACCCCTTCACCGTGGCGGCGTCCGGTCGGTCGAACAACCGTTCCTGCGCGTTGTCGGAGGTGAGGTTCACGGTCAGCCGGCGATAGCCGTACGCCGTCGCCATGGCCGCGGTGAGCGTCAGCACCAGGGTCGCGACGCCGACGATCCTCCAGACCGAGGAGCCACGTCGCGGTTCCCCGGGCTCCGGTTCCCCCTGGGGACCGCTCGGCTCTCCCCGGCGATCGCGCGCCGGATCGCCCACCGGTTCACTCTCGGGGCTCACCTCGCTCACCTGGCGAGCCTACGCGCACAACCCGATGCGTTCGGCCTCGTCGGCGTCGACCTTGGCGCGCTTCTTCGGATCGGCCGACGGATCGGGATCGGCACCGCCGTCGCCCGGCTTCTTCTTGTCCGGCTTCTTCTTCGTCGGCGCGTTCGGCATCGAGGCCCGGATGGTGCCGTCCTTCAAGCGCTTCGGGACCATTTCGTCCTCGGCGATCAACTGCCAGATCTCGTCGGCCTCCGGGGCCGGCACCACCGTCACCTTGGGATTGTCCGGGTCCGCGACCACGGGGATGGTGAAGAACTGAATCTTGCCGAGCCCGGTCTCCTGGAACTGCTGACCGAGATTCACCAGCTTCTTCATGCTGTTCAGCTTGTTGTCCAGCGTCAGCGACTTGGTGGCCTCGTTGAGGAAGCCGTACAGCCGGTCGGGCCGGGAGAGTGTCTCGCCGGAGAAGATCTTCTTGACCATCGAGGCCATGAACGCCTGCTGGCGCTTGACCCGGGTCAGGTCGGAACCGTCGCCGACGTTCTTGCGGACCCGGACGTAGTTGAGCGCGTCGTTGCCTCGCAACGTCTGCTCGCCGGCCTTCAGTTGGATGTTGTGCTCGGTATCGTCGATGTCTTCGGGAATGCACACGTCCACGCCGTCGATCGCGTCCACCATGCCCTTGAAACCGGTGAAGTCGACCACCACGGTGTGTTTCACCCGGACCCCGGTGAGCTGTTCGAACTGCGTGATCGTGCAACTCGGGCCGCCGGCGCTGAACGCCTCGTTCCAGCGAACGCGGGCGGCGGGCGGGACCGTGCTGCCATCCTCCAGCTTGCACTCCGGGCGATCGACCACCATGTCCCGCGGGAGGCTGATGCCGTAGGCGCGCTTCCGGTCCGCCGAGACATGCAGGAGGATCGTCGTATCGGATCGCTCGCCGATGTCGCCGAGGCCGTCGATGTTGTTGTCCCCGGCCCGGGTGTCGGACCCCATCACCAAGATGTTGAGCGGGCGGCCCTCGGCGACCACCTTGGGTCGGTCGCCGGCCACCAGGGCATCGAAGTCCTCGACATTGAGGTTCGAGTTGAGCTTGCGATAGCCGTACGCGGCCGCCATCGCGATCACCAGGACGAAGACCACCGCGGTGGTGCCGAGAAACTTCAGGGCCGAGTGCCCCCGATGCGGCGATGGCTCCCGGCGTCGCTTCGGTCCGGGTTGATGGCCCGCGTACGACACGTCCATCGGCGCCACCGAGTAGGCGTCATGGTCGAATTCGGTCACTCGGCATCCTCATGCGGGCGGAAACTACGTCGGTTCGGGTCTCGGCGTACGTAGCACAGCACTCCGACCTGGTTCCGAACATGCGACCCACCCCGAGGTCTGACGAGCACCGAAGTCCACGTCGAGGGTTGGGGTCCCGCGCATGCGAACACAGCCTAACCGAACGTCCTCCAGAGTAGCGATCCGCGCCAAGCCACGCATTTCCGGCATGATGGACCCCGGCCGGCGCATCGACGCCGAGCCACCGGCCCCAGTAGCTCAGCGGATAGAGCAGCCGCCTCCTAAGCGAAAGGTCGCAGGTTCGACTCCTGCCTGGGGCACCGCCGGCCTCCTGCGAGCGAACGGCGTACGCCGACCGGCCGCGAACGGAACCGGTTCGCGGCGTGGGCCGTCCGATCGACATCCACATCGATCGGAGTTGGTCATGAATCCCACACTGCGTCAGGTCACCGTCGCCGGAGTCGCGGTCGCGGCACTCGCCGCCTCCTTCACGGCCGGCGCCATCTCGATGGGGCCGGACCGGACGGCGCCGTCGGGCCGATCGGGCGACCTGCTCGCCGCCGGCAAGGCCGGGGAGGGCGGCATCGCCGGCCCGCGGCTCACCGGGGCCCTGGACTCCGCCGAATCCTGCGACGAACTGCTCGACTGGTACGTCGCCCAGGGCGTCGAACGAGTCACGCCATGGGGCTGGGACGTCGGTGGCGGCGTGGTGTACGACGTGATGCCGGGGCGTGCCGAACTCGGGTCCGGCACGGCGGCGGCCGCGCCGAAGGCCGACGAGGCGACCTCCTCCGATACCGGCACCAACGTCCAGGAGGCCGGCGTGGACGAGGCCGACGCGGTCAAGACGGACGGCACGACGCTGATCCGCGTCGACGGCGACCGGCTGACCACCTACGACGTCGGCGGGGAGCGGCCGGCCAGGCTGGCCAGCGTGCCGCTTCCGGACCTGCTCGACCCGGAGGCTCTCCTGATCGACGACATGGTCGTCGTGCTCGGCAGCGAGGACAAGCCGGTCCCGCAGTGGCGCGACCGGTGGTCCAGCAGCGCGGGAACCAGGATGATCCGAGTCGACATCGGCGATCCGGCCGCACCCAGCGTGGTCGACGAGCGAGTCTTCAGCTCACGGGTGGTCAGCGCCACCGAGGTCGCCGGGGTGGTCCGGCTCACGCTGAGCGAGGACCTGCCCGACCTCGACTTCGTCCAGCCGTGGCGCTGGCGCGGAGACCGGCAGTCCCTGAAGCGCAACGAGGCCGTGGTCCGAGCCAGCACGATCGACGACTGGCTGCCGTCGGTCGAGCGCTCCGACGGTTCGAGCGAGCCGCTGATGGACTGCGAGGACATCGCGATCCCGGACGACGAGAGCGGGCTCGGCACGCTCTCGGTGGTCGCCATCGATCCCGGCGATCCCGAGTCGGCGACCAGTTCCGGGATCGCCACCGACAGCACCATCGCCTACACGTCGAGCGACCATCTCGTCCTCGCCACCAGCCCGGGCTCGGCCTGCTGCTGGACGGACTGGACCCGACGCGACATCGCCCCCCGTGCGGAGGGCGTGACTCGGTTGCACGCGTTCGCCATCGACGGGCTGACGACCAGCTACGCCGGGAGCGGTGAGGTCGAGGGCCAGGTCGCGGACCGGTGGGCGATCGACGAGGCGGACGGCGTGATCCGGATCGCGGTCGGCGCGACCAGCGCGACCGGCAACTTCAACTCGGTCGTCACCCTCCGGATCGCCGACCCGGCGGAAAGCGACCGGGCGCTCACCGAGATCGGCCGAGTGGACAAGCTCGGGGTGAACGAGCAGATCAAGTCCGTGCGCTGGTTCGACGACCTGGCGGTGCTGGTGACCTTCCGGCAGATCGACCCGCTGTACGCCGTCGATCTCAGCGATCCGGCCTCCCCGAAGACGCTCGGGGAGCTGAAGCTGCCCGGCTACTCGGAGTACCTCCACCCGATCGGATCAGACCGGATGCTCGGCATCGGCATCGACGCGACCGCGCAAGGCGTCGTCCGCGGCGCTCAGGCCGGGCTCTTCGATCTCACCGATCCGACCACGCCTCGCCGGGTGGACGCCGTCGGTCTCGGCAAGCAGGCGAGCCCCATGGCCGGCCAGGATCCCCGACAGTTCACCTGGCTGCCCGACCGGCGGACGGCCCTGACCGTCCTCACCCGGGGCTATTCGGGCGCCGGCATGGTCGCTGTCCTCGAGGTGGACGGCGACCGGCTGGAGACCCGGATGACGGAGGTCGAGTACGGCAGTGACATCAGCAGAGTGCGCCTGGTGCCGCTGCCCGGCTCCGGGGTCGGCTCCGCCGTCGATAGGGTGGTCCTGGTGGCGGGCGAGGAGGTGTCCTTCTTCCCCCTCGGAAGTCGCTGATCCGCCGGCCCGGCGGCGCGAGATTCCACCGAATGGCCCGTCTAGGTGCGGGCGTTCACCGGCACCGATACGCTCAGCCCATGTGCCGCAGCATTCGCCCCTTGAACAACTTCTTCCCCCCGGCGACTCACGAGGAGATCAGCGCCGCCGCGCTGCAGTACGTCCGCAAGGTCAGCGGTTCCAATTCACCCTCCGCGATCAACCAGGCCGTCTTCGATCACGCCGTGACCGAGGTGGCCAAGATCACCGAGCAATTGCTGCGGGACCTCGTCACCATGGCGCCACCGAAGAATCGTGAGGAAGAAGCCGCCAAGGCCAAGGCGCGAGCGGAGCAGCGGTTCGCCGACGCGTGAGCTTGCTCGCCCCGGGTGCGGAGGCCGCGGCCGAACTGCTGGCCCGTCATCTCCCGGCCGGCCGGTGGGTGGCGTTGACCGGAGCCGGGCTCAGCACCGACTCGGGCATCCCCGACTATCGAGGACCCGCGTCGGTCGCGCGCGCGCCGATGACCTACGCCGAGTTCCTCAGCGGCCCGACGGCACAACGTCGGTACTGGGCCCGCAGTTTCGCCGGCTGGTCCCGGATGTCCACCGCGGAGCCCAACCCGGGGCACCGGGCACTGGCGGCACTGGATCCGGCGCTGCTGATCACCCAGAACGTCGACGGCCTGCACGAACGAGCGGGCTCGCGCCGGCTGATCGCACTGCACGGCCGGATCTCGGAGGTGATCTGCCTGAGCTGCCGGCGAACGGTCGGACGAGACGCGTTCCAAGCCCGGCTGGCCGAACTCAATCCCGGATTCCTCGACCGGTTCGCCGATGTGACCGCACTGCCGGACGGGGACGCCGACCCGGACGCCGACCCGAACAAGATCACGGGGGGTCTCGCCGACTTCGGCGACTTCCGCCTTCCGGACTGCACGTTCTGTGGCGGCGCGATGAAACCCGACGTGGTGTTCTTCGGCGAGAACGTCCCGGCCGACCGGGTGGCGCGGTGCTACGCGGCGATCGAGGACCTCGCCGATGATCAGGCCGATGACCAGGCCTATGCCCGGGCCGACGACCGGGCCGGGCCGCTGCTGGTCGCCGGCTCCTCGCTGACCGTGATGAGCGGGCTGCGGTTCGTACGCCGCGCCGCGGCGATCGGCATTCCGATCGTCATCGTCAATCGCGGCCCCACCCGAGCCGACGACCTGGCCACGCACCGGCTGGAGATGGGGTGCAGTGAGTTCCTGACCGCGCTGGCTTCCCGGGCACGGCCGCTCGGCTAGAGAGTCCGCACGAAGATGTGCTCGGCCGCCTCGAAGTCGATCTCGGCGGCCTCGCCACCCGACCCGATCAGCACGCCGTCGCGGGTGGAGGTGACCACCACAGTCTTGTCCGGCCCCGCGCCCACCCGGCGCAAGGTGCCCATCAATGCCTCGTCCTTCTGGATCTCCTCCGAGATCCGGCGAACACGAACCCGGGACTTCTCGGCGCCGGCGACCTCGGCGAGCGGCTGCACGCCGTCCATGAACTCCTCACCGCCGGGCTGGCCGAGTTCTTCCAACCCCGGAATCGGGTTGCCGTACGGCGACTCCGTGGGGTGGTCGAGGAGTTCCAGCAGCCGTCGCTCCACCGTCTCCGACATGACGTGCTCCCAGCGGCACGCCTCGGCGTGCACCAGTTCCCAGTCGAGGCCGATGACGTCGACCAGCAGCCGCTCGGCCAGCCGGTGCTTGCGCATCACCCTGGTGGCCAGGCGCAAGCCCTCCGGCGTCAGCTCGAGATGACGGTCGCCCTCCACCGTCAGCAGGCCGTCGCGCTCCATCCTGGCCACCGTCTGCGATACCGTCGGACCACTCTGGTGCAGGCGCTCCGCGATCCGGGCACGCAGCGGGACGATGTCTTCCTCGACGAGTTCGTAGATCGTGCGAAGGTACATCTCCGTGGTGTCGATGAGGTCGCTCACCGGCCCATTGTGGCCCACAATCACCTCACCATGACACTGGCCGGCGCAGCGGACCGCAGACGAGCGGCGAACATCTAGGCTGGTCCGAATGACGTCGGTGATGTGGTTCCGCAGAGACCTCAGACTGGGCGACCACCCGGCGCTGGCGGCGGCGTGCGCCGAAGCCCAGCCGACCGGCGGCGTGTTCGCGTTGTTCGTGATCGATCCGGCACTGTGGAAACATGCCGGGGAGCCGCGACGGGCTTACCTCTCCGCGAGCCTGCGCGACCTCGACACCCAACTCGGCGGCAGACTGGTCGTCCGCACCGGCCACCCCGTCGAGGTCGTGCCGGCCGTCGCACGCGAGGTGGCGGCCTCGGCTGTCCATATCAGCGCCGACTACGCGCCGTACGGCGTCCGCCGCGACCGCGAGGTCGGCCGCGCGCTCGGCGGGGTCGGGGCGGACGGCGTCCGACTGGTGGCGACCGGATCGCCGTACGCGGTGGCGCCCGGACGGGTGCTCACCGGGGGCGGACAGCGATTCAAGGTGTTCACGCCGTACTTCCGGGCGTGGGAACGCCACGGCTGGCGACAGCCCATCGGCCGCCCGGAGCCGGAGGAGCACTGGCTCGAACTACCCGGGGAGGCGCTGCCCGATCCCCATCCGGACATCGCCCTGCCCGCCGTCGGGGAGGCCGCCGCGCTCGATCGGTGGCACGCTTTCCGGCCGCGCCTGGAGCGCTACGCCGAGGATCGGGACAAGCCGGCCACTGGTGGCACCTCGGGGCTGTCCGCGGCGCTCCGCTGGGGCGAGGTGCACCCTCGGACCCTGCTGGCGGACCTCGGTGACGGCGCGGCGGACCGCACCTTCCGTTCCGAGCTCGCCTGGCGCGAGTTCCATGCCGATGTGCTCGCGGCCAATCCTCGGGCGACCGGCTGGCCGTTGCGGCCGGAGTACGACGAGATGCGGACCGACGAGCCCGGCGAGAAGTTCGACGCCTGGCGCCGTGGCCGGACCGGATTCCCGATCGTCGACGCCGGAATGCGCGAACTGCTCGCCACCGGGCTCATGCACAACCGGGTGCGGATGATCGTCGCCAGCTTCCTGATCAAGGACCTGCACGTCGACTGGCGGCACGGCGCCCGGCACTTCATGGCGCACCTGATCGACGGCGACGTGGCGTCCAACCAGCTGAACTGGCAATGGGTCGCCGGGTCCGGCACCGACGCGGCACCGTACTTCCGGGTCTTCAATCCGACCAGCCAAGGCCGCACGTTCGATCCGGCCGCGAGCTACATCAAGCGCTGGGTGCCCGAGTTGGCGCACGCGGCCGACCCCCACGAACCAGGCCTGCTCGCCGACTATCCGGCGCCGATCGTCGACCACGCCGCCGAGCGCATCGAGGCGCTCGAACGCTGGCGCGCGATCAGGCCGTGAACGGGACCGAGGCCGGCTCCGAGCAGGAGTTGACCGGCGTTGAACCGACACCGAGGATGGCGCCATGAACGAATCGACCGTGCGCCCGTGGTGGCGTGACGCAGTCTGCTATCAGGTCTACGTCCGCAGCTTCGCGGACGGCAACGGCGACGGCGTCGGCGATCTCCCGGGCATCACCTCTCGGCTGCCGTATCTCGCGGAGCTGGGCGTGGACGCGCTCTGGATCACGCCGTTCTACCCGTCCCCGCAGCGAGATCACGGGTACGACGTGGCCGACTACCTCGACGTCGACCCGCTGTTCGGCCGACTCGCCGATGCCGACGAGCTGATCGATCAGGCTCACCGGCTCGGCCTGAAGCTGATCGTCGACATCGTGCCCAACCACACCTCGTCCGACCATGCCTGGTTCCGCGAGGCCCTGGCCGCCGCGCCGGGCAGCCCGGCGCGGGCCCGCTATCTGTTCCGGGACGGGCGGGGTGACAAGGGCGAACTGCCGCCGAACAACTGGCTCTCGGTGTTCGGAGGCCAGGCGTGGACGCGAGTCACCGATCCGGACGGCACCCCCGGCCAGTGGTACCTGCACCTGTTCGACTCCGGCCAGCCGGATCTCGACTGGCGCAACCCGGAGGTCGGAGACATGTTCGAGTCCGTCCTGCGGTTCTGGCTGGACCGCGGCGTGGACGGTTTCCGGATCGACGTGGCCCACTCGTTGTTCAAGGTGGAGTCGCTGCGCGACCAGGTCCGCGTGCACGGCGATTCCCCGCGCCCGATGCTGACCGAGGATGGCGGCGTGGCCAGCGCGCACGAGGACGACGAACCCATGTGGGATCAACCCGAGGTGCACGAGGTCTACCGGCGATGGCACCGGGTGCTGGCCGGCTACGACGGAGATCGGATGACGGTGGCCGAGGCCTGGACGCACACCCCGGAGTCGCTGGCCCGCTACGTCCGGCCCGACGAGCTCAGCCAGTCATTCAACTTCGCCTGGCTGACGGCGCCCTGGTCGGCCACGGCGTTCCGGACCGTGATCACGAGCACCTTCGACGCGCTCGCCGCCGTGGGCGCCTCGCCGACCTGGGTGCTCAGCAATCACGATGTGGTCCGGCACGTGACTCGGTACGGCGGCGGAGAGGTCGGCGTGGCCCGGGGCCGCGCCGCCACCTTGACCATGCTGGCGCTGCCCGGATCGGCCTACCTCTACCAGGGCGAGGAACTGGGCCTGGAGGAGGTCGACGTGGCGCCGGAGTTCCGGCAGGACCCGATCTGGATTCGCGAGGGCCAACCCGGTCGCGATGGTTGCCGGGTCCCGCTGCCCTGGTCCGGGGATGAGCCGCCGTACGGATTCAGTCCGGCCGAGCCGGCTCCCTCGGCAGCACCGTGGATCCCACAGCCGGCCTCGTGGGCCGGGCTCACCGCGGAGGCCCAGGCCGGCGATCCAGGCTCCACGCTGTCCTTCTACCGAACCGCGCTGAGGTTGCGCCGACAACTGTCCGGCGACCAGGTCGACCTTGTCCAGCTGGGCGTCGACGGCGGAGGCCGGGACGTGGTGGCCTTCCGACGCGGCGAGGTCGTCGTCGTACTCAACTGCGGAGACGCGCCGTTCCCCCTGCCGCCGGGGCGAGTGCTGATTCGCAGCGGCCGCGCGGAGCCGACCGCCGGCGATCCGGCACCCGAGTATCTGGCACCCAACGAAGCCGTGTGGCTCACGGTGTGAACCTGCCCTGGACCGGATTCCCCGGTCGGGTCGCAATTGGGTTGTGACGCGCGATCACAGGCCGTACCGTGGTGTGCACACGGAAAGGAGGTGGTCCGAAGAATGAGTTCTTGTGGGACTTGTGAGGTGGCTGCTAGCTAGCAGCTCCACTGCCGTGTATTCCCTCCTTGAGGGGAGCCGACATCGACCCGAGCGACCGATCTCATCGGTTTCTCCAGGATGTCGGTAGGCCGTGCGGTGTCAGTCAGCTGCCGGCGAATCCACAGCAGTCACCCGGCCCGCGGGCGCTCCGGACCCAGTCCACCGGAGAGCGGACGCTCCACCCGAGCATCCGCGACGCCCGCGGGTTGCCCCTTTCCCGCCAGGTTCGCCCGTGCGGGCGCTCGGCGGCCGAGACGTCCGGGCCGGCGGCTAGAGCAGGCGGCGGTCGGACGCCCAACGGGTGAGTTCATGCCGTGAGGAGAGTTGGAGTTTCCGCAGCACGCTGGACATATGGGTCTCGACGGTCTTGATCGAGATGAATAGCTCCTTGGCCACTTCCTTGTACGCGTAGCCACGGGCGATCAGCCGCATCACCTCGCGTTCCCGCTCGGTGAGGCGATCCAGATCCTCGTCCACCGCGGCCACCTCGATCGAGCCCGCGAAGGCGTCCAGGACGAACCCGGCGAGCCGCGGCGAGAAGACCGCGTCGCCTTCGCCGACCCGAACCACGGCGGCGATCAGTTCGTCACCGGTGATGGTCTTCGTGACATAGCCTCGGGCGCCGGATCGGATGGTGCCGATGACGTCTTCGGCGGCGTCGCTCACGCTCAGCGCGAGGAACCGGGTGCCCGGCGCCTGGCAGCGGCGCATCACCTCGGCGCCGCCGCCTCCCGGCAGGTGCACGTCGAGCAGGACGACGTCGGGCTGGTACCGATCGATGACCCGCACCGCCTCCGCCACGTCAGCGGCCTCGGCGACCACGTCGACGGCCGACGCCGCGGGCGCCGCGACCAGCTCCGCGCATACCCCGCTCCGGAACATCGCGTGGTCGTCGACCAGGACGATGCTGAGTGGTTCCCGCCGCCTCGCGCTATCGGGAGCGGATGTGTCGGGGGGCATGTCAGCCATGCGGTCTCCTTGAGGTGTTAACGGGGTGGTCGGGTCGCGCGCGGACGCGGCTCGGCCTCGGATGTGGAACCGGCGCCGGGCGGGCCGGATGATCGCGGCATGTGCAGCCTTACCTCGGTCCCCTCGCCCGCGGCCGAGCGAATCTCCGCGGTGCCGCCGTGCCGGGCCATCCGGTCGACGATGCTGTTGCGCACCCCCATCCGGTCCTCGGCCACCGATTTCGGATCGAATCCGGCGCCGCGATCCCGCACGAAGACGTCGACGCCGGTGCCGGTCACTTCGGTGTAGACGTCGACCTTGCCGGTCCCCGCGTGCTTGGCGCTGTTCATCACCGCCTCGCGAACGGCGGCGATCAGCGGTTGCAACTGCTCCGCCATCGGGCAGTCGCCGACGTTGACCACGTCGACGTTGACGGCGTACGCATCCTCGAGTTCGGCGGCGACGCCGCGCAGAGTCGAGGCCACCGTACCGGCGCCGATCTGCTCTCCGGCGTACAACCACGACCGCAGGTCCCGCTCCTGGGCGCGGGCCACCCGCGCGACGTACCCCGGATCGGCGGCGTTCTTCTGGATCAACGCGAGCGTCTGCAACACGGAATCATGGAGGTGAGCCGCCATGTCCGCGCGCTCCTGGGTGCGCACCCGCTCCGCGCGTTCGGCGGAATAGTCCGCCGCCAACCGGAAGATCCACGGCCCGACGACCGCGGCCAGGCCGACCACGCCGAGCAGCCCGGCACCGGCGATCTGCCCGACGGCATCGAGCTCGCCGGTGGTCACGGACCACCACCCGACCGCTGCCACGATCAGGCCGAGGCCGGTCGCGAGCCGTGAGTAGGACGCCCAGCCGCCCCCGAAGATCGCCCGCACGGGTCTCAGCCGGCCGGTCCCGGCACCCCAGCGCTCGCGCTGCGCCTCGTCGGCCTGCCGCCACAGCAACGCCAGGCCGGCACCGACCAGCATCAGCGGCCAGAACAGGCTGTCGCCGACCACGTTGCTGACGGCCAGGATCAGGCCGAACCCCAACGCTCCCGCGGCGATCGCCGGGCCGGCATCGGCGAGTCGGCCGCCCTGCCGGGGCCGTTTCCCCGCTCGAGTGGCACTCTCCAGCCCGGGTGCGTCGTGCTGGAAGCGCTCGGCGGTGGGCAGGACCAGCCAGTACGCCGCGTAGAGCGGGATGCCGATCCCGCCGATGGCGGCCAGCACGAATCCGGCCCGGACGAGAACCGCCGACCAGCCCAGATGGCGCGCCAGGCCCGCCGCCACGCCGCCCACCATCGGCGCCGTGGTGTCTCGGTAGGCTTTGCGGTAGCCGGGAACCGATGTCGTCGTCATGCCGGAGCCCATCGTTCCAGAGACTTCGATCGCGCGACATGAGGCGAGTCCCCGAACCAACCCTGAGCCCATCGTCGTACGACACACCCAATCCCCGGATAATCCGCCATCTTGAGCACCATTTTTCGGCCAAGAATGGTGCTCAAGGTGGCGGACTATCCGGTGGGAGGTCGGGGGCCGGATCAGGGTGCTCCCCGATGGCGGCGGGTCGCCCGACTCGCCAGGCTGGGAGACATGAACCAGACAGCTGACGACTCCGCGGCCGGCGGAGTACCCACCGACGACTCGGTTGCCGGCCGGGCCGAGCCCAGCACGGGATTGCCTCACGAACCAGCCGCCGACGGCCCCCGGCCGAGCCGCGACGACCTACTCGACGTCAAGCGGATCCGGCGCTCCTCAACCGGCCCGGTCGGCGGAGTGTGCGCGGGCCTGGGCCGCCACTTCGACGTCGATCCGGTGATCTTCCGCGTGCTCTTCGTGATCACCGCCTTCGTCGGGGTCGGCCTCGTCGCCTACGGCGCCTGCTGGGCCCTGATTCCCACCGAGGACCAGGGCAGCGCGGTGATCGACCTGGACGACAGCACTCGGTCCGTCGTCCTGATCGGCGGGGCGGTCCTCGCGGGCCTCGCCATCATCTCGATCAACGGCAGCCCGGACTTCGGCGGCCTGGTGTTTCTTGGCCTGATCGGCTTGGGGATCTTCATCCTGGTCAAGCGCCGCGAGCGCCGCAACCGGAGGCATAGCCCGCCCTATGGTTCGACGTACCCCGGACCCGAGTATGCGGCGATGCAGTCACCCCATCCCCCGGCCGGCATGCCGACTCAGGAATCGACGGCGCCGCCAGGAGACTTCCGGACCGGTGGGATCACGGGGGTGTCCGCCGGTCCGGAGTACCAGCCAGGCGATCTACCCGTGGCCGGCACCGACGGGCCGCCGGGCTACGGACCACCCCCCGGAGGCTACGGCGCGCCGCCGGCGTACTACCGCCGACCACCCAACCCGCGCAAGCGAGGACCGCTGCTGTTCGGCTTCACGGCCGCGTTGCTCTTCTTCGGGCTCGGTCTGCTGGGGGTGGTCGATGTCGCGGGCGCCGACGTACCGGGACCGGCCTACCCGGCCCTCGCGGTCGCCGTGATCGGCATCATGCTCCTGGTCGGGGCGTGGTTCGGGCGCGCCGGCGGGCTGATCGCCCTCGGGCTGCTGGCCACTGTCGGGCTCACGATGTCCACCGTTGCCGACGAGTTCGACGACCGCGGCTGGAATGGCGGCGCCGAGACCAACCGGCCGACCTCCGCGAGTCAGGTGCGGGCGGACTACGACCTGGCCGTCGGGGAACTGGTGCTCGACCTCTCCCGGGTCTCCGACCCGGAGAATCTCGGCGGACGGGTGATCGGAATCGATGCCGGTGCCGCCGGAGTAACCATCGTCGTGCCTCCGACCGGGGTGGACACCACCGTGGTCGCGCGCATCGACGGTCCCGGCAATATCAACGTCATCGGCGAGGACGTCACCGACGGGGTCGGCCGGAACTACACCTGGGTCAACGACACCGGCGCGAACCAGACATTGACCATCGAGGCCGACCTGCAGGTCGGCGAGATCGAAGTGAGGCGATGATGAGCCATCAGTGGAGCACCGGCACCTATCCCGACGACGGCCATCCGGCCGGCGGGCGCCATCCGGTCAACATCCTGCACCTGGTCATGGGCCTGGTCTTCCTCGGGATCGTCGCCATCTGGGCCTCGATCTCCACCGATGTCGTCTCCACCTCGGACCTGCGCTGGCTGATCCCCCTGCCCTGGGTCATCGCCGGCGGGCTCGGCCTGCTGGTCATCATGGTGTCCGGCCGGCGCGGTCGTACGACGCACGCGGCCGCGCCCACTGCCGGGTTCGAGGCCACCTCGGATCCCGAAGCCGGCCCCAATCTCGAAACTCGGCCGATTCCCGAGGCCGGCCCCAATCTCGAAACTCGGCCGATTCCCGAGGCCGGCCCCGAGGTCGAGGCGGCGCCCGAGCAGGATCCCGACCCGGGTAGGCCAGGATAGGGGTCGTGACCACACCGTCCGGCTCCGACTCGACGACCGCCGCTCTCCCGACCGCCGGAGCACTGACTTCGCTATCGGCCTCGGACCATGCCGGCCTGCTCGCCCCGCCGGTCGCCCGGGCGCTCCTCGCCTGGCCGCACTCCGATGCCGTCGCCGTGGTGGAGATCGACCCGGCGCACGCCGACACGGCCGCGATGGCGGCGGCGTACGCGCTGCCGATGGACATCGGCGCCAACTGCGTGGTGATCGCCGGCAAACGCGGCGGTGAGGAGCGGATCGCCGCCTGTGTCGTGCGGGCCGATACCAGAGCCGACATCAACAACCGCGTCAAGCGGCACCTCGATGTCCGCAAGTGTTCGTTCATCCCGATGGACCGGGCCGTGACCGAGTCCGGCATGGAGTACGGCGGCATCACGCCCGTGGGCCTGCCCGAGACCTGGCGGGTCTTGATCGACTCGCGCTGCCTGGACATGGAGGTGGCGATCATCGGGTCCGGGGTGCGCCGTTCGAAGCTCCTCGTCCCCGGTCGCCTGCTCGGCGAACTCCCCGGAGCGGAGATCCTGGAGTCGCTGGCACTCGAGGCCTGACCCACCCCCGACGCCGAACCGGCAGTTATCTGGCCAAATTGTCGGCGTGTCGACGGTCAACTGCCGGGTCGACACCGGCCGTCGATCGCTCGGTAGGATCAACAAGCCTCGGGCTGTTCCCGCAGCCCGTTCCACAACGACCGGCGTCTCGGGGGTGATATGGCTGTGGCGATCATCGGATCCGGAGGTACCCCGATCCTGGCTGCCGGCTCGATCCCAGGCGACGACTTCGGCGACTGGAGCCAGGGCCCGGTACGTCCTGGCAAGCGGCGACGGTGGCGAAAGCTGGTCTGGTTGCTGATCGCGCTGCTGGTGTTGCCGGCGATGGCGGTGACGGCAAGCAGGGTCCTCCCGGCCGAGAACTGGTGGACCTCGATAGGGCCCGCGTTCGTTCCGCTGGCGATCCCGCTGTATGCGATCTGCCTGGTGTTACTGCTCGGCTTGACCATTCGCAAACCACGCCGTCTCGCGGTCACCGCGGTCGTGGTCATCGGCGGCCTGCTCGCGTGCCACGCGGTGTGGATCGCGCCCCACTTCACCTCGGAACTCACCCAGACGTCGGCCGAAACACCCACCCTCCGGCTGATGACGATCAACAGCTATGTGGGCGCCGCCGATGCCGACGAGATCGTGGCCGCCGCCGACTCCTACGACGTCGACGTCCTAGTCGTCGTGGAGATCACCTGGACCTTGGCCCGGCGACTGAAAGACGGCGGGCTCGAGCAGCGATTCGGCCACCAGGCGGGCATCGGCGAACACAGGTACGAGGGGACGACGGTCTACTCACGAGAGCCGCTCGGGAACCCGACCGGGATCCCGACACGGTTCGACTCGTTCACCGTCGGCCTTGAGCTCGACGGACAACCGGTCACTTTATTGGTGGCGCATCCCGGCCACCCGTTGCTCGGAGCCTCGGACTGGCGCGAGGAACAGGCCGCCATCGAGAGTGCGGCCGAGGGAGCCGATCTGCTCGCCGGTGACTTCAACGCCACCTTGGACCACCGGCCGATGCGCCGACTCGAAGACCTGGGCTTCCGCTCAGCGGCGCAGGTGGCCGGAGTCGGCTGGGCGCCCACCTGGCCGAACGGACGTTTCGATCGGGCACCCTGGCTGCCCGTCCCACGGCTGCTACAGCTCGATCACATCCTGATTCAGAAGAGCTGGGGCGTGGCCGACGTACGGCGGGTGGCCATCGCGGGCACCGACCACACCGGCGTGTATGCCGAGCTGACTCCTCCGCCCTCCACCGACACGCCCGGTGGATCAGGGTGACACGCCCTGGCATTCCGGCGGGTTCCACGCCCGGAGGGTGATCTGGCAGGGTGGGCGGCATGGCCGATCCGAACGCCCCCTCCACCGTACAAGTGGTCATCGATTGCCTGAAACCACATCGGCTGGCCGAGTGGTGGGGTGAGACCTTGGGGTGGGACGTCGAACCACAAGATGCCGACTTCATTCGATCGATGGTCGCCCAGGGCTTGGCGAGCCAGGACGACACGATCGTCTACTCCGGCAAGCTGGTCTGGGCCGAGGGGTGCGCGATCAATCCGCCCGCTGGGGAGTCCGGGCCGCGGCTGCTGTTCCAGAAGGTCCCCGAGCCCAAGACCGGGAAGAACCGTGTCCATCTCGACCTCCGCTCGGCCCCGGAATCCGGCACCCGCACTAGCGATGACCATCTCGCCCGCGTCGATCTCCTGGTCGAGCGGGGCGCCACCGTGATCGGCCAGGGCCGGCAGGGCCCGCATGAGTGGACGGTGCTCACGGACCCGGAGGGCAACGAGTTCTGCGTGCCGCACTGACCATGCGGGTTGACACGCCCTGATGTCGCGACGGACCGCCGAGACGTCACAAATGCACGTCGAGACGTCACAAAAACCATGGCTTTGTGACGTCTCGGCGCGGCTCATGCCGATCGCGGGTGGCCCGCCGCTAGCTCCCGAGTTCGACGAGCTTGAGGCCCTCGCGCCAGAAATCCACCACGCCCGGCAGATCCAGGCCGTCGGCGGGAGCCAGTGCCCCGAACGGCGCGTTCCAATAGTCCGCCGAACCGGAGTAGGACGTGCTCACATAGGCGTACGGCGCCGCGTGGAATCCGTCTCCGGCCGAACAGCCCAGCGAGGACACCACCGATCCGGCGTTCACCTCGATGGCGACGTCGAAGTGCTCGGGCCACAACACCGGCACCTGGGTCGGGTCGACCACCCGCAGGGCGGAATCGCCGAGCACGAACCAGTCGGTGATCCGCGTCATCGCCGCGTCATCGAGATCCAGCACGTCGGTGGCCAGGGCGCCGGAGCCGTCCGGGTAGTCGCCGACCGGGGCGCCGAAGTCCACGCCGGCGGCGGTCGCCAGGTCCCCAAGCGAGCCCGCCAAGGGCAGTCGGCGGCTCTCGTTCACGACGAGATCACCGTGCATCAGCCGGAGCGTGGGCTCGCCCGTCGTGGCAAAGCCCCCAAGCGTCGCCCGCAGGCGTAACCGGCCAACCCGGCGCCGCTGAGGTCCGGCCATCAGACACTCGGCAATCCCGTGCAATCGACTGCGGGTCCGCACGTACCGTGTCTCGATCCCCGGATCGACCCCGTCATCGATATCGCCTGCCGACTCTGGCGCCATGAACATCCACCCTTCCGATCGTCGGCTCGCGACGTAGCGAACGATGCGATCGCGAGCACTGGACACCTAGTCAGCGCCGACCGACAAGGACGACGTTACAGATGACCATCGACGCAGTCTCCACCCCGCACCCCAGTCCGGATCTCGCCGACCGGAGCTGACCCGACGACTCTCCGGTCCATGCCGAACTCGAAGGCGCCTACCTGGTCATCGTCCCCTGCGATCTCCGCAGGACTCGACGCCCCGTAGTAACGGACGCTCACTTGCAATCCCGGGCACCGGGTTCGACGGCACGCGATGCTCGAACGTCAGGGGGTCCGGCTAGCTACGCTCGAGAGCCGAACGTTCGCGAGATAGTCCACGACGGTGGCGGTGGTCTCCACGAGGGGGCGCATCGAGTCGACTCGGACGCGATCATCGGACCAATCCGCGAAGCCGATTCGCCGCTCCAGCACCGACTCCCACGTCGGCTCGGGAAAGCCGTCGATATCGCGCTGCCGGCCCGCCAACCGGCGCCGGTGCTCGTGCTCGTCGCCGCAGAACACCTCGACGAACCCCCAGGGCCGAGCGACCGAGGCGGCCAGCGAACGCCACTGCCGCCGGGCCGGCTCGACATCGTTGACGGCATCCACGATCACGTCGTGGCCGAGGAGCAACTGCTCCCGAGCGAGACTCTCGGCAACCAGGTAGGCGGCCAGTCCGGTGGGCTGGTCGCGCCCAACACCGGCCCTCCACATCGCGGCCTCGATCGGGTCTACCGAAAGAATGGGACAGCCAAGTGCCCGCGCAACACGCTCCGCCACGGCACTCTTGCCCGAACCGGGAAGCCCGGCCATGACGATCAACACGGCTCCCATCTTCTCGCACCGGCGTGCGCTGGCCACCACGTCGATCCCGCCGGTGTCGCTTCGCTGGGACACGGGGTGAATGCTCTCAGGTCGCGCCGCGCATCGCGTCCACACCGGCCACGGCCGCGGTGATCAGATTCGCCAAGGCGGTGCGGTCGAGGCCATCGAGTCGCTTGAGATAGATGCACGACTGACCGGTCTTGTGGGGGCCGAGCCGGTCCAGGATTGCCGTGAGTTCGCTCGCACCGGCGCCGGCGTACAGCACCAACTGGGCTTTGCGTGGGGAGAAGCCGAATCGCATCCACTCGACCTCGCGCCCGGTGTCATAGGTCATCGTGAAGTGACCGAAGCCGATGATGCTCGAACCCCACATCACCGGTTCCTCCCCGGTGACTTCTCGCGCCAGTTCGATGAGCAGGTAGGACTCGTCCCGCCGTCGCTGGTCGTCCACGCCCGCCAGGAATTCGTCGACGCTCGCGTCGGTGGGCACCGTCTTGTTGGCCATGTCCCAGGTTCGCGCATCGGCCGGGCATCCGACAAGCGTCGTCACCGCTCGGTGAGTTCCCTGGAGACAGAGTGAGAGTTGGCCGCGCCGGTGGCAGCTATCGATGGCGGGCCACGAGAGCAGGGCACCCGAAGTTCCGCAGAACTCCGAGCCGGTCTATTCGCTTGCTATTGACAGATAGCTCGTTGCCGAGGAAACTGATCATCCATCTGGAAATAGTAAGAATTAGCTATTCCTATTGAATGATCTCCCACCCCCCCAGGAGGCGCTCGATGGTCCATCTCGGGTCTATTTTCTATTGTCGTCGTAAACCTGACTTTCGACTCACACCGGGTGGCGGGATGCCACCCCGAGGGTCGACGCCTGGTCCAGCCTTGGCTGCTGAGACGCAGGAACCTCGACGGCGGTTCCACCGCTAGTTCCACCGCTGAGGTCGACTCCACGGAGTTCGCAGCCAGCCCGATCTCTCCGCTCGGCCGAGGGTTACGCCGAAATGCGACCCCCTTGACCAATGACAGATCGAGACTTCGAACAACGGGAACCGACAGCAGCATTCCCTCATATTCCTGCACCCATCGAAAACCACCGGGAGCACGCGCTTCTGGCATGGCGAGAACCCGTCGCCCGCTGGCCGATGGCCGATGGCCGATGGCCGATGGCCGATGGCCGGATTATCCATATCAATGCTGATCTCGGGCAGGGGTGATCAGCCCTCATTGAAGTCGGAGGTTCAATCATGAGATTTCGTCGAATGATCATGCCCGTCGCGGCGATGGTGGCGCTGACGGTCACGCACGGGATGGCCCAGGCGCAGACGTCACGCGCCGACCAGTCGGACCAGCGGAAGGCGGCCGGCCAGAAGGCCGGCTCGGCGGCCGACTCGCGGGCCGGATCCGGGTCGCTGGCGGACGAAGCGGCCGCTCGCCGCCGGGCGCCGGCCGGCGAACTGAAGGTGCCGGGACGGGTGGTCGACCGGGTGGCGGGCGACGACCTGCGTGCCAGCGAGCGCTTCACCCGCCCCTCGCTCGACCGGCTGAAGCAGCGACTGGAGAGCGCCGCCGGTCACCGTCGGGAGAGCTTCGGGTTCTACTACGACGCTCGCCGCGACACGGTGGTCCTCGAGGGCAACGTCGCCCGGTCGCGGCTGCCGCAGAAGGCACTGGCCAGCGGACGACTGGTCGTCAAGCACACCAATGAGACCCGACGCCTGGGGCGGTACAACGACACGCCGCCGTTCTGGGGTGGCGCCGCGATCTTCAATGGCGGAGTGCGCTGCTCGTCCGGGTTCACCGTACGGAACAACAGCACCGGCGCCCGCCATATGGTGACCGCCGGGCACTGCGGCCCGCTCGGATCGGTGTGGACGTCGGGGTCCGGCCAGTACTTCGGGACCATGACCCAACGGGCTTCGTTCCCCACGTGGGACCTGGCGTTGCTGTCCGGGGCCAGCTACGGCACGTACATCTACATGGGCAACCAGACTGGCGTCGGCACGCCCACCGGTGCCGCCGGGGACCCGGTCGTGGGCTTCTCCTACTGCTCCAGCGGGTCGACGACCTTCGAGAGTTGTGGGAAGACCGCCACCTCTCTCTCCGGCACGTTCTGCGATGCCGCCGGCTGCACCCCGGGACTCGCCACGTTCACCGGAACCGCCGTCGGGCCGGGTGACTCCGGAGGCCCGATCGTCTTCAAGTCGGGAACGCGGGTCTACCCACGGGCCGTGGTCATCGCCGGCGGTGGCAGTACGACGTGGGCCGAGAAGGTGTCCACCGTGCAGAGCTACTTCGGAGTCACGGTGGTCGCCACGAGTTGATCCGGACCTGGGAGAGTAGAACCCATGTGGTGGCGTTCCGGGGGCCGTCTCGGTCCCCGGAGCGCTCTCTTCGCGACAGGATTGCTCATGATGTCCTCCCTCACCGGCTG
>JBOFLE010000088.1:0-1988 GCA_051657705.1 Nocardioides sp. | reverse complement strand
AAGAACTGATCGCACGGGGCCTGTCCCCCGACATCGGCATGCTGATCGATACCAGCCGCAACGGCTGGGGCGGACCGAAACGCCCGGACGGCAAAGGAGCCAGTGTCGACGAACGCCGGATCGACCGCCGGCTCCACTCAGGCAACTGGTGCAACCAAAAGGGCGCCGGACTCGGACAACGACCCACCGCCGAACCCCAACCCGGGTTCGACGCCTACGTGTGGGTCAAACCACCCGGCGAGTCCGACGGAGCATCCAAGAAGAACCCCGACGACCAGAGCACAACGCTCGACCCGATGTGCGACCCGACCTACGACGGCGACGCCAGAAACGGCAACAACCCGACCGGCGCCATGCCGGACGCCCCGCCAGCAGGAACATTCTTCCCAGCACAACTCGAAGAACTGATCGCCAACGCCCACCCGCCAGTGGGCTGAACGCACGTGCTCAGATCCGGCCCCATCCGGGTGCCGGGCCGGCTCCGAACCACCCTCATGCGCAGACGAAAGGCGTCCTCCGGACGGCGTACCGGCCGCTATGCCGGTGTAGCGCCAGGCACGTGGTGCGCGGCGTAACGCGGGCATCGGGCCGGTGTGTAGGAAGATCTGACCATGTCGATGGGGTTGATGGGGTCGATGAGGCGTCGATGAGACTGATGTGGGCCAAGCCACTCCGGCTGGTCATGCCCCACCCGTCCGGCGACTCGCCGCTGGACGGTACTGGTGCGCCGATCGACGTGCCTGCGCCGCCCGATCTCGCCGCATTGCTGCGGGAGTCCGCGCGCGGCGACCAGGGCGCTTTCGGCCAGCTGTACGACGCCACGTCGAGGAGGGTCTACGGCCTGGCGCTGCGGATCGTCCGCGACCCGGCACAGGCCGAGGAGGTCACCCAGGAGGCCTACCTGGAGATCTGGCGCACCGCGTCCCGGTTCGACGCCTTGCGGGGGAGCGCCCTGTCCTGGGTGCTGACGTTGGCTCACCGGCGGGCGGTAGACCGGGTCC
The DNA here is from genome assembly GCA_051657705.1 of Nocardioides sp. Lineage (GTDB taxonomy): Bacteria > Actinomycetota > Actinomycetes > Propionibacteriales > Nocardioidaceae > Nocardioides. The sequence continues at coordinate 987 of JBOFLE010000088.1, read as the reverse complement.
GGTCGGCGGAGGCGACGAGCCGGCGGGACGCCACGTACCATCGAGAGGCGGTCGCGGTGCCGCACGATGCCACCGCCGAGACCGCCACCACTCGACTGGAGGCTCGGCGAGTACGGCAGGCCTTGGTCACGCTGTCCTCGGTCCAGCGGCAAGCGATCGAACTGGCGTACTTCGGCGGCTTTACGCACACCGAGGTGGCCTCGATCCTCGACCTCCCGATCGGGACCGCCAAGACCCGGATTCGCGATGGCCTGATCCGGCTGCGAGACGCCATGGGAGCGGGCGCATGAGCGAGGAGGGACCAGTGAGCGACATCCACGAGCTGTCCGGGGCCTACGTGGTGGACGCCCTCGACGACGCCGAGCGGATTCGATTCGAACGCCACTTGATGAGGTGCCCGGAGTGCCTGAGCGAAGTAGCCGAACTGCGCGAGACCGCCGCTCTGCTGGCCGAGGACGCACCGGTCGAGCCGCCGGGTCGGCTGCGTGGGAAGGTGCTGGACGCGATCACCACCGTCCGTCCGTTGCCGCCGTTGGTCGATGAGCGGCCCGACCGCATCGACGCCCCGCCGCCGGTCCGAGCCGAACCGGCGGGACAATCTGCGGGGGTGACCGTGCCGGCGACCGAGGAAGCCACCGTCCGGACCGGGCGGGCACGTCGGCGGCGATGGCCGCTACTCGTCGCCGCGGCGGCGGCAGTCGCGGCAGCAGGAGTCGGCTCCGCGGTGGTGTGGCAGCCCTGGGACCGCGACAACGTCCAGGTGAGCGAGGCGGCCGGACGGGTACTGGACGCCGGCGACGCGATGTCGGCAACCTCGGTGCTGGCGGAGGGCGGCGAGGTCACCCTGGTCCGGTCCGAGCGCCTGGGACAGGCCGTGTTCGTGCTGGACGACGCGCCCGCCGCCCCCGAGGGCCGGACCTATCAGATGTGGCTGTTCGCCGACAGCGGCGCGGTGGTGTCCGCCGGATTGATCGAGTCCGGCGGAGA
>JBOFLE010000087.1:0-1767 GCA_051657705.1 Nocardioides sp. | reverse complement strand
CGGCGTAGTACTCGGCGAGCTGTCCGCGTAGCTCCGCGGACAACTCGGGCGGCCGGCCGGGGTCGAGGCGGCTCAGCACCAGGCGATCCACGCCGACCACTCCGGCGTTCCACAACCAGCCCAGCGGGCTCTTCCGGCGCGGCTCGCGGCGGTCCAGGCCGGGCGTGTAGCGGTGGGTGAACCGGTTCTTGCTCCGCAGCCAGCGAAGCCGGGCCGGCGAGTAGACGCCCTTGTTGGAGACCGCGTTGCTGGAGGGACGGAATCCTGGGGAGACGCCGACGAAATCGAACGCCTGGCGAAGCGCGGTCTCCGGGGCGGTGATCAGGGACTTCTGCTCGAACACCAGGATCTGTCCACGATCGAAGTGGCCGAGGTAGCCGGAGAGATGCTTACCGTAGTTTCCGTAGTCCAGGACTTCGGCCGACCGCGGGTAGTCGTCGGCCCACGCGTCGGACATCAGGTTCGTGAAGGCCTCGTCGATCGGGCGCAACGGCACGAAGCCGTGTCTGACGTAGTGGAAGTAGGCCGATACCGCTCGCGCTATCGGCTCACGGATCACCACGAACAGTTTGGCCTCGGGCAGGTGCTCGGCCAACCTGCTCGGCACCTCGGGACGACAGAGGTAGTCGGGGCGTTTGATGCCCCGGACGATGCCGACGGTGCCCGCGAGTCCGCCCCGGCCTTCGGAGGCGTTGTCCTCGAAGAGCTCCGGAAGCCGCGCGACGGCCTCGGGGGAGTAGTGCGGATCCTCGAAAGTCCGCACCTCTCCCTCGGCGATCTCGATCGCGGGATGTTGCGCCATCTGATCCTGCAGGAACGTCGAGGCGGACTTCTGCGCGCCGATGACCACAAATGCCGGGAGCCCCAGCGTGGTGTTCACTCTGGGGCTCCTTCGGCTTGCTGTCGGGTGGTCCGCTATTCGGGCACCCAGGTCCTGATGTAGTCGACCATCATCGTGGTCTTGTCTCCGCTCCAGTCGGTGGAGCCATCAGGAAGTCCACCCCAAGTGCCGCCGATCTGCAAGTTGACCCGCATGTGCCAGCGCTTGCCAGATTCGTAGTACTGGTTGAACCACTGGGGATCGCCCTGTTTCCACTGGGCGGTCTGCCGGCCGTCGGTCCAGATCGTGATGCTGCCCGGCTTCTTCTCGATCGTGTAGGTGTGCCACTCGGTACCGGTGGCATCACCGACGGCCGAGTAGTACGCGGGCTTGGCGGACTTCTGGTGACCGGAACCGTAGTCGGTGTGAATCGTGTGGTGAATCTTCGGACGGTCACGTTCCTTGCCGTACGTCTCCACGACATCGATCTCGCCCCCGGAGTAGTCCTCGGGACGGAACCAGAGCGGCGCGGCCCACATGCCCTGCTCCATCGGCACCTTGGCGCGGACCTCGGCCCGGAAGTAGTTCGGCAGGGAGTACTTGCCGTTCGAGTCGACGTATCCGGAGGTGTACCGGCGACCGCCGGCGGACTGGTTCTTGCCCTGGATCCGGAGCAGGCCGCCTTGCACGGAGACGTTCGCGGCCTGTAGGTAGCTGTGTTCGTTGGAGTTGGCCGAACCGTTGCGGACTCGCCAGCAACTGGCATCCATCCGGTCGAAGTTGTCGTTCAGATCGACCTTCCAGCCCTTGACTCGATCCGGGGCGGGATCCGGGTTCGGCGTGGGATCGGGGGTGGGATCCGGTTCTGGTGTCGGGCTCGGCGTGGGATCCGGGGTGGGATCCGGCGTGGGGGTGGGATCCGGGTCCGGTGTCGGGTCCGGGGCCGG
>JBOFLE010000086.1:0-5598 GCA_051657705.1 Nocardioides sp. | reverse complement strand
CCTTCAACCGGACTCCTGCAGCGACTGGGCTAATGTTCCTCAGCCGTAGGGACTCGTGTTGACCGCAGAGGAATCGGCACTCAGCGTCGAGGGGCTTTCCTTCGGATACGGCGGGAGAGCGATACTGAATGATATCGATTTCCGAGTCGCCGCCGGCGAGTCGCTCGCGGTGGTGGGCCGCAGTGGCAGCGGCAAGAGTACCTTGCTGTCGTGCGTGCTGGGCTTGCTGGTCCCAGCCACCGGAAGCGTGCACATCGACGGCGTGACCGTCGATGCGCGACGTGCGAGGGCGGTCGCGCGACTGCGCCGCGCGAAAGTCGGGATGGTGTTCCAGGGCGGCGAGCTTCTGCCCGAACTGTCACCGGTCGAAAACGTGGTGGTCGCCGGACTACTGGGGGGATTGCCGGCGCAGGTGGCGCGGTCTCGTGCCGACGAACTGCTGACCCGACTCGGGGTGCCCGATGGCCGGCGCGTCATCGGTGAATTCTCGGGAGGTGAACAGCAGCGGGTCGCGGTGGTCCGAGCGCTGATGAACCGGCCACGGTTGTTGCTCGCCGACGAACCTACCGGCTCACTGGATGTCGAGACCAGAGACGAGGTGGCCGACCTGTTGCACGGACTTCCGCAAGCCTTCGGCTGCGCGATGGTCATCGTCACTCATGATCCGGCGGTCGCGACTCGGTGCACGCGAGTTGCCAGCCTGACGAACGGAGAACTGCGAGACGGCGTGCCCTCATGGCGTCGATGAACGTCACGCTCGCCGGACACCTGTGGCACCTCGGCAACGGACTAGGACGCGACACGGTTTGGGCGAGACTGCGGTTCGTCGCGATCACGACTGCCACCCTCATGCTCACCGGAGCGCTCGTGGTGCCGACGCTCGGCCTTCTCCTTATCGACCAGCGCGAGCACCGCGCGGCTGCCCGGCTGCCGGTGCCGGCCAGCACCGCGCGCCCGGCGGCCCTGCATATGTGGTTCAGGCTGCCCACCGTCACCGACGCCGCCGGCGCCGCACACACCGTCAGCGCGATCTGGCTGGCACCAGTGATCGACGATGCGCCGCTCCCGCCGGGAGTAGCACGGTGGCCCGGTCCCGGGGAAGCGGTCGTCTCACCTCAGTTGCGCCGCGACCTCGTCGGCGGAGAGCATCCTCCTGACCTCCTGGGCCGAGACATCGGAGTCATCGCGGCCAGCGGCCTGGAGACAGCGACGGAACGGCTGGCGTACGTCCGGCCCGCCCTGGGCGCCCAGGAAGCCGAAAGCCCGGTCGAGATAGCCGGCTTTGGGCGGACGGGTATGTCGTCGTTTGGCGGCCTCCCGAGCGCGAACGCCCGCCCGACCTGGGTGTCGGGGCTGACCTGGGGCGGCTTGCTCGTCACTCCCGCGCTCGTCGCCCTGGCCCTGGCCGCCGGCATCGGGGCCGAGACCCGTTCGGGACGCGCTCGCCAACTCCAGGCGATGGGCGCTGACCGGCGACACATCGCGACCGTCGACGCCGCCGAAGCGGCCACGGGCATTCTCGCCGGCAGTGGCCTCGCGGGTGCCGCACTCGCCGTGCTGGGTCTTGTCGGTTTCTCGGCGCCGACCCTCGACTTCCGAATACCGGCCGAGCAACTCCGCGCCTGGTGGCTGCCCTGCCTCGCCGCGCTCGCCGGCGCACACCTCGTCGCCTATCTCGTCGTACTGACCACCCGGGTGGCTCAGCGATCCTGGTTGCGCCACCGCCCGTTGGGTCGCCGTCAGCGCCTCCCCGCGGGCCGCGCCCTGATCTGTGTCGGCGCCACCCTGGCGGCGGTCTGGCTCCCGGCGCTCAGCACCTCGGGAGCGGTCAGAACTCTTGGATACTATCTCGCGGCTATCGTGGTGATAGGCACGATTCCAGCGTTCATCGGCGTCCTACTCAGCGCGATCGGACAGCGCGCCGCCGCGTGGGGAATGCGCCGGGGGTCGCCGGGCACCGTGCTGGCCGGCCGGCACCTGGCCTTGTCCCCCGCGCGCACGGCGCGACTGGTCGGCGGTGTCGCGGCCGCCATCCTGCTCGTCGGCCAGGTCCAACTCGTCGCCAGCACGCTGGGCGCACAGTACCGACTGGCGCAGGCGAACCAACGCGCCTTCGGCGACCTCGTACTCACCGCCGGCACCACCAATCGTTCCGTCATGGAGACCGTCATCGATCAGCTACCCAGCGGCCGAGCGGCCCCCGTCTGGACCGCGATCAAGCGGCCGGCCTCGGCGGTCAGCAGCGTGTCGGACCAAGTCGGCTATGTCTTCGGCTCGTGTCCGGCACTCGAGGCCCTCGGCTTGCGCTGCGAGTCCGCCACCCTGAGCCCCGTCGTCGGCCAGGACAACAAGACTTTCGCGGCGCTGGCGAGCGAAGCCGGCTTCGATGGCGGAAAGATCAGAGTGGTTCTCGGCAGGCGCCCCGACTACCGCCGAATCGACGAACTCAACGCGAGCCTGCACGTGATATCGACCATCGGAACCGACCTTCCCGCCGACGCGATTCGCCGTACGGCGAATCGCGCGATCATCGGCGGTGTCGACCTCCAGTCGACCGGTGACAGTTGGCTGAGCGGCGGTGTGCTGGCGGTACTGACACAACGCTGGATCGTGTTCTGGGCACTCCTCGGCATCGTGCCTCTGTTGATCGTCACCGCCCTCGTTCTCGCCGCGGATGTCCTCATGTCCGCCCGCGAGACGGCTGCGATCGCCGCCTTGTCGGATCGCCGGGGATGGCTGAGGGTCTTCTCAGCGTGGCGGGTCTGGCTTCCGCTCGCCCTGGCCGGCGCCTACGCCGTGCTCATTTACCTGATCATGCCTACGAACCTCACGAGCCGAGGCGCCGACATCAGTTACTTCACGCCGTCCTTCACCTTTGCCGGCGCATTCGTCGTAGCCAGCTTCCTCACCGGCCTTGTCCTTGCCGCCTGGAGCGCCGAGCGCATCTCGGTGGCAGCCCGCGCCTGGAGGCCCGGCCGGTGATTGCTACCGGCCATCACCTCCGGTCGCACTGCCGTCAACGCGGTCGGCCGCCACGGCCACGGCCAACTCCCCGTCGCGAACCTCGACCACCACCGATTGACCGTCGGAGACCGCCCCGCCGATCAGCATCCTGGCCAGCGGATCGCCGATCGAGGTCTGGATCAGCCGGCGCAGCGGGCGGGCGCCGTACGCAGGGTCGTAGCCCTTGTCGGCCAGCCAGAGCTGCGCATCCTCGGTGACGGTCACCGAGATCCGGCGCGCGGCCAACCGCTTCCCCAGCAACGCGAGCTGCAGGTCGACGATGTGCGCCAGTTCCTCCCTGGTCAGCGCCTCGAACATCACGATCTCGTCGAGCCGGTTGAGGAACTCGGGCTTGAAGGACGCCCGCACCACGGCGAGCACCGACTGCTTCTTCTCGTCCGGGCCGAGCGAGGGATCGACCAGATAGGTCGACCCCAGATTGCTGGTCAGGATCAGCAGCGTGTTCCGGAAGTCGACGGTGCGCCCCTGACCGTCGGTCAGCCGGCCGTCGTCGAGCACCTGCAACAAGATGTCGAACACCTCCGGATGCGCCTTCTCGACCTCGTCGAGCAACACCACCGAGTACGGCCGCCGCCGGACGGACTCGGTGAGCTGGCCACCCTCGTCGTACCCGACATAGCCGGGCGGTGCGCCCACCAGGCGAGCCACCGAGTGCTTCTCGGAGTACTCGCTCATGTCGATCCGGATGATCGCCCGCTCGTCGTCGAAGAGGAAGTCGGCCAACGCCTTGGCCAGCTCGGTCTTGCCGGTGCCGGTAGGACCGAGGAACAGGAACGACCCGGTCGGCCGGTGGGGATCCGCGATCCCGGCCCGGGCTCGCCGGACGGCGTCGCTCACCGCGTTGACGGCCGCCCGCTGGCCGATCAACCGCTCGCCGAGGACCCGCTCCATCTCAAGCAGCTTGGAGCTCTCGCCCTCCAGCAGCTTGCCGGTGGGAATGCCGGTCCAGGCTTCGACCACATCGGCGATCTGCTCGGGGCCGACCTGCTCGCTGACCATGGGCTCGACCAGCGCCGCCGACTTTCCGGAGCCGGCCTGCTTGTCCCGGGCCTCCTGGGCCGCGAGCTGCTTCTCCAGCTCGGGGATCGTGCCGTAGTTGATCTCCGAGGCCTCCTCCAGCTTGCCCTCGCGCAACAGCCGGTCGGCCTCCATCCGGAGCTGGTCGAGCTGACGGCGCAGTTCGCCCGCCCCCTCCAGCGTGGTCTTCTCGCGCTCCCAGCGGGCTTCCAGGCCGCGCAACTCCTCCTCGGCGTCGGCGAGCTCGCCGCGAAGCCTGGCCAGCCGCTCCACCGACGCGTCGTCGGTCTCCTTGGCGAGCGCGAACTCCTCCATCGTGAACCGGTCCACCTGCCGCCGGAGTTGGTCGATCTCCTCCGGCGAGGATTCGATCTCCATCCGCAGCCGACTGGCCGCCTCGTCGATCAGGTCGATCGCCTTGTCCGGCAGTTGCCGACCGGGGATGTAGCGGTCCGACAGCGTGGCGGCCGCGACCAGCGCCGCGTCGGTGATCCGGACTCCGTGGTGGGCTTCGTACTTCTCCTGGATCCCGCGCAGGATCTGGATGGTGTCCTCGACGCTGGGCTCGCCGACCAGCACCTGCTGGAACCTGCGCTCCAGGGCCGGATCCTTCTCGATCCGCTCGCGGTACTCGTCGAGCGTGGTGGCGCCGATCATGTGCAGTTCGCCGCGCGCCAGCATGGGCTTGAGCATGTTGCCCGCGTCCATCGCGGAGTCACCCCCGGCGCCGGCTCCCACGACGGTGTGCAGTTCGTCGATGAAGGTGATGATCTGCCCGCCGGAGTCCTTGATCTCCTCCAGCACCGCCTTGAGTCGTTCCTCGAACTCCCCGCGGTACTTCGCGCCGGCCACCATCGCGGCCAGATCCAGGCTGAGCAGCCGGCGACCCTTGAGCGAGTCGGGGACGTCGCCGGCGACCACGCGCTGGGCAAGTCCTTCGACGACGGCGGTCTTGCCGACGCCGGGTTCCCCGATCAGCACCGGATTGTTCTTGGTACGCCGACTGAGCACCTGGATCACCCGCCGGATCTCGGCGTCGCGGCCGATCACGGGATCGAGCTTGCCCTCCTCCGCCGCGCCGGTGAGGTCCACGGAGTACTTCTCGAGCGCCTCATACGTCGACTCCGCGTCCGGGCTGGTCACCCGGCGATTGCCGCGCAGCGCGCCCAAGCCTTCGCGGAGACCGTCGGCGGTGAGCCCGGCGTCCTTCAGGAGACCGGCGGCGGGGCTCTCGACGCCGGCGATCGAGATCAACAGGTGCTCGGTGGCGACGTAGTCGTCCTTCATCGAACCGGCCAAGTCGATCGCGCCGGCCAGCACGCGGGTCAGCGCCGCGGAGGCAGCCGGCTGCTGGACCGTCGTGCCGCTCGCCGACGGCAGCGCCGTGACCGCGACCTCCGCCTGCGTAGTCAGCGCCGCCGGGTCGACACCGGCTTTGCTCACCAGCGTGCGCGCGGTCCCGTCGGTCTGGCGCAGCAACGCCACCAGCAGATGGATCGGCTCGGTATTGGTGTGCCCCGCGGTGGTCGCCGCCACCTGCGCGGTCTCGACCACCTC
>JBOFLE010000085.1:0-14807 GCA_051657705.1 Nocardioides sp. | reverse complement strand
AAGTCGTCCTCGATCTCGGCGGCCAGCTCCACGTCATCCTTCCCGCGGCTGACTACCGCGAACGCAAAGTCACCCCCGATCACGCCACCCAGTTCGACGATCTCCTCCACCGCGCCCAGAACGTGCAGGTCATGGACTTCGAGGTCTCCAACCGCGACGCCTACGCCGCCGCAAACCAGACCCTGCTCACCGCCTGTGACCGACTCATCGCCGTCTGGGACGGACAAGCCCCCGCCGACAAAGGCGGAACAGCAGCCGTAGTCCACCACGCCACCCAAAGCGGCCTACCCGTCGACATCGTCTGGCCACACGGCGCCCAACGACAATCGGCCTAAACCCGCCGCTTCGCGACGAGATGAAGCGATCGACGTGCCCGGGGGTAGATCGATCGGCCAGACAAAACAGCCAACATGATCAGCGGCCCCGACGAGACCATAGGTAGTCATCAGACAACAGTGGCACCTGCCCCAGCGAACCAGCGGCCACACCAGTCGTTGGGATCCAGTCCTGCGACTGGCTGTTCACGAAGGTAAATACGGCCAGATAGGTCGCGGTGACGACTCGGAAGACACCTCCGATAGCGTCGGCATGCTCTGTTCTACTCAATTCTCCGGCGCGGTACTGGCGGAGATCTTGGATTGCTTTGGTGACGACGGAACGGCAGCCCTCAGCGAAGGGGAAGGTAGGCGATCTGGTTGTTCCATTCCTCGGCGTCGCTGGCGCCTGCGACAGCCGCGAGTTCGTCGAGAGCATGCGCGAGCGGAAGTGTGGAGTGAAGCAGGATAACGCCATGCATCGGCAGTCCGGCCGCCATTCTCTCGCCTGCGAAGCCAGGCATGGTTTTGATGTCGTGGCTGATCAGGATCCGCCCCTCGTGGGCAGCCCATTGCAGGATCTCAGGGTCGTCCATTGTCCGCAGGCCAACGTCCTGCATCCGGACTATATCGACGCTTTCGACTCGACGCCGGAGCCCCAGGACGAGATCGGGATCGATGTTCTCGTCGGCGAGGAACCGCGGAGTCACGTTCTCAGCTGCGCCAGCAGCTTGGCGCGCAGCCCGTCGCTGAGCGGGTACTCGGCCTCGATCCGCGACTGGATCTCAGCATCTTCACGCTCCTGTTCGGCGAGGTATGCCTCGACCTCGGTCCGGTGGCGTAGGTAGTACGTGAAGATCGCGTAGATGTCGGGCAGGGAGACAGTCTCATAAGCGTCGTGGATGGCCTCTGGGGTCTTGCCCCGCTTGAAAGCAGCGACGAGGACGTCGAGGGAGATGCGAGTGCCGGGCACCATGAGGCGTCCGGCCTCGTCGAGGACCAGCGGAACCGGCTCGGGGTTGATAGCTACTGCGGTCATGGCGACGCACCTCCTGTTGCTCTTGAGGATACCGTCGAGCCCGGCAGCTCCGACGGGGGCGCGGAGCATCGGGCCGACGTAGCCTGACAGCCGCTCGGAGCTGTGGACGCTCCCAAGATCCCGGGTGACGGGGCCCCAGGGGTCTCGCCCCCGCGGCTCTTCTGGTCTGCTAGCCGCGCATTCGTTCGTGGTGCGGGTCGTAAAACGGAGTTGTAGAGATATCGGCATCTACGATGCTGCCCGCGCAATTCAGTTGGACGATCCCACCCTTCGGAAGCTCGGACCCGATCCATCCGATTCCACAGGCGCGACCAAGCGTGTAGCCGTAATTTCCACTGGTGACTTGGCCGACGATGTTGCCGTCGAGGCAGATCGGCTCGTCGCCCCAGATGAGCGGCTCCGGGTCTCGGAGCGCGATGAAGACGGCCCGTCGGGATGTGCCTGCTTCGATAGCTCTGAGGACGGCGTCACGACCTTGAAATGCAGGCTCTTTTTTCATTGAGACGAAAGCCCCAAGACCAGCGTCGAGCGGATTCACGTCTGGCAGGAGATCGTGTCCCAGGTGGCGGTACCCCTTCTCGCATCTCAGTGAGTCGAGGGCATGATAGCCGGCCAAGCGAACTCCGAGGTCGTGCCCTGCTTCCAGGAGTGCATCCAGCAAGTTCAGCGCCGTATCCGATGTCGGGTAGAGCTCATAGCCGAGTTCCCCGACGAAACTGACTCGAAGACTGGTGGCTATTGTGGACGCGACTTCGACTTCCCGGGCCCAACCGTACGGCTGGGAGTCATCAGTCCACTCGTCGGGCGAGATCCGTTCCATGAGTTCGCGAGAGCGCGGACCCATGACAGCAAGGGTCCCCAACCCGGGCGTGGCGTCGAAGACCGCGACTCCTCGAGAGCCGGCGAGCCGACGGAGCATGCTCAGGGTTTTCGAGTGTGATGCGGCCGGGGTCACGATCATGAAGCGATTCACGTCCTGGCGGATCACCGTGCCGTCGAGTTCGACTCCACCACGGCCGTTCAGCATCAGTGTGTACTGGATCTTGCCGATGGGCCGATCGACGTCGGCGGTACATAGTTCTTGGAGCACCCTTAACGCTCCTGGGCCATCGACGACAACTTTCGTGAAAGAACTTAGATCGAAAATGGCAACACCTTGTCGGGCGGCGCGGTGTTCCTCGCCGACCCGCTCAAACCAGTTGCCGCGTCCGAAGGTGTAGTGATAAACCGCCGGTTGCCCTTGAGTTGCGAACCAGTTGGCGCGTTCCCAACCGGCCGTCTCTCCGAAGCACGCCCCCGCCTCGGCGAGCCGCTGATGAAGCGGGGTCCGCCTCACATTGCGAGCCGTTTTGGGTTGCAGGAGCGGCCAGTGCATGGCATAGAGCCGCCCGAGTTGTTCCTTTGTTCGCTCGTGGAGAAATCGGCGATTCCGAGCGAGGGGTGAGAAGCGTCGGACGTCGACCGAAGACGAGTCGAACGTCGGTGATCCTTCGACCACCCACTCGGCAAGCGCTCGTCCTGCGCCGCCCGCAAAGATGATTCCTTGAGAGTTGAATCCCGCGGCCACGTAGAGTCCTGATACTTCTGCGGTCTCACCAAGGCAGAAGTTTCCGTCCGGGGTGAAACTCTCTGGGGCATTGAGGAAGCGCTCGTAGCCAACTTCTCGGAGCACGGGAATTCGTTCTTCTGCGCATTCGCGGACTGCCCTGAAATGCTGCCAGTCTGGGGGAAACTCGACGAAACCAGTAGCTTGCACGTCTCGCATACTGCGAGGCTTGCCATTGGGCTCGAAAGCGCCGATCAGCAACCGCCCCTGTTCGTGCCTGGCGTAGAAGTATCCATCCATGTCTCTCATGACGGGGAGATCGACACTTGCCCCGGGCATGAGCCCAGTCCTGACGTGAATGTGCTCGGCCGCATACAGCGGAACCGTGGCTCCGCACGCAGCGGCAATGTCCCGACTCCATGCCCCGGCAGTCAGGACAACGCGCTCGCATTCGATGTCGCCCGCGGGCGTGGCAACGCCGGTGACCCGGTCATTCTTCGTCAGAATGCGAGTGACCGGCAGGTGCTCGAGCAAGCGGACACCGTGGTCACTGGCGAGTTTGGCCATGGCCAGAGCCACATAGCCAGGATTCACATGCCCGTCTTGTGGTTGATGGAGGCCTCCGACCAGACCCTCGACGTCGGCGAGGGGCCAGAGTTCCCTGACGCGACTAGGGCCCATCACCTCCGCTTGCACACCACACTGTTGGGCGACGGCCGCCACATATTTGAGTTCGTCAAGCCGTGCCTGCGTGCGGGCAACAACGACTGCTCCGCATTGATTGAAGGCAACGTCGACACCGGTCCGGGCCTGCAGGCCGGAATAGAGGTCGATGCTGTACGCCGCGAGCCGGGTCAGCACGGGCGTGCTGCGGAGGCTCGCGACGAGCCCGGCGGCATGCCAGGTCGAACCGGACGCGATGGTGTTGCTTTCCAACATCAGCACGTCCCGCTCACCGAGTTGGGCGAGATGGTACGCGAGACTGCTTCCGAGAATGCCCGCGCCGACCACCACCGTGCGTGCTCTCGGGGGTATGCCAAGGAAGTCTCCTCGAGCTAGCGAGGCCCCGGAGATAGCCCGATCAACCAGACGTTCCACGTGTACTTCTTCCCTAGTTCGCCTTGAGCTTACGAATTTGAGCCGGCCGGAACGAGTCGTGAACCGGGACTTCGCCATGCCGGATCATGCTGTGTCGAGCGACGGCGTACTCCAGGATCGACTCCTGACCAAGGTCCCTTCCCGAGGACGTGCAACCCCATCGACATGAATGCCGAGTTCCACTGTCATTCGCTCCTAACTCGCAAACCCGACTCCGAATCGGTCCAGCAGTCTGAGCCACCTGCCACGGCGACCGGTGTGGTCCTCTTGTGCGAGGGCGGCCCTGGTGGCCTGCACGACCGGCCATCTCAGTGGCTCCGGCGGGAACGGCACGGGGTTACGGCGGACCATCGCCAACCCCGCCCGCTCCGATTCGGTTCCGCTGAGCAGGTCGAGGGCGACTTCGGCCGCGAATCGCGACGAGCCCACACCCAATCCGGTGAAGCCGATGGCGTAGGCCACGCGTCCGTTGAGCGACGTTCCGAACATCGGCGTGAACCGGGACGTGGTATCGATCATCCCGGCCCAGCGATTCGACATCTTGACGTCGGCCAACTGTGGAAACGTTTCGAAGAAATGTTTGGCGAGTAGCAGGTGCGAGGACTCCCGTTGCTCCAATTGCGCCCCCCGACCATTGCCGAAGTAGTAGACGGCGTCGTAGCCACCCCAGAGAATGCGCTGATCGGCGGTGCGCCTGAAGTAGTGAAACTGGTTCCCACAGTCGGTGAGCCCTTGGTTTTCGGCCCACCCGATCGATTCCAGTTGTGCCGGGGTGAGTGGCTCGGTCGCCAGCACGTGATCCCAGACCGGCATCATGTAGTTGCTAAGGCGGCGCAGCGGCGGACGAAACGCATTGGTTGCCAACACCACCTGCTGGGAGCGAACCACGCCATGCCGTGTTGTGAGCACTACCGCGGACCCATCGCGCCGCAGGGCCGTGACGAGAGAGTTCTCGTAAACTACGGCTCCGCGTTTGGTCACAGCATGACGCAGCCCAAGAGTGAGCGATACCGGATCAACAAGCCCGCCACTCTTGACTCGGAGACCCCCTAGGAATCGCGGCGAGTGCACATCCGCCCTCAACTCATGGCCGTTCAGATAGTGGGCCTCTTGACCGAATCGGGTGTGCACAGCCTGGATTTCCTGCAACCAGGAGAGCTCCCGCGGTCTCGTCGCGATGAGTGTCTTGCCGCACCACCTGAGCGCCGCATCGATGCCTTCGGTGTGGACGAAGTTGTCAATCTCCTTTGCGTTGGCCTCCCCCAGCTCTACGAGCAGGTCCATCTCGTCAGGCCAGGTCGCCAGACCATGGGCCAACCCGTGGGTGAGTGAGGTCGAGACGAAGCCACCATTGCGTCCGGACGCGCCGGACGCAATATGCGCGGCTTCGATCACGACGACAGAACGATCAGGGTTTCGGCGCAATGCCTCGAGGGCTGTCCATAGTCCGGTCAGGCCGCCTCCGACGACAGCGAGATCGCAGGCCAGGACACCCGTCACTTCCTCCACCGGCACCGGCGCGTCGCGACCTTCCCACCACACGGGGCGTGGGTTGGCGTCTTGGATAGCTCGTTGCTCACGCTTCATCGAAGCTCGTCCGGCACGGCGGCACACTGCTCCCAGGTCAGGCCGACCGTCGTATCGATGGCAACGTCGGCGACTCCCGGGATGGTGATCATGAACGGAGCCGAGGACACGGCGCCGGCATCGACCACCACGGTCGAGATCGCGCCGTGGAACTGGGTTCCCACAACGGAACCGACGACCTGACCACCTTCCGGAGCCACGATTCGGACATGCTCCGGCCGGACCAGCAAGTGGGCCTCGTCGGTGTCTTGCATCCGTGGGTTGATGGGTACTCCAGCTAGCTCCGGAGCGGTAAAGACTCCCCCGGACACCTGCCCGGCAATGAGGTTGCCGGTTCCGATGAAGCCAGCCACGAACAGGTTGGCCGGCTCTTCGTAGAGAGCGACCGGCGTGTCCACCTGCTGCACGCGTCCATGCGCCATCACCGCGATCCGGTCGGCCATCGACATGGCCTCGCGCTGGTCGTGAGTGACGATGACGAAGGAGATACCTACCTCATGCTGAAGTCTCTTGAGCTCGATCTGCATCTCGGTTCGCACCTTGGGATCCAACGCGGACAGCGGCTCATCCAGGAGCAACAACTTCGGCCTCTTGATCATCGCCCGCGCCAAAGCAACCCGCTGCCGCTGCCCGCCCGAGAGTTGTGCCGGCCGCCGTTTCGCCAGCGCAGATAGTCCGACGGTTTCGAGTGCCTCGCCAACGCGCTGCCTGATCTCGCCGCGCGGCAAACGCTCCCGTTCGAGACCATACGCGATGTTCTTTTCCACGCTCATGTGGGGGAACAGAGCATATGACTGGAACATCAGATTCACCGGACGGCGGCTGGCCGGGATCGACAGCAGGTCTGACCCGCCCAAGAAGACCGAGCCCGCGTCAGCGGTCTCGAAGCCGGCGATCGTCCTCAACAGAGTGGTCTTTCCACATCCCGACGGTCCGACCAGAGCGAAGAACTCGTTTTCCCGCACAGCGAGGGACACCATGTCCAGGGCCGCGGTGCCATCGAATGACCGGCTGAGACCGCGCACCTCGAGGAGGCTCTCCTGAGTATCCGCGTCGGGGCGGTCGGGAAGGTTCATCGACGGGACCTTTCGTTCGAATCGATCCAGCGGAGGCTCACCAGCAACGCGACCGCACTCAGTACGACCAAGAGAGCACCCAGGGCGTTGATTTCCGGGGTGAGGGCGAACCTGACTCGTGAGTAGACGATGATGGGTAAGGTCGGTGAGGCCGGTCCGTTGGTAAAGAAGGCCATGACGTACTCATCAATCGACAGGGTGAACGCCAAGAGAGCACCGGCAACGATGCCCGGCGCAATGGTAGGCAAGGTGACTCGCAAGAAGGTCGTGGGCGCACTGGCTCCGAGATCTCGGGACGCCTCCTCCAACGAGCCGTCCAGGGTCGCCAACTTCGCGCTCACCGCGGCCACGACGAACGCGGTGGCAAACACAGCGTGTCCCGAGATGACCGTGACTAGACCCAGCGGGATGGCCAGCAGCGCAAAGAGTGACAGCAGTCCAATCCCCTGGACGAGGTCCGGGATGATTGCCGGTGACACCGCCGTGACATCAAGAATGCGCGAGTTGATCGCTCGGGCCAAACCCAACGCCAGGAGGGTGCCGACGCTCAGCGCGATCGCGGTCGAACTGATGGCAACGATGAGGGTGTTCTTCAATCCGCCGAGAAGTTCGTCGTCACCAAACAACTCGACGTACCAACGAAAGCTGAAGCCATCCATCTGGTACGGGTTCGAGCCGCCGTTGAAGGACATCACGATGAGCGTGATGATCGGAATGTAGAGGAACGCCATAGCGAGCACCGCGATGAGTCGGAAGCATGTCTTCATCGGCCGACGCCCTGGCTCACGCGTCGGGTGACGATCGCCTGGACAAGGAAAAGCGCCATCAGGATCGCGACCATCGCCATCGCCAGAACCGACCCGAACGGCCAGTCCCTCGCTCTCAGAAACTGATCGCGGAGAAGGTTGCCCAACAAGATGGTCTTTCCGCCACCGAGCAACTCCGGGATCACGAAATTGCCCATACTGGGCACGAAAACGAAGATCGACCCGGTGATGACTCCCGGCATCGCCAGTGGGATGTGGATGTCCCACAGCACCCGGATGGGTCGAGCACCGAGGTCTGTGGCGCCTTCGCCCATCTCGGGCTCGAGCCCGCGTAGGGACGCGTAGATCGGCAAGATCATGAGTGGCAGATAGACATAGAGCAACCCGACGACCACCGCGGGTTTGGTGTAGAGGACCGTCCACGGCTCGGCGATCAAGCCCAGTTCCACCAACCCGCGATTGACGGGGCCGGCCGTATTGAGCAGCACGATCCAGGCGTAGGTTCTGATCAAGAAGTTGGTCCAGAACGGCAGCACCACGGCGAGCAGGGCGATGGTGCGCCATTTGGGGGGCAGCCCAGCGATCACGTATGCCGTCGGAAAACCGATGAGTAGCCCCAACACAGTGGCGATCGACGCCAGCTGAACCGAGTCCCCGAGGACGTTGAGGAACGTTGGCTCCGTCAGTCGGGCGTAACTGTCAAGGTTGAACGGCCGTTCCACCCCACCGAATCGACCTCGTGTCAGCAGGGAGTACAGCGCGATCAATACCAATGGGGCGATGGACAGTGTTGCCATCAGCAGCACACCGGGCCCCAGCAGCACGATGCGCTCTGTCCATCGCCTCCTCCGCGCGGCTACCGCCGTTGCCTGGAGGCCACTGAGACTAGCTGGAGGAGTCGCCTCATTCGGCAACAGAGAGCTCCGTGGAGATATCGGTATACACCGTCGCGGCCTCGCCCACGTCGACCAGGGGTTCTTGCTGGAAGAGCTCGTCGACGGTCATGCTCAGATTCGGATATTGCTCATACAACTCCGCTGGGAGCTGCTCCATCGCCGTCTTATTGGGCGCCTTGTAGAGGATGTTCTCGACTACCCAGGTGTGCGTATCCGGGTCCAAGACTTCGTTGATGAAGGCATGAGCCGCTTCCTTGTTCTTCGAGGTCTTGAAGATGACCATGACATCGACCCAGAGATCGCTGCCTTCTTCGGGGACAACGAACTTGATGTCTTTGTTCTCAGCTATGCCGAAGTTGCACCAGCCGTCCCAGGCTTCGACCAGGGAAGCTTCGCCCGAGATGAGCCTCTGATAGAACGTGGCATCGTCATAAGCGAGTAGAGTCCCCTTGGTCTTGATAAGCAGTTCCTTGGCTTCGTCGAGCTCTTGCTTGTCGGTCGTGTTTGCCGAGTAGCCGAGCGATTTCAGAGCCGGCAACACCAACCACCGCTCGGTTGCCGTCATCGTTGTCTTGTTGACCAGTTCTGGGCGAGGGTCCAATAGGTCGTTCCAACTCGTTGGCGTGAAGTTCAGCAGATCGGATCGGTAACACAGCCCTGTCGTCCCCCAGGCGTACGGGACTGAGATCTTGTTGCCGGGGTCATACGGTAGTTCTTTGGCCTCTGGGTAGAGGTTCTTCAGATTGGGGACGAGATCAGGGTCGATCGGTTCGAGGAGACCCTGCTCGGCGAGCGCCTGGGCATAGGTGCCATTGATGAAGGCAACGTCAATGCCTGGATCGGCACCGGTGGTCACCTTTGCCACGATCTCCTCGTTGCTGGCGTGGTAGGTGACATCCATCGACGAGCCGGTCGCCTCAGCAAAGCGGGCTGGCATGTCTTCGGGCATGTAACTCTCGTAGTTGGAGACGACGATGCTCTGCTTGGTGATGTCGGTATCGGGGTCGAGTTCGACCGCTCCCTCTTTCTCAGCATTGCCGCCACAGGCAGCCAGCACCAGGGCGCCCAGCGTGAGACCCGCTGCTCCGGTGACGGTCTTTGATTGGCTACGGACGTTCATGCGTTCTCCTTAGATGTTCACAACTCGTGCGCTGGCGGCAAGGCACCCAAACCGAGCCATGGAACGTCAGGTGTCGAGCAGTTGTTCGATGATGTCGGCTGCCCTGCGCTGGGCTGGGGCGGCATTGAGTTCGGTTGAGATCTCACCCATCCGCGCCCGCAGTGCCTCGTCGGCCAACAGTTCGTCGACGGCAGCCGCAATCTCCTTTTCGGTCGCCGTATAAGTTCCGAGTCGGCGCCCGAATCCGGTTTCATCGACACGCTGGGCGTTGTCGTACTGGTCCCAGAACAACGGCAACACGATTGCTGGAAGTCCGAAATGGAAAGCTTCGGCGACGGTGTTGTTTCCACCGTGGGTGATCAACAAGTCACATTGCGGCAGAATCGAGGGTTGAGGGAGGAACTCCTCGCCGTACATCCGGGGGCCGAGCCGGAGCTGCTCATGGAGTGGGCCCATGCTCACGATCACTCGGTGTTCCGTGAGCGCCAAGGCGTCGATGAGCCGCTGCATCAAGCCGACGTCGTTGCAACCCAAGCTGCCCATCGACAAGTAGACGATCTTACCGTCGCCCGGCAATTTCTCTTGCACGTCGAAAGGCTGATCCCCCATGCGGACGGTGGTGTCCAGCCGGTGCCAGGTCGCATCCAAGCCGATGTCGCGCTGGTAATCCATGACCTCTGGGTAGAGGTACAGGTTCGCGAAGGGCGAAACGTATTGAAAGTGCCCCTCCGGCAGCGCTTCGCCGCCAACGGAGACGTTGAAGTCACTGAGTTCCGCGATGAGTGGGTCGTGGAGTCTACGAAACTCATCGGCGAACTCGGCCCATCCTGTGCGGTCAGCGGTCGGCAGTCCCGACATAGCAGGGGGAAGTGCGGGATCCTCCATCTCCAGAGGATTGGCCGACACCATCCGCACCCAAGGCACACCGGCTAACGGAACAGCTGCGAAGCCGGCGACATTGTCCGACACGATGACGTCCGGGCGGACGTCCGACCAGATCTCCATCAAGCGCTCGTGCGCGTACTTGGCACCGGTCACGAGCTCTTCCCAGATCGGCTTCGTGACGGTGAGCTGTTGCTCAATAGTGGGTTTACGAAACTCGGGGGCTGTCTCGCGGATGAACTCCGCCCATCCTCCACCGACAGCTTCAGGTTGCTCCGGCGCTGGGCTCAAGCGCATCAGCGCCTCGTCGAATCCCCGCTTGGCCAACTCACCTTGGAACGACTCTTCGATGACGAAAACGCACCGCCAGCCGCGGTCGCGGAGGACCTCAGCGATCGCCACCAGGTTGTTGGTTGGGCCCCATGCGCCCGGTTCGGGGAAAAACGCGACGGTTTTGACTGTCATGCCAGCACTCCCTGCCCACGCATTACGGTTGACGATGGTGATGCTTGTCACGGTAGGCACCGCCACCTGTGCTTGTCGTTGCTGTGGGTCCCGTTCTGATGGCTGAACCGCGACCCGCTCTTCATACTTTCGTATGAACTGCGAGGTCTGCCTCGTCGGCTCCGTGGTAGCGATACTTGGGTGCCATCCGCCCGAGTGGAGGTGTTTCCTTGTCGCTCGTCGACGACTTGGCGCAAGCATGGCCTCCGAGTGTTGGCATTCGATCGGGCTATCACCGCCATCCGGCCCTGGATGGCAAGGTCGTGGATGCACTCGAGTTTCCACTAGGCGATGACGCTCAGGCAGTTCTGTGCGTCACTCAAGACTCCCCGGCCACGTTCGGCGCCGTCTGTGTGGTTCGCGGAGATCGCTGGACGGGGGCGGTTGCCGGTGACGGCCTGACGTCAGCGTTCCTTCGGCGGTGCGCCGGGGGGTCATGGTCGAGCGGGTCATTCTCCTACACCGCGACACAACCGCTCACCGACGTGCTGACAGCCCCGAGAGAGATCCCTATCGTCACCGATCAGACTCACCAGTCGATCGTGTTCGGCGATCACATCGTCAAATGGCTCGTGCGCCCCGACCTGCACGGTGACCAACTATTGCGACAGGAGCATCTGACCCGGGTGGGATTTTCCGGGATGCCGAAGCACTTTGGTCATCTCTCCTGGGATTACGGTGACCACCGTGCCATCGTCGCCATGGTCGACCAGTACATTCCGCATGCTGCGGACGGCTGGACGTGGTGCGTAGCGGAGGCGCGACGGTTCGCGGCCAGCGACACCCCCTGGGTCACCCCGGAAGCGATTGGCCCGGAAATGATTGGCCCGGAAGTGATTGGCAGAGACCTGGCGAATCTGGTGGCTGGGATGCATCATGCGATGTCCACCTCGACTCTCGCGGAGCACAGTCCGGTACGGCTCGCTTCGCCTTCCCAGGTGCAGGGTTGGAATGACGTCGCGAGTCGACGGATGCTCCTGGCGCGCGAACGCTTTGCGGCGGAACTCAATGTGCCCTTGCGCGCGAGAAACTGGCAAGCTCTTACAAAGTGTCTCCGAGCTCCTGAGCCGCGCTCGTTTCACACGACGCTAACCCATGGCGATCTTCACGTTGGGCAGGTCTTGAAGACGCTTGAAGGAGACCACTTCATCGTTGACTTCGAAGGCGATCCGCTGGCTCCGGAACGAGCACCATGGCAATCCCCGCTACGCGACGTGGCTCACCTGGTCACCAGCCTCGCCTTGGTTGGGGAGGTAGCCGCCGTGGACGAAAGCCCGTCACAGCGACTCACGACCTGGTCTCGCCGTACGTGTCACGAATTCCTCCGGCACTACGAGTCCCTCACGACCGAATACGGCATGACCTGGGCCTTCAGCCGTCCGCAGCTGAACCAGTTCATCGCGGAACAGATCGCGGCGGAACTCAACTACGCCACAGAGGTACTGCCGAGATGGGCCTACGCTCCCCTCGGCCTGGTTCAACGACTGGATGAAGTCGGACTGCTGTCCGCCAACAATCGCACACTACAGATCCCCGACGGAGAGCCCATTGGACGTCAAGATATTCCTTGACGATGTCGAGGCCAAGCCAGCACTGCTTCGAGCCTTCGCCGATCGACTGGCCGACGGGCTGGCACCCGATCTCGACTTCGCTCGCATCACGAGCGTCGCTCTGACTGGGCTCGGATCATCGCGCTACGCCGCACTTGACGCCGCGCGAGAGCTCCGAAGACACGGCGTGCGAGCCTGGTGCGACTACAGCGGCGCGCCGCTGGGGCCCGACGATGAGGCGAGCCTTGTCGTCGCCGTCTCCGCCAGCGGCACAACGCCGGAAACTGTGGCAGCAGCTCAGTCCAGCGAACGCTGCCAAGTCTTGGCGATATCGAACGTCGCCAGCAGCCCACTGGCTGAGGCCGCGGACGCCACCATGGTGGTTGAGGCTGGTCCCGAAAGTTCCGGTGCCGTGACCGCCTCGATGATTCACACCAGTCTTGCTCTGGCAGTTCTCTCCGACGAACTCACCGGACGCCGGCGGAATCACCGAGCCACGGCGCAACGAGCGGCCGACGCGATCGAGCACCTGCTCCAGTCGCGGGAACGGTGGCTACCTGAGGCTCTCAACCTCATGAACTCGTCGGATGGAGTCAACTTCGTCGCCTCGAACCACCGCTCTGCATCGAGCTCGCAGTCTGCCCTCCTCACCAGAGAGCTCGCCCGACGCCATGCCACCGGCTGCGACTCCGCAGACTGGGCGCACGTCGATGTCTACCTGACGAAATCCACCGACTATCGCCTCGTGCTTCTCGGCGCGAACCCCCATTCGAGGGAGATCTTCCAGTGGACCTCGGGCCGCGGATCGAAAGTCCTCGCGTGGGGCCACACGGATTCCCGCGCGGACATGTCAGTGCGTTTCCCGCATGATTCGGATCCGGATGTCGCGCCCCTCGTCGACACTGTGCTCGCCGAACTGGTGGGGCATCGCCTGCTTTATCGCAGTCCCGAGGGCAGCCAAGCGCCCGACCCGGTGTGACACCATCCGGCAATGAGCATCACCGTTCGCGACATCGTTGACGAACCGACACTCGGGGCGCGCCTCGTTGCTGGCTTCGACGGAACGGAGCGCATCGTCACCTGGGCGGCGACGTGCGAAATGGACACACCGTGGGAATGGCTCGATGCCGGGGACCTTCTCCTCGTCAACGGCCACCGCATACCCGAAGACCCCCACAAGCAATCGGACTTTGTGGCTGCGCTGGCGAGCGCGGGCATGTCGGCACTCGGAGTAGCCGAGCATGCCTTCGCACCTGCCCTCAGCACAGAAATGCTCACCAAGGCTAACGACCTCACTTTCCCCATCCTCCGCATCGACTACGAGATCGCATTTGTTTCGATCTCGAAGTACGTAGCCGGCGGAAACCGGTCACACGACCAGCACAACTTGCGGTTAGTCTCTCGAATCTACGATCGCGCCCGACACTCGTCGGCCAGGAAACGCGACTTCGTCGACACCCTGCTGACCATCGGTGAACTCGTCGGATCTCGACTCTCGGTCGCCACCCCCACCGGCCATGCGCTACTCGACACGGCCGAGATTTCAGAGCACCTGAAGGCTGAACTCCAAGACGAAGAAGAACGTAGACGTGGCCATCGACTCCCCGCGGCAATACGTTTGCAAAACGGCCCCCCTGGGACGCTCGCGATCCCCCTGCCCGCAGGCAGACCAGCTCTATTGATCGTTGAGCCGCTCGGGAATCCCTGTGACGTGGTTGTCCTGACCCACATAGGAATGCTCATCGCCCTTGAACTGGAGCGGGAAGGAACCAGACATGCCCTGATGGCCAGCGTTGCTAGTGACGTCATGTTCCGCCTCGTCCACCGGATGGTCGACACGAGTGTCGCAGCACAGACGATCAAGATGCTCGGGTTCGAGACGGAGGGAGAACACGTTATCGCGGCTCTCCAATCACCCAACGATGTGGATCTCATCCAGATGCTCGTCGACCACCGCGTTCCCCACCTCATCTGTCAGAACAGCCATCGATCCCTCATCATGCTCACACATGACGACCCTTCGCTGTCGGTCCTTCGAAGCCAGGCATTACAAAGGGTCATCGGTCTCAGCGCCCCGTTCGTCGGTCTCCGTCGAGTGCCCGACGCCGCGGCTGAGGCCTTGTTCTCGCTATCGACGACGGATCGACCTGGCCTCAGTGCGTACGGCGGAGAAAATCAGGTAGTGCGGCCGCGTAGCCTGGCCGAAGCGCAGCGTCTCGTCGACGACGTACTAGGCCCACTCCTCGACCCTCGACTTGGCGGAAAGACGGATTGGGTTATCACCCTAAGGACGTTTCTCCAAAGCGGACGTTCCTGGAAGCGTTGCTCCGAGAGGATGCATCTGCACAAGCAGACGATCGTCTACCGCATCAAGCGGATCGAAGAACTCCTCGGCCGATCATTGGACGACATGGATGACCTTGCTGAG
>JBOFLE010000084.1:0-18645 GCA_051657705.1 Nocardioides sp. | reverse complement strand
GGCGACATCATGTTGGGATCGAGCCAGAGCGCGCCACCCTCGGTCTTGCCGTACTTCGTGCCGTCCGCCTTGGTGATCAGCGGCGTCGCGAAGGCATGGGCCTGGCCGCCGGCGGCTCGGCGGATCAACTCGGCGCCGCCGGTGATGTTGCCCCACTGATCCGATCCACCGAACTGCAGGGTGACGCCGTGCTCGCGGTAGAGATGAAGGAAGTCCATCGACTGCAACAGGATGTAGGACAACTCAGTGTAGGAGATCCCCGACTCCAGCCTGCGGCGCACGGTCTCTCTCGCCAGCATGCGGTTGACCGGGAAATGCTTGCCGATGTCGCGCAGGAAGTCGATCACCGACAGCCCCGCGGTCCAGTCGTGGTTGTTGACGACCCGCGCCGCGTTGGCACCGTCGAACGAGACGAACTGGCTCACCTGGCGGCGTACTCGTTCGGTCCACTGCCGCACGGTCTCCGCGTCGTTGAGTGTGCGCTCGCCGGAGTCTCTCGGATCGCCGATCATGCCGGTTGCCCCGCCGACCAACAGGTACGGCGTGTGCCCGGCGTTCTGCAGGCGGCGAGCGGTCACGAGTTGGACCAGATTGCCCATGTGCAAGCTCGGAGCGGTCGGGTCGAATCCGACATAGAACCGCAGGCCCGTTCCATCCATTGCCGCGCGCAGTGCGTCGCGGTCGGTCGAGTGGGCGAGCAACCCACGCCACTCGAGGTCCTCGAAGGTCACGGCGGTCCTTTCTTTGACGACATGACGCCCGGACCAGGTCGGGCGTAAGACTCGCGCAAGTCTGCCGCATGCCGCCACTTCGTCTGGCGAACGGTCGATTCCGCACACGCGGGAGGGTGGCTGGTCCTCGTCGGGACCAGCCACCCTCGGGCCGGTTGCTCGACTCCGCGCTACCGGTTCGCCTGCCCGGCGCCCTTCTTGAGCAACGCCGCAGGCGTCTGGGCCGATCCGAACGGTGAGTATTGCGCGGTCATCGACTCAGCGTGAATGAACGCCTTCCCGGGACCGCACTCCGAGGCTTGGACCTCGATCGTGCGCGTGCCCTTCGCGACCTTGCGAGCGCCGATGTTGTTGCTGTTGCCGTCCCGCACGCCGTCATTTTCGAGGTTCACCGAAGCCAGGTTCGACACCACCTTGCCGTCGATCAGGATCCGTGTCGTCAGGACTCCCTCATCGGGAAAATTCGTGTCCCGAGCGGCGCCGACGGAACTGTTGACCGTCAGGTAGCCCATCTTCGGCGCGGTGAACTTCCGCTCCAGAACCGTGACGAACCCGCAGTCGTCGAAGTCGTCGAAGACCTGGTCGGAGGCGTAGTAGGCCGAACGATTGAGCTGTTTGGCGTGGTAGCCATCCACTTTGTGTGCGTTCTTGGCGTCGAACTTCGCCTTCGCGGCGGTGGGCGCCGCAAAGGCAACCGCTCCGACGGCGGCGGCTACCGCAATGGTGATCATCGTGTTTCGTTTGCTTTGCATGGTTCTCTCCTAGCTCGGCGCCGGGAGGTTCGGCGCGCCATTGTCATCGTGTCGGGTGAGCATCGGCAAGGTCTGCGCTGCTTTTGCGCACTCGACTAGCTAGGAGCAACCGAAAGCGCCTTAGATACCACGAGAAACGACTCCGGAAACCGGAAGAGGCACCTCACCGGAGCGCGAGGGGTAGTTTGTCCGCTTCAATTCGCCGGCCAAAGCCCCCGTGGCACCACCGCACCGCGACCGATCCCATGTGCTCCCGGTTGAGCTCCGCTCCCCGAGTCAGACCGGCGCCGACTCGATCGAGGACACCGCGGGGCAACGCCCTCGGCGGCGGGCTGGTTTCCGCGGGCGCCCACCTTCTCAACTTCCCGGCCGTATCGACGGAATGGGACTGATGTCGAGAAGTACCTCCACGGTGCGGTGCGCCTCCAGTGGATGACGCAGGTTGCCGCCCTTCTCGATGGTGTAGTGGTTCCGGCGGCCCATCCGGGTCCGAGTGATGTAGCCGGCTTCCTCTAGATCGGACACGATCAGCTGAGCGGCTCGCTCGGTGATGCCGACGCTTCGAGCGACGTCCTTCAGAAGCACGTCGGGATCGGTGGCCAGACATAGCAGCACGTGTCCGTGATTGGTCAGGAACGTCCAATCCCGTCCGGACGCTCGCTTCGCCATGCCGTCATCATGCTCGCCCGACTACGAAAGATCAACCTGGAGTTACGAATCCTCCTTCGTATGACTTCCTGTCACCGACGTCGGCGGCGCGAACCGGCGACGTAGCTCCGGGGTGACTCGCGCCAGGTCGATGTCGTCGAAGGGCGCCAACAGGCGCCATGCGAGGTCGAGCGACTCGCCCGTCGTGCGCCGCTCACGGCCCTGACCGATGAATTCCCGCTCGAACCTCTCGCAGAACGCGAGAAATCGCCGGTCCTGGGCGCTCAGCGCCGATTCGCCGATGATCGAGAGCAACCGCCGCACCTCCACACCCCGGGCATAGCAGGCGTAGATCTGGTCGGCGACCGCGCGGTGATCCTCCCGAGTGCGGCCCTCACCGATCCCGCTGCTCATCAATCGTGAGAGCGACGGCAACACGTCCACCGGCGGAAAGACCCCCTGTCGCTGCAAGACTCGCGACAACACCAGCTGACCCTCGGTGATGTATCCGGTCAGGTCGGGCACCGGGTGGCTGATGTCGTCTTCGGGCATCGTCAGTATCGGCAGTTGGGTCAACGACCCGGGCCGGCCACGCACTCGTCCCGCCCGCTCGTAGATGGTCGACAGATCGGTGTACATGTAGCCGGGATAGCCTCGACGGCCCGGCAGTTCCTCCCGCGCCGCCGACACCTCGCGGAGCGCCTCGCAGTAACTGGTCATGTCGGTAAGCACCACCAGTACGTGCAAACCGCGTTCGAATGCCAGATGCTCGGCGATGGTCAACGCGACACGCGGGGTGAGGAGTCGCTCCGCGGTGGGATCCTCGGCGAGATTCAACAGCAACACCGACCGATGACGCGCCGGGCCCTCGGCGAGCCTGTTCCGGAAGAACTCGGCGCTGCGCCGAGTCGCACCCATCGCAGCGAACACGACAGCGAAGCCCTCGCCCGCCCTCTCGCCGGGCACCGTCGCGTCGGCCGCGATCCTGGCGGCGAGTTCCTCGGCGGGCAGGCCATAGCCGGAGAAGATCGGCAGTTTCTGACCCCTGACCAGGGTGAGCAAGACGTCCACCACCGAGAGCCCGGTCTCGATCATCTGATCCGGGTGGTCCCGGGCAACCGGGTTGATCGCCTGTCCGTTCACGTCGGCCGTCGCCTCCGCGATCGGCTCGGGGCCACCGTCGCGCGGCCGGCCCGAGCCGTCGAGGACTCGGCCGAGGTAATCGAGTCCGACCCCCGTACGGGCCCGCCGGGCACGGGTGATCACCGTGGTACCCGCGGTGCCGATACCAACCGTGCCCCCGAAGACCTGGACGATGGCTCGGTCGCCACTGACCTCCAACACCTGACCACGGCGTACCTCGGCGGGTTCGTCGATCACCACGTCGACAAGTTCGCCGTAGGACACACCTCGCGCCACCTCGACCACGATCAGCGGACCGGCCACCCGGCTGATCGATGTCAGGCCCACCGAGTACAGCTGGCCCTCATTCGGTGAACGCCCAGACGGTGTCGTGGCAGTCTCAGTCATCTCAGATCTCCTTCATCGCTTCGTCGACCACGCCGACGAGGGCGGCCTCACTGGCCGCGATGTCGTCGAGGATCCACTGCTTCATCTCGGCGAGCCGGCCCAGTACCGGCGCGGCCACGATCCCCTCTACCTCGGTGCCCTGCGCCAGCGCCGAGGTCATCGCCAGGTGCGCGGAGCGCACCACCCGCAGCATGGCGATCGCCTTGGCAGGAGGACAACTGGCGTCGTGTCTGTCCAATACCGATTGCTGCAGGACAAACTCGCGCAGCAGCCGCCCGGTGCGTAGCACCACGCGTTGATCGGGGGCGAGGGCGTCGACCCCGAGCAGCGAAGCCATGTCCTGGAGGCCGGACTCCTCCTGTAGCAGGGCGAGCGCCCAGGTACGGGCGTCGGACCAATCCGGCGAGACCATCTCGTCGAACCAGCCGGTGACCTCGTACTGGCTGAAACTGCGGTTCCAGTTGACAGCCGGGTAGTGCCGACTACGCGCCAGTGTCGTGTCCAATGCCCAGAAGGCGCCCGCCAGCCGCAGGCTGTTCTGAGTGATCGGCTCCGAGAAGTCGCCCCCCGCCGGAGACACCGCGCCGACAATGGTTACCGATCCCTCCCGGTCCGGCCCGCCGAGGCACTCGACGCGTCCCGACCTCTCGTAGAACCCGGCCAGCCGGGAAGCCAAGTACGCGGGATAGCCGTCCTCGGCGGGGATCTCATCGAGCCGGGTGGATACCTCCCGCAGCGCTTCACCCCACCGACTCGTGCTATCCGCCATCAGCGCTACGTCGTAGCCCTGGTCCCGGAAGTACTCCGCAATCGTCACCCCGACGTAGATGCTCGCCTCGCGCGCGGCCACCGGCATGTTGCTGGTGTTGGCGACCAGGACGGTCCGCTCCATCAGCGGAGCCCCGGTCCGTGGATCGGTCAGCTTGGGAAAGTCGTGAAGGACCTCGGTGAGTTCGTTGCCGCGTTCGCCACAGCCGATGTAGACGACCACATCGGCGTCGGCGTGTTTGGCCAGCGACTGCTCGGTCATGGTCTTCCCCGTCCCGAATCCGCCGGGAATGATCGCCGCTCCCCCGCGAGCAAGGGGGAAGAGGAGGTCGAGCACTCGGGTTCCGGTCACCAGCGGTTCGTCCAGCGGTAGCCGGCGACCGACCGGCCGGGCGTGCCGTACCGGCCAACGCTGGACCATGGTGAGGGCGCGGCCATCGATCTCGGCGATCGTGTCGTGGATCCGGGCCGGACCGGCGTGCACCGCGGTGACCGTGCCCGACCAGCCGGGCGGCATCATCACGCGATGCTCCAGTGCGGCGGTCTCCGGCACCGTGGCCAGCACATCGCCGGGCCCGACTTCGGCACCGACTTCGACCCGAGGCTCTACCTCCCAGATCCGGTCGGCGTCGAGGCGCGGCGGATCAGCGCCTCGGCGTATGTAGGGCCGCTCGACGGCCCCGGCGGCCAGGCCGGCGAGTTCGACCAAGGGGCGTCCGGTGCCGTCGATGATGCCACCCAGCAACCCCGGCCCCAGATCGAGCTGCAACGGGCCTCCGGTGGCCTCGACCGAGTCTCCCACGGCCAAGCCTGTCGTATCCTCGAAGACCTGCACGGTCGCCAGGTCGCCGTCGATCCGGATGACCTCGCCAGGAAGCCGCTCCGGACCTACCCGAACGACCTCGAACAGCCTGGCCCGCTCCACGCCGATCGCCTGAACGACCGGGCCAGCCACCCGGACCAGTTGTCCGTGGGAAGTCTGGGCGTCCGGCTCTGAGGCCCGTGCCCTCATGGGAATCGTTGTCATCAACTCTCTCCTTCCGGTAGGAACGCGATCTCGTAGCCGACCGAGCGCGCCAGCAGTTCGCGGACCCGGTCCCGACGGGCGCTGGCGGCCTGGGCACTCTCGTCGGGCAGGCTCAGCACCAGCGGGTGCCGCAGCTCCTCCCAACCGTGACGGACGCTCGGCGGTATCTCAGCCCACAACCCGGCATGAACGGCAACGACTCCGGGCCGGACGCGAACCACCTCGTCCTGGACCTCCGCCACCGCGCCGGACGCTTCCGCGGCGACCCGAACCCGGGTGCCCGCAAGACGGAATCCGGGAGCAAGCCAGGGCGGCACCACGACCAGCAGGTCGGCGGGCCAGCCGTCCTCGGGTGCCGTGGTGCCCGAATGGACATGTCGTCGCGTCGGCAGATCACGGCCGTGAGCACCGGAGGTGGTCGTGGACGGGCCGGCCGCCGAAGCGGATACGGCGTTGTCGGTCGCGAGTTGGACCGCACGCCGGAGGGTCCGAGTTCGAAGCTCGGCCCGGGCTAGGTAGCCGACCGCAACCTCCGCACCCAGCGGGTCGCCTCGTACTACCAGGCTCGAGGCCTCGCGGAACCGTAGATCTTCCAGCTCTCTCGCCAACCGCTCCAGGCCAGCACCCGGATTCGTCGGCTGCGTCGCCAGAAAGCGCTGGACACATGGCTGCCAGGCCACCGGTAGCCGTCCGAGCGAAACGTCTCCGCCGGCGATCCGAGCCACGTCGGCAACCGAGATCGTCCCGCCGGGCAGGAAAGCGGTCGACCACGGTCCGGCATCCACGGTTCGCTCGTGGAGCCGGCGCTGGAGCGCGGCCAGCAGATTGGCCTGATCCCGCTGCCCGGCAAGATACCGCGCGATCGGCCGGGCCGGTCGGCCCCATTCGGCCAGCCGCCCGTCGGCATCGGCGGCCACACCGAGGACGACGCGGGTCTCCCAGCCGGCCAGGTCACCGGTGCGGTCGTACGCCTCCAACCCGTCACGCAGAGCGTGAGCCGTTGCCGGGCCGACCATCGAGGTGGCCGCGACCCGGCCGAGGGTGACCCCCGGGTCGTCGGCCAGCGCCGACCGCATCCGCTCCCGGTCGAGCTCGCCGACCGAGTCCAACATCGGGAGCACGTCGCCCGCGGGTATTCCACGGGCAGACGCGCGGACCAGAGTGAGGAGGTCGGCCTGGTCGTAGCACGAGAAGAGGACTCCGACCATGTCGCGAGCCACGCCCTGATAGGCCGAGATCGCCGACCGAAGCGTTTCTCTATGGATGGCGTCGACTCCGAGCAACAGGCTGTGCCGACGGTCGCCGTGGCCGTGCTCGCCACGAGAGGCCAGGCCCGACGACCGCAGTCGTGTGTCGAGTTCTCCGAGCGAGAGGTCCTCTCGATCCCATCGCCCAGGCAGACTGAGCGCGCCGAGCCGGGCACGCAGTCTGGTGTTGCCGGGGACGAAGTCGGGCCACTCACGGAGGCCACGCGGGTCAGCGGGTCCGGCCATCAAATATCTCATCGCCGGCCGGCTCCCAACCCAGACAGACGGCGCCGCGTAGTTCGGGCCAGGCCGCCTCGAGCCGTTTCTCGAGCGTGTTGTCGATCACTCGACCCGGCCCGGTGACGACGACCCCACCGGCGGTGGTCAGGTCCGCGACGACCTCCGCCGGCGAGTCGGGGCCGAGCAGCTCCGCGATGGCTACCTCGTCCCGTGGATCCACCTGGACGGTCCGGGCCGTGCCCACCACACGCAGAGCTTCACCGAGCAAGTGGGCCAAGGCATCGGCGTACCCAGGAATGCCGCGGTAGTGCAGCAGCTCCATCTCGGCAGCGAGCCGCAACTCCGTCAACGCGGACTCGCGTGCCTCGCTGTACCGGGCAGCCGCGGCGCTCCGGGCTCGCGACATCACAATCGCCCCTTCGGACGCTGCTTCCTTGTCCGCCGTCGCCAGCACCTCGCGGCGTAGGCTCTCGGCACGCTCGCCGGCCTCTACTCGAATCCGTTCGACTCGGTCCGCGGCGGCAAGCCGGGCATGTTCGAGTTCGTGGCCGGCATCCTCTTCGATCGCCGACAAGAGGTTCGCGAGAGACATCTCAGCCACCAAGAAGCAGAATGAGCATGGCTGCTACCGCGAACCCCAAGATGACCAGGGTCTCCGGGATGGCCACCAACAAGATGGCGCGACCCGCAAGCTCCGGCTTCTCGGCCAGAGCTCCCATCGCGGCCGCGCCGATTCTCGCCTGGGCGAGACCCGTCGCGATAGCCGAGAGGCCCACCGCAAGCCCCGCTCCAATGGCGATGAGACCGAGTTCCATGGTTGTCCTCCTGTTATCGGGCCGCGAGGGCCGGTTCTCGGGCCGGCACGGTTGCCGGTCCGACGTCGTGGGGAACGGGGGCGAGGTCGGCACCGAGCGGCTGGAACGGGCGACCACCACCGTCGTGGAAGGTCCCGAAGAACTCCACATAGTGGAGCCGAAGGGACTGGATCATCGGGCTGAACGCCGCAAGGGCGAGATTGAGCACGTGGAAGAACGCGGCGATCGCGATACCCAGGAGCAGCGGCGCCTGCCGGGCCAATTCGTTGGCCACCACGGCCAAGTAGACCGAGGCCAGGCCGACCGCCGCCAGCCGTATGTAGGACAGCACGTTGCCGATGCGCCCGACAACCTCCAACGGACCCAGCAGCACCCCGAGCGGCCCCGCGCCCACCCCGGCAATCACCAAGCCGGACAACACGAGGGCGATCCCAACGGGTAGCGGCGGCCCCGGTATCGCGGCCACGGCCGCGGCCGCGATGACGAACAGGCCGCCGAACACCACCAGCGTGCCGCCGCGCTCCAACGCATGCGGGAGGTGCCGCTCACGAACCGCGAGCCACAGACCGATCAACAGACCGAGCGTCATATGAACCGTGCCCAGCACCAGGACGAAGATCAACAGAGGCGTCAGCGCCTCCGTACCACCCCGGTAGAACCACCACGCCGGCATGTCGAACCACACCTTGCCGAGATCGCCCAGGAACTCACCGAACAGCAACCCGAAGAAGGTCGCCCAGAGCCCCCCGGCGATGAGGACCCGTCCGACATCGGCAAGCACCGGGTTGGGATCGCGGTAACGGCGGCGAAGCGCGTAGCCGAGTGTGGACAGCGCCAGGCCGTAGCCCACGTCACCGACCATGATCCCGAAGAACAAGGGCAGCGCCACTGCCATCAGACCGGTCGGGTCGAGGCCTCCAGGAGCGGGCCACGAGAGAAAGCCGACCAAAGACTGGAACGGGCGGAACCAGCGCATGTTGCGGACCAGGATCGGTTGCTCGCCGACGCGCAGGCGTCCCGGAACCTCGCTCACCGCGGCGGCCGGCTCGACGCCGACGATGGCCTCGCGCACGCGGCGCACCGAGTTGCGAGGTACCCACAGTCGCACTCCGAACGCTCGCGAAGTCACCTCGGCATGTGTGCTGGCGGCTAGCCGCTCCCGGCGAGCGCGGACCGACTCGAGCGCCTCGTGCAGGGACTCCAGGTGAGGCATCAGGGCCTGCCTCAGCCACTCATCGGTCTCCTCGACCAGTGCGGGCAGGGCGGCGATCCGCTCCTGCATGTCGGCGACCGTGGACCGTAGCGACCGACCGGTGAAGCCCTCCGGTAGCGCCATTCGCTCGACTCGGTCCTGCCCGAGCAGGGACTCGACCTCCGGAACCGCCGAGGACGGAACCACCAGTAGACAGCCGGTTGCGGACCCCGTGCCGGTGGTGACCAGCAACGCTCGGTCTCCGAGCAGCTCGTCGAGTTGCTGCCGCACCTGGGTCACGACCGCCCCATCGGGATCTTCGAGCATGAGCGCGATTGTCGCGAGGTGGATCTGGGCCAGTTCCTCGTCGGTCATCTCCGCGAACTCCGGAACCAACGGGATCAACACGCCGAGACTGGCGCTGGTTCGGGGCAGCGATTCCAACTCCTCCCGAAGTCGCTCTCGCCGCTCGAGAAGCGGTTCGGCGGCATCGTTGGCGGCGAGGAGGACAGCCTGGACCTCGACCGGGGTCATCCGGCAGGACGAACCGGCGGAGAACTCGACGGCGGGCCCGCAGGCCAACAGGGTGGCCACACGCTGCTCGACCAGGACCAGTTCTTCGACCGTGGTCTCGGCATCCTGACGGGTGGAGGACTCCCGTCCCTCTCGCGAGTCGAGCACCGACACCACCTCCGCCAGCCGGGCCGCTTGCAGCGCGACCAAGACGTCGTCGAGGCGATGACGGCGCCCGACTACTTCGAGTTGGGTGATCGGGACAAGCACCTAGTCCGCCTCCACCGGGAGCACCACCGAGCGAATCAACCGCAAGTCCTCGACACGGCGAACAGCCGCGGACTCCGCCAGCCGCTCTGATAGCCGGACCGCCCGCTGTTCGATCGCGTGGATCTCACGGCGAACTGATGCCGCTGTCTCGGCGGCGCGCGTTTCGGCCGCCAAGGAGGCGCTGCCTCGAGCGGCTTCGAGGAGGGCTTCCGCTTCCGCCTCTGCCTGCTCGACCGGACTCCCTGCCTGTTCCAGCTCCGCGAGGCGAGCGGTGATCCTGTGCTCGAGATCGCGGACGGCCTCGAGTGGCGTCTCTCCGGTCATAGCGTCGTCTCGGCATCCGTGCCACCTACGGTCGGGGGAGCTTCGACCACGGCGGACCTGGCCCGGCGCAGCCGTGCCGTCTCCTCGCGCTCCCGCTCCTCGAGCGCCAACGAGATCCAACGTTCCTCCGCTCGCAACCTCGGCACGATGACGTGCTCGAGCGCATTGACCTGTTGGGTCGTGCGGGCGATCTCCTGCGCGAGACGGCGTACGGTCAGTTCGAGCGCCGCGAGCTCGAGCAGATCGAGGGTCTCTCGTTCGTAGACGTCGGCGACGTCATCGACGGCTGGGTCGACGGCGAGAGCGGCATAGCCGCGCTCGGCCGGGTCGCGACGTACCGACGCGTGGCCGAGGTCGATCACGACCACTCCGGCCACCACCTCCGAATCCACCCTGACCCCAAGATCCGGGACGACCGCCATAGCCGCAGAGGCAAGGGCGGCCGGACCGATGGCGGCTCCGGCCTCGTCGAGGCGACTCCGTGCCGCAGCGGCCGAACCCTGCATCGCCGCCAGTCGGCGCAGGAGTTCCCGGTTCCGCTCCTGGAACGAGCGCATCAGGGCCGTCCGTTTGTCCGCCAGGACATCACGTCCTTGCTCGGCGAGACCCGCGGCACGGCGACGCGCCAGAAGGTCGGTGCGAGTAGCGGTGACCGTATCCATCATTCCCTCCGTCCGACATTTCATGTCTTTGACGGAGGTCTTGCCCGAGCCTTGCCGGCTCCGCCCACCGGATCGCGCAGCGATCGTGGTGACGATGGGACGCTTCTGGGCTACTCCCCTCCTGCGATCATCATACGATCTGTGTTTCGTGAGTCAAATTTCGCCAACCCGCCCATCCCGGCCAACCCGCCCATCCCGTGAGCCCAGTTGACCTAAGACAAGAACTGTGATTCGCTATTTATGTTTCGTAAGATGAAGGGGAGTACCCCACTCGAGCGTCGTCGTCATCCCGGCCTTCGGCCCGGCGGCGCAAGGCCCAAGTGCCCGGGGGAGACCTTCGGACGGTAGCAACAACCGACTGGAGGCTTCATCGATGGATGTTCCTTTCTGGGCTTGGGTGGCCGTGTTGGCCGTTATCCTGGCGATGCTCGCCGTGGATCTGTTGGCGCACGGCGACGCCCACGTCGTCACCCCCCGGGAGGCTGCCGTCTGGAGCGGCCTATGGGTAACGATGGGGGTGGGCTTCGGTCTTGTCCTCTGGGCGACGTACGGCGCCCAGGTCGGGGGCGAGTATTTCACCGGCTACCTCATCGAGAAGAGCCTGGCCGTCGACAACGTGTTTGTCTTCGCGATGATCTTCAGCTACTTCGCGGTGCCCCGGGAGTACCAACACCGGGTGCTCTTCTACGGCGTTCTCGGGGCCTTGGTGTTCCGGGCGCTGTTCATCGCCGGCGGGGTCGTCCTGATCGATCGGTTCGCATGGATTCTCTATGTCTTCGGCGGGTTCCTCGTGCTCACCGGCATTCACATGTACCGGCATCGCAAGGACGAAGCGGATCCTGGCCGCAGCCCCGTCCTCCGACTGGTTCGCAGGTTCGTCCCCTCTACCGACGAGTTCCACGGCCAGAAATTCTGGATCCGCCAAGGCGGCCGATGGGTCGCGACTCCTCTGTTTCTCGTTCTCGTGCTCGTCGAGACCACTGATGTGATCTTCGCCGTGGACTCGATCCCGGCGATCTTCGCGGTGACTCGGG
Source organism: Nocardioides sp. (assembly GCA_051657705.1). Classification (GTDB taxonomy): domain Bacteria; phylum Actinomycetota; class Actinomycetes; order Propionibacteriales; family Nocardioidaceae; genus Nocardioides. Next base: position 6,892 of record JBOFLE010000084.1, on the reverse strand, counting down.
AGCCGTTCATCGTCTTCACCGCCAACGCTTTCGCGATTCTCGGCTTGCGAGCGATGTACTTCCTACTCGCCGATCTCATGTATCGCTTCGTCTACCTCAAGGCCGGGCTATCCGCGATCTTGGTCTTCGTCGGGGTGAAGATGCTATTGCTCGACGTCTACAAGGTCCCGGTCGGGCTCAGCCTGGCCGTGATCACGTCGTGCGTCACCGTGGCGATCGTCGCGAGCCTGCGAGCTACCAGGAATCAGGATCCACGAAACACCACCACGATGGGAACCGAACAATGAACAAGGAGACCACCCCGACCGCCGTACCGGAAACTCGACCAGGGGCGGCGCCGAACCCCGAACTCGTCGTCTCACTTCAGTCGGTCAGGGGCTATCCGTGTGTATCTCTGCTGTGCAACACGACTCCCGGCGAGCGGATGTACGCCGAGGACGCCGCCCGGTTGCGCGCATTGGTGCGCCGGGCGGAGACTCGGCTCCGGGCCGAGGAACCGCCCGGAGCCGAGTCGGCGATCCTCGCCGACCTGCGCCACCTCGCCGACGAGGCGGCGAAGGGGCCGACTTCCTCTGCCACGGCGCTCTTTGCCAGCGCCACGGTCAGCCACATGGTCCGGCTCCCGGTACCAGTCAAGGACCGGGTCACGATCGATCCCACCTTCGCGACGCGTGATCTCGTCCGCGCCCTGCACCACGCACCCCGCCATGTGGTGCTCGTTCTCGACTCCACTCAAGCGCGCCTCTTCGAGACTCGCGACGGCATCCTGCAACCGGTAGCCCGGAGCGCTTTCCCGCTCTCAGCGCCGTCTGCGCGCGGCGTCGGCGACCGGAGCCGCCGAGACCGGAGGCAGCGTTCCCGCGATGAGGAAAACACCCGCTTCTACCGAAAAGTCGACGGAGCGCTCGGGACCTACCTGCGCCTGCACCCGGCGCCCGTAGTGTTCGCCGGCCCTCAACGAGTCGTCGCGGGTTTCCGAGCGGTGTCGACCAACACTGCTCGGCTGGCGGGCACCGTACACGGAAACCTGACAACCACCCCGCTCGAACAACTGACGGAGCGGGTCGGGCCTGTCGTCCGGAGCTACCTTCGCTCGCGCGAACGCGAAGCCCTCGCACTGCTGGAGCGCCGCGCCGCGGAGCGTCGAGCGGTGTCCGGCATCGACGCTGCCTGGCTGGCGGCGCGCGCCGAACGACCCGAGATGCTCGTCGTCGAGCGGGGCTTCTACTTTCCCGCCCGCATCAGTGCCGACGGTGACTTCCTGGTCGAGGCCGACGACATCGAAGACCCCGAGGTGATCGACGACGCGGTCGACGAACTCATCGAAATGGTCCTCGGCCGCGGCGGCTGGATCGCACTCACCGAGGACCGTGCCCTCCACGACCACGGGCGGATCGCGCTCACGCTCAGAGGTTGACTGGTCCCACACTGAGCAGTGGTCAGAACTGGTGGATGGCTCGGGAGGGTGAGCATGAAGCGGCGCACCCTCCCGAGGGCTGGTGGGGCGGACGGGGCTTGAACCCGTGACCGGAGGATTATGAGTCCTCTGCTCTGACCAACTGAGCTACCGCCCCGCAGGGAGCCTACCCGGATTCACGCGGGTACAGTGCCGACGGCCCGGCGGGACACCGGGTCAGCGGAGGCCGCGCTGCAAGGCGTGTTCCCGTTCCACCACCTCGAAGCCGAACACCCGATTGGTGTGCTGCATCGGGCCGTTGCTGACGGCCGACCAGGTGTGGATCAGGGACACGTCCGGGTACTCCTGTCGCACGATGTCCAGATTGGCGCGCTTCAGCCGCAGGCCGAGGTGGCTGCCTCGGTGTTCCGGCATCACCAGGGTGTCGTCCTGATAGGCATAGTCCACCGTCGGATCGACCAGCATCGCGGAGTAGCCGCCGAAGACGCCGTCCGAGCGTCGCCGAGCGACCGCGACAAGTTCGACGTACGCGACCGCCGCACGGTCCTCCATCGCCCGCAGCCGGGCCTCGTCGTACTGAACGGGCACGAAGGCCATGTCGCCGACCGGGACGTCCGCCGACATCTGGCTCTGCATGGCACAGTACGCCGCGACGTACTCGTCCGGGCAGCGTCCGGACCAGGTCACCACATCGTAGGCCTCGACCGAGGACCCGAGTCGGTCCGAATGCTGGGCCAGAACGGCGTCGGGCAACGGCAACCGGCACACGAAGTGATCTTCGGAGTGGACCTCCTCGAAACCGAGGCTGAGACCGAAGTCGAGCCCGGGCCGGTAGTCCTTATGCGTGTGTGTGCCACCGACGACGGTGCTCTTGCCGGCCCGGACGGCGAGATCGGTCGCCGCCGCGTACAACGCTGAGCCGACACCGCGGCGACGGCAGTCGCCGAGCACCGATATCTCCAGGTGGGCGACCTCCGTATTGTCCCGCGTCCGATAGCCCAGGTCGGCGACTCCCGCCATCCGGTCGTCCAGGATCGCGGCCAGGTAGTGGTGCTCGCCGTAGTCCGACGCCGTTCGCGCCAGTGCCGAGAACACGTGCCACGACCGAGCCTCGCCGTACGGCCGCTGATAGGTGAGCGCCGCGTGCTCGACCTCCCAGAACCGCCTCAGCCCGACGTCGTCGAAGGGGTCGATCGGGACGACTTCCATCATGCACGCCATCCAAGACCGCACCGATGTGACGAGGCAAGCGGTTATTGCTGGCATGCTCGACTCATGAGTTCAGATCCTGCGACCCCGACACCCCTCACCCCGCTGCGCGAAGACTGGAGTACGGCACTCTGCGTCGTCGCCCATCCCGACGATCTCGAGTTCGGCGCGGCCGCCGCGGTCGCCCGATGGACCGGACAAGGCAAGAAGGTCGTCTACTGCATGGTCACCAGCGGCGAGGCCGGCATCGACGGCCTGCATCCGGACCAGTCCCGCACGGTCCGCGAGGCCGAACAGGTCGAGTCCGCCCGCGTCGTCGGCGTGGACACCGTCGAATTCCTCGGCCTGCCGGACGGAGTCTTGGAGTACGGCGTGCCGTTGCGCGCCGCGATAGCGAAGGTGGTGCGCCGGCACCGCCCGGAGATCGTCATCACCGGGAACTTCCGGGACACCTTCGGCGGGCGGAACCTCAATCAGGCCGACCATATCGCCACCGGCCGCGCCGTGCTGGACGCGGTCCGCGACGCCGGCAACCGGTGGATCTTCAACGACCAACTGGTTGACGGCCTGGAGACCTGGGGCGGCGTACAGGAAGTCTGGGCGTCCTCGTCCCCGTTGGCGGAGCACGGCGTGGACACCACGGACACCTTCGACGCCGGGGTCGCCTCACTGGAAGCGCACGCGGCGTACATCGACGGCCTGGGCTGGGAGTCCTTCGATCCTCGGGAGTTCCTGGAGGGCATCGCCCGCCAGGTCGGTCAGCGCATGGGAGTCGGCTTCGCCGCATCGTTCGAGGTGTTCCCGATGGGCTGGGGCGGGTGACCGTCACGAACCCGCCTGCAGGCAGGTTCCGGTGGTCGAGGTGGCGCTTCGCGGCCTCTCGACCACCGGAGCTGTGGCTCCCCCGGTTGGACTCGAACCAACAACCCTCCGGTTAACAGCCGAATGCTCTGCCAGTTGAGCTACAGGGGATCGCACCGCACGCTGGCGGCTGGCACAGACTAGCAAGCGCCGGTGACCGGCGTGAAATCAGTTCCGCCCGGCTCAGGTCAGTCCCAGCTCCTCCCGAGCTGCCGCCAGGGTCTGCCGGGCCGCCGTGCGCACGCGATCGTCGTCCGGGTCGATGCCCTCGTCGTACTCGTAGAACCAGACCACCTCTCCGCTGCCGGTCGGTGGCCGCCGAGCAATGACCCGGAGGCCACGGCGACCCTCGATCGTCACCTGTCGTTGCAGCAGGATGCTCGCGGTCACCCGCTCGCGAACCATGGGCAATAACCGACTCGGGTGAGATACCCGCAGCTCGTGCACCGGCCGGTCGGCGCCCCACTCCCCCACCTCGTCGACCCGGAGGACGTCGGTCTCGGGGTCCCATACCGCACTGTGGACCCGCTGCCACGGCAATCGGATCACCTCTTCCCCGCGCGACAGGTAGAGGGCCTCGCGAGTGCCGCCGATGTGCCCGCCGGGCAGGCTCGCCCAGGCAAGCAACCTCTCACCTCGCGGCAGCGCGATCCGAGGACGGGGCGTGCGACGCGTCAGCACGGCGATCCGGCGCGCATTTGTGACCTCTCGGCATGCATTTGTGACCTCTCGGCGGGGGGCATCATCAGGCGCCCACCGACTTCTCGCGGAGTTGGCGGCGGTGCTGTTCCAAGGCGGTCAACTCGCCGAACATCCGGTTGTACTCCACGAGCTTCTCGGTCGGGTTGGTGCGCTGCAACTTCGACTTCACCTCCGCGATCCGGCGGAGCACGGTGAGCTCCTGCAGGCGATACAGGTGCACCGCGATGTACTCCGCGGTGGCCTCCTCCTTCATCCCCGGCTCCACGCACAGCGCGCCCAGCCCCGTGGAGACCAGGTCGTCGGTCGTGGCCGCCTGCAGGGTCCCGATCCAGTCCGGATCGCCGGCCGCCTTCGCCGGCCCGCCGGCGTCGGCGATGACCTGCCACATGGCCCGATAGACCGGATGGGCGAAGTCTCCCGCATCGATCTGGGCGATGCCGGCACCGACCTGGGCCGGGTGTTGCAGGATCAGCTTGAGCGTGTCCCGCTCGACCGCGAATCGCGGATCGCGAAGGTTCGGCAGCTGACGACCGGCTTGCCGCGGCGGCTCCGACCCACCCGGCCGCTCCTGTTGCGGCCGGTCCGGATGGGACCGGTCCGGACGGGATTGGGAGGCCCGCCGGACCTCCAGGCGAGCCTCCTCCACGTCGACTCCGACGATCTGCGCGAGCTCGCGAGTGAAGGCGTCGACCTTGGACCTGTCCCGGATGCTCGTGACCAGACGAGCCGCTTCCCGCAATGCGTCCACCCGCCCGTCGGCACGGTCCAGGTCGTAGCGGTGCGCGACATGGTTCAGTACGAACCGATAGAGCGGCACCCGGCGCGCGACCAGGTCCCGGACCGCCTCGTCCTGGTGTCGGATCCGCAACTCACACGGGTCCAAGCCGTTCGGTTCGACGGCGACATAGGTCTGGGAGACGAAGTTCTGATCGCCGGCGAAGGCGCGCAGCGCCGCCTTCTGGCCGGCTTCGTCACCGTCGAAGGTGAAGATCACCTCGCCGCGGAACTCCTCGTGGTCGTGCAGGAAGCGACGCAACACCCGGGCGTGCTCGTCTCCGAAGGCGGTTCCGCAGGTCGCCACCGCGGTCGGCACGCCGGCGAGGTGGCAGGCCATCACGTCGGTGTAGCCCTCGACCACCACGGCTCGCGAGGAACGAGCGATATCGCGGCGGGCGAGATCGATCCCGTAGAGCACCTGGCTCTTCTTGTAGATCGGGGTCTCCGGGGTGTTGAGGTACTTCGCCTCGATCCGGTCGTCGTCGAAGATCCGCCGAGCGCCGAACCCGATGGTCTCCCCGCTCGACTCCCGGATCGGCCACAACAACCGTCCGCGGAAGCGGTCGTAGTAGCCGCGCCCCTCGGCCACCAGGCCGCCGGCGAGGAGCTCGGAGTCGGTGAAGCCACGTCCGCGCAGGTGCTTGTACAGGGCGTCGCCGGTGCGCGGCGCGAAGCCGACGCCGAATCGCCGGGCGGCCTCCTGGTCGAAGTCGCGCTCGGCGAGGAACTGCCGGCCGGCCATCGCGTCGGGGCCGGCCAGGCTCTCCGCGTAAAACTCCTGGGCGGCCTTGTGCGCTTCGAGCAGCCGACTGCGGCGGGGTCCACGGGACCCCGGATCAGGCGCGTCGCCGGCCTCGCGGCGGAGCCGTACGCCGTACTTGTCGGCGAGCCGCTCCACGGCCTCGGTGAAGCTCAGACCGTCATGTTTCTGGAGGAAGTCGAAGACGTCGCCGCCTTCCCCGCATCCGAAGCAGTGCCAACGCTGGCGCGCCGGGGTGACGTTGAACGACGGGGTCTTCTCGTCATGGAAGGGACACAGCCCCTTGAAGGACCCGCCTCCCGCCTTGCGCAACGTGACGTAGGAGGAGACCACGTCGTCGATACGCGCCTTTTCCCGGACCTCGGCGATGTCGTCCTCGCGAATGCGGCCTCCACCACTGGGATTCCCACGATCGGCGGCCACGGCCGGAGTCTACGACCCCTGCGCATCCGCACCCGAGCCGGCGGCGTACCTCTCGAAGAGTACGACGCCGGCCTCGGCCATCGGCATGCTGAGGGTCGTCCAGGCCTCCGCGAAACGAGCCCGGGCGGCGGTGCCGGCCCAGCCGTCCGGCAGCAGCTCGGTCGGGAGCAGCGGATCGTGCCGGTGCGCGTCTTCGAACGCGGTCGCCAACCGCAGGGCGATGGCCAGGGTCGCGGTCGAGGACGCACCGGGCGGCGAACTTGAGATCGATCCGGCGAAGTCCCGCAGTCGCCGGTGGGCCACAGCGGCCTTGTCCAGTGGCCACAGAGCCTCGGCCACCGCGCGGCTGTCATGCGCTCTTCCGATGCTGAGTCGATCGCTGCTGGCCACGAGCAGGTCGTCCAGCTCAAGCAGTTCCGGGCACTCCGCGAAGACGGTTTCCTCCCACGGGTGGGGGCTCACGTAGAACCCGCCCGGCAACGTCGCGGCGCCGAGCCGATTCAGCGTGCGCCGGGCCCGGTCCCGGAGACCCCTGCGCCGCTCCGGGATCGTGAACGCCAGCAGATGCCAGTGGCCTGACCACGGAGCGAGGCCGAGATCCTGTGCGTACGCGAGGTCGACGAAGCCGACATCGTGGCGCTCGCGAAGCTCGGCGTCCGCGGTCCGGCGGAGCAGTCCGCGGCGTCCCCTGCCTTCCTGCACGAATTCACCGTGCTCGACGAGCCGCCGGATCGCTAAGCGCA
>JBOFLE010000083.1:0-5271 GCA_051657705.1 Nocardioides sp. | reverse complement strand
GTCGACCCAGTAGGAGACCGTGATGCCACGACCGCCGGCCTCGCGGGCCGCCTCGATGCCGAGATATCCCGGCTGCTCGGCCGCGAGCCGTTCCATCTCGAGTGCGGTGTCCGCGTACCCCCGGTCGCCGGAGGTACGGACGCTGGTGAAGATGACTGCCGTGTACGGCGGCTCGGGGGTCACCGACACGAAACTGTCCGGAGCGTTCACCAGCCCATCAAAGCACCCCTCGACGCATTCGGGATGCTTCAATTGCGGCGTGGACTTCACGTCGAGCTATGCCCAGGGCTTCGCCCGGGTGGCCGCGTGCACGGTCCCGGTGGCCATCGCCGATCCCGCCACGAACGCCGAGCGGATCGCGGAGCAGGCACGGGCGTGCCACGACGCCGGTGTCGCGGTCGCGGTGTTCCCGGAGCTCGCGTTGTCCGGCTACGCCATCGACGATCTGTTGCTGCAGGACTCCCTGCTCGAGGCGGTGCTGGCCGGGCTGGTGTCGATCGCCCAGGCATCCGCCGAGCTGCGGACTGTCCTGGTGGTCGGTGCCCCGCTGGTGCATGGCAATCGAGTGCTCAACTGCGCGGTGATCGTCCATCGTGGCGAGGTGCTCGGGGTTGCCCCGAAGTCCTATCTGCCCACCTATCGGGAGTTCTACGAGCGCCGCCATTTCGCCCCGGGGGACGACCGGCGCGGGGAGACCATCTCGTTGCCGGACTCGCTCGCGGTCCACGAGGTGCCGCTGGGGCCGGACCTGATCTTCGAGGCCACCGACGTCCCGGGGTTGGCGCTGCACGTGGAGATCTGCGAGGACATGTGGGTGCCGATCCCGCCCAGTGCCGAGGCCTCGCTGGCCGGCGCCACGGTCCTGGCCAACCTCTCCGGCAGCCCGATCACCGTGGCCCGCGCGGAGGATCGCCGGCTCCTGGTGCGCTCGGCGAGCGCGCGCTGCAACGCGGCGTACCTGTACGCCGCCGCCGGTGCGGGCGAGTCCACCACGGACCTGTCCTGGGACGGTCAGACCATGATCTACGAGTGCGGCGACCTGCTCGCCGAATCGGAGCGATTCGCCGCGACGGCGCAGATGAGCCTGGCGGACGTCGACCTCGACCGGATCCGGCAGGAGCGACTGCGGCAAGGCACCTTCGACGACAATCGCCGGACCCACGGTGATCGGCTGGACGGGTACCGCAGGATCGGTTTCGAGCTCGCCCCGCCGGGGGGCGACATCGGCCTGAAACGCAAGGTCGACCGGTATCCGTTCGTGCCCGACGACGCCGAGCGGCTGGCTCTCGACTGCTACGAGGCATACCACATCCAGGTCTCCGGTCTGGAGCAGCGGATGCGCGCGATCGGCCGGCCGAAGATCGTGATCGGCGTCTCCGGCGGATTGGATTCGACGCACGCGCTGATCGTCGCGGCCAAGGCCATGGACCGTCTCGGTCGGCCGCGCTCGGACATCCATGCGTTCACGATGCCGGGATTCGCGACGGGTTCGCAGACCAAGGACCGCGCCACCCGGCTGTCGAAGAGCCTGGGTGTGACTTTCGCCGAGGTGGACATCACCCCGGCCGCGCGGCAGATGCTGGCCGATCTCGACCATCCGGCCGCCTCCGGCGCGGAGGTCTACGACGTCACCTACGAGAACGTGCAGGCCGGCCTGCGCACCGACTATCTGTTCCGCCTCGCGAACCATCGCGGCGGGATCGTGCTGGGCACCGGCGACCTGTCCGAGCTGGCACTCGGCTGGTGCACCTACGGGGTGGGCGACCAGATGGCTCACTACAACGTCAACGCCGGAGTGCCGAAGACGCTGATCCAGCACCTGATCCGATGGGTGATCGCCTCCGACCAGTTCGACACCGCCACCGGAGAGGTGCTGGGCGAGATCCTCGGACAGGAGATCACCCCCGAGCTGGTGCCGGCGCGGGCCGGGGTCAAGCCGCAGGCGACCGAGGACTCGGTCGGGCCCTACGCGCTGGCCGACTTCGCCTTGTTCTACCTGCTGCGGCACGGGCTGCGGCCCAGCAAGATCGCGTTCCTGGCCTGGCATGCGTGGCGCGATGTCGAGGTGGGGGAGTGGCCGCCCGGATACGACGACGCCGAGCGCACGGCGTACGACCTGCCGACCATCCGCGGTTGGCTCGGGGTCTTCCTCGAGCGGTTCTTCGCCCATCAGTTCAAACGGTCGGCGCTGCCCAACGGTCCCAAGGTCAGTGCGGGGGGCACCATGAGCCCCCGCGGCGACTGGCGGATGCCGTCGGACGCCGGTGCCGCGGCATGGCTCGCGGATCTGGAGCGGATTCCGGCGAATCTCCCCGAGCCGGATTGATACATCTGACACCTGTCTGCGAGATAGTAGGCGCATGGGTAAGCAGGAAGAGTTCGTGCTGCGCGCGCTCGAAGAGCGCGATGTCCGGTTCATCCGACTGTGGTTCACCGACGTGCTCGGTTCGCTCAAGTCGGTGGCCATCGCGCCGGCTGAACTCGACGGAGCCTTCGAGGAAGGCATCGGCTTCGACGGTTCGGCCATCGAAGGGTTCGCTCGGGTCTACGAGTCGGACATGCTGGCCAAGCCGGATCCGGCGACCTTCCAGATCCTGCCGTGGCGCAGCCAGGGCCCGTCCACGGCCCGGATGTTCTGCGACATCCTGATGCCCGACGGGTCCCCGTCCTACGCCGATCCGCGCTACGTGCTCAAGCGGACCCTGACCCGAGCCGGCGATCAGGGCTTCACGTTCTACACCCACCCTGAGATCGAGTTCTACCTCTTCAAGGGCGAGCCGGTCGACGGCGAGAGGCCGGTTCCGGTCGACCGCAGCGGATACTTCGACCACACCACCCAAGCCATGGGGACCGACTTTCGGCGGCAGGCGATCACCATGCTGGAGGCGATGGGCATCTCGGTCGAGTTCAGCCATCACGAGGGCGGCCCCGGCCAGAACGAGATAGACCTGCGGTACGCCGACGCGCTCACCACCGCGGACAACATCATGACGTTCCGGACCGTGGTGCGGGAGGTGGCGTTGAACCAGGGGATCTGGGCGAGTTTCATGCCGAAGCCCTTTACGGAATACCCGGGCTCCGGCATGCACACGCACGTCAGCCTGTTCGAGGGCGACCAGAACGCGTTCTTCGAAGGCGGCGCCGAGTATCAACTCAGCAAGACCGGGCGGGCTTTCATCGCCGGCGTCCTGCACCATGCCTCCGAGATCACCGCGATCACCAATCAGTGGGTGAACTCCTACAAGCGGCTGATCGGCGGTGGCGAGGCCCCGCCGTTCATCTGTTGGGGCCACAACAACCGGTCGGCCATGGTCCGGGTGCCGATGTACAAACCCAACAAGGGCCAGTCCACGAGGGTGGAGCTGCGCACCATCGACCCGGCGTGCAACCCCTACCTGGCCTTCGCGGTCGTCCTGGCCGCCGGCATGAGGGGCGTCGAGCAGGACTACCCGTTGCCCCAGGAGGCGGAGGACGATGTCTGGGCGCTCACCGATCGGGAGCGCAAGGCACTCGGCATCGATCCGCTGCCCCGGAGCCTCTACGACGCGATCAAGGTCGCCGAGAATTCCGAGTTCCTCGCCGACTGCCTGGGCGAGCACGTCTACGACTTCTTCCTGCGCAATAAGCGAGCAGAGTGGAATGAGTACAGCCGCCAGGTGTCGGCGTTCGAGCGAGACACTATGCTCCCGGTCTTGTGAAGTACGACCCCGCCAAGCGGCCCGAACTGGTTCTCGGCGAACGACGCTCGAAGGTCCTGCGCGCGCTGGTGGGCCTGATCGGGCTGCAGGCGCTCGTGGCGGTCGGGATCTTCGGCTACAACGCGGCGCGGCTCGACGACGATGCCGGGAAGAACGCCGAGGCGCTGCGTACCTATCTGGTCGGGTTCGCGGTCCCGGTCACGCTGCTGCTGCTCGTGGTGGCGGTCGCCGCGTTCTCGTTCATCCCGCGGCGCAACGTCACCGCGCGGATGCTCGTTTTCTTCAGCGCAGCCCTGTTGGTCATGACGGCGACGCTGCTGCGCGGCGGACTGATCGGGGTGGGACTCACGCTCTACGGCTTGGTGGTGATCGCGCTCGCGTACTGGCCCGACAAGGCACTGCGAGCCGAGCGTGAGGGCCATGAGCCGGGCGGGCTCGCGCACCGGTAGAGGGGCCCTGATCCGGGCCGGGTTCGCCGAGCCGACGCGAGCCCGAGAGCTACTGAGTCGGCTCGGGCCGTACGCCGACCCCCTGCTCGCCGTGCTGGCCCGGACCGCCGATCCCGACCATGCGCTGGCCGGGCTGCTGAGTCTGGCCGAGCGAGTCGGCGAGACCCGCGCGGGCGAGGCCGGCGCGGACACTGTCGGCGCGGATACTGCCGCCGACGGCGACTCGTTCCTGCGGGCCGTCGCTCATGACGAGGGTACGGCGATGCGGTTGCTGCTGGTGCTCGGCGTGAGCGAGGCGTTGACCGAGCACCTGTTGCGACATCCCGAGCACTGGCGTGAGCTGACCGATCCGCTGCTGGGCACGACTCGGCCGCCGAGGTACTGGCTGCGCGCCACGATGCTGGCCTCGGTCGGAGCCGATCCGGGTGCCGCCGCGCCCGTCGCCACCGTGTCCGATGACGCCTGCCTGACCGCGCTTCGAGTCGAGTACCGGCGGCACCTCCTGCGGCTGGTGTCGCGCGACCTGGCGGATCAGGTGGGTATCGACGACGTCGCCGCGGAGTTGTCCGATCTCGCGGTCGGCACGCTCGAGGCGGCCCTCGCCGTCGCGCGAGCCCGGGTCGGCGAGTCCGCGTCCGCGGCCCGGCTCGCCGTCATCGCGCTGGGCAAGTGCGGCGGACACGAGTTGAACTACGTCTCCGATGTCGACGTGGTCTTCGTCTACGAACCCGCCGACGGGGTGGACCACACGGTCGCCTCCCGGGTGGCGGCGGCGCTGGCGACTCACGTCATCGGGATCTGTTCCGAGCACACCGCGGAGGGGACGATCTGGCCGGTGGACGCCGCGCTGCGACCCGAAGGCAGCGCCGGACCCCTGGTCCGGACCGTGACCAGCCACCTCAGCTACTACCAGCGGTGGGCCACCACCTGGGAGTTCCAGGCACTGCTCAAGGCAAGGGCGGCCGCCGGCGATCGTGAGCTTGCCGACCGCTATGCCGCCGCGATCGGTCCGCTGGTGTGGTCGGCGGCCACCCGCGATCACTTCGTCGAGGACGTCCAGGCCATGCGGCGTCGAGTGGTCGAGCACATTCCGGCCGATCACGCCGAACGGCAGCTCAAGCTGG
>JBOFLE010000082.1:0-2717 GCA_051657705.1 Nocardioides sp. | reverse complement strand
CGCTGGAAGTACCACTGGGTGCGCTGCCGTTCGGTCGGCTTCGGCAGTGCGATCACCCGTACGGTGCGCGGGCTGGTCCGCTCGGTGATCCGCTTGATCACTCCGCCCTTGCCGGCCGAACCCCGGCCTTCGAAGATCACCAGCACCTTGAGTCCCTGGGACTGGATCCAGTACTGCAGCAGGACCAACTGTTCTTGCAGGCGGGCCATCTCGGCGTCATAGAACCGCGCCTTGAGTCGCCCGCGGGTGTTGTAGTGCTCGGGGTGCTGCCGCCGGCCGAGGGCGCCGACGTCGTCGGCCCCGTCCGGAAGGCCCGCGCTCGGTTCGGCTGACTCGGTCATGGTGGGCCTCCCGGTTCTCCACCATCATTGTGACGCCCGGCGCGCGCCAGTGCGAGCCGGCGTCGGGCCTCCTCCACATGGAGTCGTTCGATCATCCGGCCCTCGTGCACGATGACACCGGTCGCGGGGTGCCCGTCGTCGCCGCGTTCGTCCCAGGCCGCGACCAGTCGCTCCGCGCTCAGGAGGTCCTCTCCGGACGGCCCGAAGACCCGGTTCGCGGTCTCGATCTGACCGGGATGGATCACAGTCTTGCCGTCGAAGCCCAGCGCGCGTCCATGCCGGCACTCGGCCTCGAAGCCCGCCGTATCGGTCAACGAGGTGAAGACCCCGTCGATGACGTCGCAACCGGTGTCCCGAGCGACCAGCACGGTCCGTGCCATCGCCGTCGCCAACCCCGCGCGCGTCGGGTCCGCCGGCAGCCGGAGCGCGGTGGCCAGGTCCTGGGTCCCCATGACCAGTACCTCCACCCGGTCCGAAGCGCCCACCAGCGCGGGCAACTCGAGCACCGCCCCGGGGGTCTCGACCATCAGCCACAGCCGAGCTCCGGAGCCCGCCGCCGCCAGTGCGCCGTCCGCCTCGGCGACATCGGCCGGGGTGGTCGCCTTGGGCAACAGCAGAGCCGGCGCCCCGGCCGCCGCGGCCAGGTCGTCGGCCTGCCACGGCGTACCACCGGCGTTGATTCGTACCGCTATCCGCCGGTTGTCGAACTCCTCGGCGAGGGTGGCCGCGACGGCCTCGCGTGCGGCGGCCTTGGCCGACGGCGCGACGGCGTCCTCCAGGTCCAGGATCAGCGCGTCGGCCGGCAGCGAGGCGGCCTTGGCCAGCGCCCGCAGGTTCGAGCCCGGTACGTAGAGCACCGAGCGGCGCGGAATCACCTCCGGCTGCTGGCCCACTTGTTCCTCGGATCGGTCCGCGGAGTCCATAGAGTGAGCCTACGGTCAGCGCACGCGGCCGAGGCGAGTGGATGGAGCGGACAGATGGGCATGCATCGGGTCGATCAGGTCACCGAACAGATGATCCGGAGCGTGCTGGCGTACGCCGAGAACCGCCTGCGAATGGATCCGGTTCCGTTGGACGAGGGTCGGTTGGACGCCACGGAGCTCTACCACCGGCTGGACGGTCTGATCCGCGATCAACCCAGGCCGCCGGACGAGGTGCTGGGCGTCTACTCCTCGTTGATCGCGCCGACGGTGATATCGGCGGACAGCCCCCGCTTCCTGGGGTTCATCCCGGCCGCGCCGACCAAGGCCAGCCTGCTGTTCGACATGCTGGTGAGTGCCGCGTCGGTCCAGGGGGTGTCCTGGTTGGAGGCCTCCGGTGCGGTGGCGGCGGAGAATACCGCGCTGCGGGTCATCGCCGACGAGATCGGCCTTCCCGCCACGTCCGGCGGGTGCTTCGTGTCCGGTGGGTCGGCCGGCAACCTGTCGGCCCTGGCGGTCGCTCGCGAGACGGCCAAGGCGCGCGATGGCCGGGTACGTCGGTGGCGGGTCGTGGTCAGTACGGACGCGCACTCCTCGATCGTCAACACGCTTCGGCTGCTGGAGATGGACGCGTTGGTGGTGGAGACCGACGACCACCGGCTCACCGGCGACGCGGTCCGGCACGCGCTCGCCACGGAGGACTCGGTGGCGGACATCGCGGCGGTGGTGTGTACGTCGGGCACCACGAACGCCGGGATCGTCGACGACCTGGCCGGCGTCGGTCGGATCGCCGGCGAGCACGGCTGGTGGTTCCACGTCGACGGCGCGTACGGCGGGGCCGGGCTGTTCGCGCGCTCGGTGCGCGACAAGTACGCCGGCATCGACCTGGTGGACTCGTTCATCGTCGACCCGCACAAGTGGCTGTTCTCCCCGTTCGACTGCTGTGCGCTGTTGTACCGTGATCCGGCGCTGGCCCGGCAGACGCACACCCAGGACGCGTCGTACCTCGACGTCATCCACACCGGCGCCGACGGTCATGCGTCCGGCGCGGCGCGGGCCCCGGAGGACACCGCCTCGTGGAACCCGACGGACTACGCCTACCACCTGACCCGGCGGGCCCGAGGGCTGCCGGTGTGGTTCTCGATGGCGGTCAACGGCGTCGACGCGTACCGCGACTCCATCGAGGCCGCCATCTGGCTGGCCAAGCAGACCGCCGAGCTGATCAGGGACACGCCCCATCTGGAGTTGATCCGCGAGCCCGACCTGGGTGTCGTGTTGTTCCGCCGGCTCGGGTGGGAGGATGCGGACTATCACGGGTGGGCGCAGGCGCTGCACCACGAGGACATCGCCTTCGTGCCGCCGAGCAAGTGGGACGGCGAGACCGTCGGCCGGCTCGCTTTCTTGCACCCGGACACCACGATGGACATCGTCCGGGAGATCCTCGCTCGCACCGAAT
>JBOFLE010000081.1:0-8965 GCA_051657705.1 Nocardioides sp. | reverse complement strand
GCGGGATCCCGTTCGCCCGCGAGTACGACACCCAGATGCAAGGGCTGCCCGGGCAAGGCCGCCTCCAGCGCCTCGAACTCCGCCTCCGACGGTCGACGGTCGACGCCGTAGATCGGCGCGCCCCGATCGGTTGGTCCCGTCGCCGAGGTGGGCTCGATGCGCTCGGCCACCTCGGTGACGGTCGCGGTCTCGAACAGTGCCACTCCGGGCGCGCCGCGGCCGAGATTGCGACTCGCGGCCTTGAGGAGGCCGGGGACCAGCGTGGTGGTCATCGCGGGCTCGTTGGCCGACAGCGGGTTCACCAACATGAGTACGTCGCGGCGGGCGTCGTCGGCCGGCAGCCCGAGCGCGTCGAAGTCGGCATCGCCGACGAACGGGAAGCTGATCACCTCGACGAAGCCTTCCCCGGCAAGCGTACGACCGAGCCGCCGCCGCAGACGCTGCTCCCTGGTCAGGCCTCGGCCCGGCGGCGCGGCCGGCAGGACCGACGGCACCTGGTCGTAGCCCACGAGGCGCGCGACCTCCTCCACCAGGTCGAACGGATCGGTGAGGTCGGGCCGCCACGGCGGGGCGGTCACGGTGAGCGGCCGCGCGCCTTCCCGATCACCAGCCCCGGCATCGGCCCAGTCATCGATCGGATCATCGATCCGGACCTGGGCGCCGACAAGCTCCAGGTTCGCTATCGTCACCGCCGTATCGATCTCGATCCCGGTGATCCGCTCCGGGAGCGCCCCCGGCATCTCGATCACCGCGCTCGCCGGAGGCGATCCGACGACGGTGACTCCGGGCTCGATCACGCCGCCGCCCAGCTGGACCAGGAGCTCGGCCACCCGGTCGGCCGCGGCCTCGCAGATCGTCGGGTCGACACCTCGCTCGTTTCGCTTGCCGGCTTCGGAAGTGAGCCGGTGCCGCCGGCCGGAACGGAACATGGAGGCCGCATCCCAGTGCGCGGCTTCGATCAGCACCCGGGTCGTGCCGTCCGAGATCTCGGTGGAATCCCCACCCATAACGCCGCCGAGCCCCACGATGCCGCTGTCGTCGCAGACCACCAGATCCTCGTCCGCCAGCGCACGGTCCACGCCGTCGAGAGTCCGCAGTGCCTCCCCCACCCGCGCCCGGCGAACCCGGAGCGGACCGGAGAGTCTGTCGGCGTCATAGCCGTGGATCGGTCGGCCCAGCTCCAGCATCACGTAGTTGGTGACGTCCACCGCCAACGAGATGGGCCGCATCCCGGCCAGCGTCAGCCGGCGAGTCAGCCAGGCCGGGCTGGTCGCGGTGGGATCGAAACCCGAGACCAGTCGCGCGACGAACACCGGGCAGCCCACGGAGTCGTCGATCACGACCGGATAGCCCTTGTCGTCGGCCGGCGGGGTCGCTCGCAGAGCAGGATCCCGGTATGCCACCGCTCGGCCGCGGCGGGCCGCGGCCAGCGCCGCCTCGCGCGCCACCCCGCGAATCGACATCGCGTAGGCCCGGTCGGGATTGATCTCGAACTCGATGACGTCGTCCCGGATTCGCAGCAGGTCGACGGCGTCGTCGCCGGGATCCCCGATGCCGCTCGGGAGCACGATGATGCCGGCGTGATCCTCACCCAGGCCGAGTTCTCGCTCGGAGCAGATCATCCCCGCGGAGACATGGCCGTAGGTCTTCCGGGCCGAGATCTCGAAGCCTCCGGGGAGCACCGCGCCCGGCAGGACCACCACCACCAGGTCGCCCGGGGCAAAGTTGTGCGCGCCGCAGACGATCCCCTGGGGCTCGCCGGTGCCATTGGCCCCGCCCACATCGACCGTGCACCAGTTGATGGTCTTGCCATTGGACTGCGGCTCGGGCTCCATGGTGAGAACCCGGCCGACCACCAACGGGCCGACGAGGTCCGTGCCGTGCCGCTCCAGCGCCTCGAGCTTCAACCCGAGCTGAGTGAGATCCGCGGCCAAGTCCTCGACGCTCGTCTCGGATCCGAGGTCGACGTACTCGCCGAGCCAGGACATCGGTACCCGCATCAGATCTCACTCCCGAAGGCCGCGGAGAACCGGACATCGCCCTCGAAGAGATCGCGGAGATCCTCGATCCCGTGCCGGAACATCAGCGTGCGGTCGATGCCCATGCCGAACGCGAAACCGGTGTAGCGCTCGGAGTCGACGCCGCAGGCGGTCAGGACCCGTGGATTGACCACCCCGCAACCGCCCCACTCGATCCAGCCTTCTCCGCGACAGGTCCGGCAGGACGCGACGACGGGCGCGGCTCCACGGCAGACGAAGCAACGCAGGTCCACCTCCGCGCTGGGCTCGGTGAACGGGAAGTAGGACGGGCGGAACCGGGTGTCGATACCGGCCCCGAACATGGCGGTGGCGAAGTGGTCGAGCGAACCTTTCAGGTGCGCCATCGTGATGCCCTCGTCGACGACCAGCCCCTCGACCTGGTGGAACATCGGAGAATGCGTGGCGTCGTATTCGTCGGTGCGGAAGACCCGTCCCGGACAGACCACGTAGATGGGTGGTGTGCGGGTCAGCATTGTGCGGGCCTGGACCGGTGAGGTGTGGGTACGAAGGACCAAACCGTGATCTGCCGGCGCGGCCCAGAAGGTGTCCTGCATGGTCCGGGCGGGGTGATCCGGGCCGAGGTTGAGGGCGTCGAAGTTCAGCCACTCGGCCTCGACGACGGGGCCCTCGGCGATCTCCCAGCCCATGGCGACGAAGACATCGCCGATCAGCTCGGACAACATCGTCACCGGATGCCGCGCGCCGACGGCGCGCCGCCGCACCGGAAGCGTGACGTCGACCACCTCGGTCGCCAGCATCCGCTCCTCGTGCTCGATCGTGAGCGCCTCCGTCCGCACCGCCAACGCCTGGGCGACCCGCCCACGGGCCTGCCCGATCCGTCGACCGGCTTCCTTACGGGCCTGCGGCGGGAGCGCACCGATCTCGCGGTTGGCCAGGGCCAGCGGCGAACGATCGCCGCTGTGCGCAAGCCGGACCTGCTTGAGGTCATCGAGGTCGATTGCCATGGCAATCGCGGCCTCGGCGCCCGCGACCAGGCCCGCGACCTCGTCCGCGCTCAGACCCGCCACCTGGACGGGGTCGTACTCGGTATTGGGACCGGACATCGCGAGCTGACTCAGCCTTCCGCTTGCACAGGGATACGTGTCGCGCTCAGTCTAGGAACTGAGCGGGCCTGCGAGCGAACCGATATCGCGGTCCGGTCAGTCCGATCCGAACAAGAGGTGGTCGCATACGGCCGGGTCGGACGGCGGCGGGTCGGCAGGTGGCAGCCCACGTGCCCGCTGGTATCCCCAGGTCCAGGCCATCGGCGAGCGCCGATCCGGTCGCTCGGACGAAAGGCACGCCCGGTCGGCGTCGGGCAGGCCTGTCACCAGCACCGGCGCGGCATCTGCGGACAGGGACCGCAGATACCACCAGTCCAGCTTGCCGGTGCGTTCGTATCGCTCCAGGTTGTGCCGGGCGATCACGGCGTCCGGGTTGACCAGAGCCAGGCCCAGGAGGGTCGCCGTCCCCGTGAACAGCGCGACCCGAGCCAGGACCTTGCCGCCCAGCCGGATCCCGGCGACCCCGATGGCGATCACCACGAACCCGAGCCAGCCCTCGAAGACCGCCACCAGGAGACGTAGCCGGGTCAGGCCGTATGCGTCCTCGTAGAGATCCAGGCGATAGAGCGCGGAAGCCACCACGACCAGTGTCTGCGCGCACAGCATGCCCAGGACCCCCCGCAGCCAGACCCGGTCCCGGACGGTGTGCAGGCCTGCCCGACGAGACGCCGCCCAGACCACGAGCAAAGTCAGGGCGGTGGCCACCGTGAGCTGCCCGAAACCCTGATGGACGTATTCGGCGTAGGTCAGGCCGGTGGTGCGACGCAGGTAGTCGCGGCCGCCGAACACCACCCGGGCCTGGGCCAGCAGGAATGCCGCGAAGACCGCGTTGACGCCGAGCACCGGCACCAGCCACTCGTAGCGCTTCTCGGCTCGCCGGCCCGACCACCACGGCCCCGGCTCGACCACCGGCGGGTTGCACGCAAGATACGCCGCCGCCAGCACCGCGCCACCGACCGCGATCGCCACGAACCCGCGGAACACCAGTGCGGCCGAACTCCACTCGGGGAGGATACGTCGCACCCAGAGCGCCAGCATGGGATCCGCGGACGCGAACAAGGCCCCGAACACCAGAACCCCGAGAACTGACCAGAGCACGGTCCGCACCAGCGGCGCGGCGCTGGCACGACCACCGAGGCGACGACCGAGGACGGTGCCGGCCGCCGTCAGTGAGTCACCCAGCCAACCCAGACCCCGCAGTCCCGACAACGGCCAGGAGACGAAGGATGCGACGAATCCCGGAAAGGTCCGGGCGCCGGTGATCCCGGCGGTCATCGCCAGCCCGCCGGCGAGCAGGCACAGCACCGCGATCCAGTCCGCGTCCCGGAGCAGCCCGGGGATGATTCCCAGCGCGGCCAGCACCGCGCATCCGATCGTGAACGGTTCGTGCCGTCGCCGCGAGGACCGCCACACCACCGCACCCGCGACCAGCACGACCACCGCAAGGCCCAGGCCGATCTGGTGGAACGGCACCAGTACCGCGGCCAGCGCGCCGCAGCCGACAGAGGCGAGGAGGAGGCCCGGCCGCGGCGCCAGGCCGGCTGAGGGCCAGCTGCCGGCCCACAGGGATCCGCCACTCGTGCCACCGGCTCCCGACCACCGGCTCTCGGGCGCTTCGCGCGGTCCGGCGGTCGCCACGGATCGCCCGGGATCGCCACCCATCGCCCGGGACACCGGGCGTGGTGGCACCGGCGCGACGGGCGGACCGATCGGCAGTTCGGCGCGGGCACAGGCACCGGCGCCGCGCGGCGGATCGACGAACCACAGGTTGCCGCCGTGCAGCGTGCATACCCAGCGTGCGATCGCCAGCCCCAGACCGGTACCACCGCCCTGGTGTCCGGCCAAGGTGCCGAACCTCTCGAAGACCCGTTCGCGATCGGCCGGCGAGATGCCGGGCCCGGAGTCGGTCACCTCCAACCGCCATCGGGGGGCGTCCCCGCCACCGACCAGCGATCCCGAGATGCGCACCACTCCCCCGGCCGGGCTGTGCCTGGCGGCGTTGGCGGCCAGATTGACGACAAGCTGACGCAGCCGCGCCGGGTCGGCCATGACCCGCAGCCCCTCGGGCACGACGCGGACCTCGAAGCTCACTTCCCGCCCGGTCGCCGGGACGTCGGACAGGGCTTCTCCGACAACCTCCGCCAGGTCGACCGGAGTCCAGGACAACTCAGCCAGGCCGGCGTCGAGCCGGGAGAGGTCCAGGAGGTCCGACACCAGGGAGGTCAGCCGGCCGGTCTGTTCGAGCGCCTGACCCAGGGCCGGCCCGTCGGGCGGCTCCACCCCGTCGACCAGGTTCTCCAGGCGCACTGACAGTGCCGTCAGCGGCGTACGCAATTCGTGAGACACGTTCGCAATGAGCTCCCGCCGCTCCCGATCGACGGTGGCCAGATCGCGCGCCATCGAATTGAATGCCCGGCCGAGCTCGCCGATCTCGTCGCCAGAGGTGACGTCGATCCGTGCGGAGTAGTCCCCGGCGGCCATCCGCCGGGACGCCTGGGTCATCGCGCGCACCGGCGCGGTCATGCCACCGGCGAGCAGTTGGGTGACGGCGAGCGCCAACGCGATGGTCACCGGAATGCTGAGGATGGCCGGCACCCCACCGGCAACTCCGACCGTCGCGATCACGGCGGCCACCGCCACGCTTGCCGCGACCAGGAGCCCGAGTTTGACCTTGATCGACCCGACTCGCGCCAACGGCTGCGGCGCGCTCGGTACCGGCGATCCGCCGTACCCGACACCACCCGCCCCGTTCCGGTGGCCTACCCGGTCCGCGTCATCGCCCTGGTCGACCATCGTCGCCCTCGCGGCTGGATGGGGCATGACTCGGGCCGGGAGTACCCGATCCGGAGACATCCGGGCCAGCGTGACTCGGCGCGGGCCCGGCCTCCACCGCGTAGCCGACACCGTGCGCCGTGCGCACGCGATGCGCGCCGATCTTCGCGCGGAGGGCCTTGACGTGACTGTCGACGGTACGGGTACCGGACGCCCCCGGCCAGTCCCAGACATCGGACAAGAGGTCGTCCCGGCTGATCACGGTTCCGGGCTGCCGGGCGAGAGCCCGCAACAGGTCGAACTCGGTCGGCGTGAGCCGGACGTCATCGCCCGCCACCGATACCCGACGGGCTCCGGTATCCACGACCAGATCCCCGACGACCAACACCGCCGCCGGCCGACTGGCCAAGTAGGCCGCGCGGTCCACGCGCCGCAACAGCGCCGACACCCTGGCGAGGAGCTCCCGCATCCCGAACGGCTTGGCAAGGTAGTCGTCCGCGCCGGCCTCCAAGCCGGCGAGGATGTCCGGTTCATCGTCGCGCGCGGTAAGCATCAGGACCGGAACCGGCCGTTCGGCTTGAAGCACGCGGCACACCGTCAGCCCGTCGAGCCCGGGCAGCATAACGTCGAGCAGGACCAGGTCGGGCCGACGCTCCTCGGCGAGTCTCAGCGCGGTCGGCCCGTCCCAGGCTCGGGCGACGTCGTATCCTTCGGCCAGCAACCGGTGGGCCACGCTTTGATTGATCAGCGGCTCATCCTCCACGATCAAGATCAGCCGCCGCCCGTTGCCTTTCGATCCCGCGGGTTCGCCCAGTTCTCGACGGCCTCGCAGCTCGACCCCACCCCCACCGCCGACAACCCCCTCCGCACCGACGCGCTCTCCCGCTTCGCGCACCTCCCCATGGCCTCGCAGCTCGACCGCACCCCCACCGCCGACAACCCCCTCCGCACCGACGCACTCTCCCGCTTCGCCCATGTACTGACCCTAGGCTCGTGACCGGCTGACGAGGAGCTACTCCTCGTGTGGGTCTTGTGCAGATTCGGGGGCTTCGACCGGCCACAGCACGATGATCCGCGCGCCGCCGCCCGGGGCCTGGTCGATCCGCACGGTTCCACCGTGCGCGCGCACCAGCCCGTTGACCAGATACATGCCGAGGCCCGTACCGCCGCGCACACCATGGGTCCAGAACTTCGTGAAAACCCGGCGCCTGATCTCCTCCGGGATACCTTCGCCCTCGTCGTCGATCGTGATCCGGACGCCGGTGTCGGCACCGTCGCCGCTCGGTGCGGAGACCGCGACCCGGACGATGCCCTCGCCGTGACGAACGGCGTTGTCGATCAGATTCGTCACCACTTGCGTGAACTTGTCCACATCCACCCAGATGCTCGGCAGGTCGTCCGCGACGAGGAGTTCGACCGGTCGGGACGTGCCCGCCCGGACCGACTCGACGACCCGCGAGGTCAGCGTCCCGGCGTCGGAGGGGCGACAGTACAGCGACAGCCGACCGGTATCCAGGCGGGCCACATCGAGAAGCTCGGCGATCAGGCGGGTCAGCCGCTCCGCATCCGCGTTCACCGTCGACAACATCAGCTTGCGTTGCTCGTCGCTGAGCTTGTCCCACCGGTTCAGCAGCGCTTGGACGAAGCCCTTGACCCCGGTCAGCGGAGAGCGCAGCTCGTGCGCGACCGTGGCCACCAGATCGGATCGGTCCCGGTCGAGTCGGGCCCGGCCCCGACCTGAGCGGAGAACGATGGCGACCGCGGTGACCGGCCGTGGATCCGGCCCGGGTGGCTGGCCGGCTAGAAGCGCTGGCCGGGACAGCCGAGCCGTGACCAGGACCTCGTGTCCGTTCGGCAGGAACCAGGCTTGCTCGGGGATTCCGGAACGGAGCTGCAGACCGCCGTAAGGGCAGTTGGTCGTCACCCACTCCGCGCCGTCCCGGTCACGCAGTGCCAACACCTGGTCGAGAGGTTTCCCGATACCGTCGCCTCGGTCGATGCCGAACTGACGCTCCGCGACCACGTTGATCAGCCGGACGACACCGTCGCCGTCGGCCAGCACCACGCCGTCGGGGAGCAGGTCCAGGGTCGCGGCGTCATCCGGCCCGGAGACAGCGGACCCAGAACCACCGAGGAGCACCATGGCACGGCAGCCTACGCAACCCCCGTGACGTCGGCCGGACGCAGGTGGAGAGTCACCTCAGCTCAAGGCCACTCGGCGTTGCGCGCGAGCCGAGGCGTAGAGGCACACAGCCGCCGCCGTGCTCAGGTTCAAGCTTTCCGCCCGGCCGAAGATCGGGATCCGCACCCGACGATCGGCCAGTGAGGCCGTCTCCTCCGGCAAGCCCCAGGCCTCGTTCCCGAACAGCCAGGCCGTAGGAGCGCTGAGGATCGCGTCGGACCGCGTGAGGTCGACATCCCCGGCACCGTCGGCGGCCAGGATCTGCAGACCCGCGTCCCGGCAGGCGGCTACTGACTCCGCCACGCCTACCCCGATGGTCAGGGGCACGTTGAAGAGGCTGCCCACGGTGGCTCGGACCGCCTTCGGGTTGTACGGGTCAACCGACTTCTCGGTCAGGATCACCGCCTGGACGCCGGCCGCGTCGCTGGTGCGAATCACCGTGCCGACGTTGCCGGGATCGCGCACCTCACAGCAGATCGTGATCAGCGTGGACGCGTCGGCGATCTGGAGCGGAACATCGAAGAAGCGGCACACCGCGACCACGCCCGCCGGCGAGACCGCCTCACTGATCGAGGCCAGCGCATCGGCGGTGACGGTCGTCCAACGCCGGCCGGCGGCGCCGACCAGTTCGGGATAGGCGTCGCGAGCGGCTCGGGTCCCGAATACCTCGATCACGAGGTCATTCCGGGCCAGGGCCGCTCCGACCGCATGCGGGCCGTCCGCGATGAACCGCCGCTGCCGAGCCCGCTCCTTACGGCGAGTCAGGGCTCGGGCGGACCTGACCCTCGCGCTGCTACGGGCGAGCGGCGCGAGGGTCGAGTCGGCTGCCATCTGCGGCAGGCTCAGGAAGCCGCCGGGGCGTTGACGTCCTCGGGTAGGGCCGCTCTCGCGGCCTCGACCAGTTGCGC
>JBOFLE010000080.1:0-1290 GCA_051657705.1 Nocardioides sp. | reverse complement strand
AAGGCGTCGCCGGTGCCATGACTCCCAGGCTTATTGGCGTAGGTGCCGATGCAACCGAACCAGGTGGTTCCCACCGCCCCTCCGGTCATCCACCTCATGATCGATCCATAGGTATCGGCCCAAGCGTTGCAGATGGTGTGAAATGACTCGTTGTACCGGAAGGAATAGTTGTTGGGATGGACATAGGCTTGGCCGGAAGCTTCGCGCAGCCGGGTCGGGGCTTCGTACGGGCCGGTCCCGATCGTCGAATAGTAGGTCAGCGCCTGGGCCTCGGTGGTGCTGGTAATCAGCCCGGCCGGCACGGCGGTCGCTATCACTCCAGCTCTCAGGATGTTGCGCCTGGAAATTTCAAATGAAGACGAATTAGTAGACATTGGAAGCCCTCCCATGCTTATCGAATGTGCACTGTGGTGTCGAATTTCACTATTTCTGGGACAGTACTGACTGCGGGCGGCAGGTCGTAAGGCCCTATCGGCATCCGGTAGGCGCTCTATCAGTTACTTGACAGGCTGTCGGTGATCGATATCCACGTGCCTGAGGTCGGAGAACGGAGCTCAGGCGGCGGGCGACGGGCGACCGAAACTTCTTCGGCGGCTCCTGTCTCGGTGGCGGAGTGCCGTTTGGCTAGCCACCCTTTGCCTGCTGAGGCGGCGGCGTTCCAGGCATGCCCGGATCAGCATCGGTTGGCTCGGTGAAGGCCTCGACGAGAAACTGAGCTGCGACTCCGAACAGGGACCATTCCGTGCCGATGGCCGGATCCAGGTCGGTTCGCCGTATCGCCAGGTGTTCTCCGTGGGTGCAGTCCTGGACCGCGAATCCTTCTGCCAAGGCGCCCAGCGTGGCACTGAGGTGCCGCACCGTGTACGGCGCCCGCGGCCGTCGGCGATACGCCCTCAGCAAACGCTGGAAGAGCTCGTCGTGAGCTACCAACCCGTCTTCCACGCGTTGCGCGCTCGCCTTCATCAGTGCCTGATCCCGGAATGCGCTGGCCCGTAGGGCGAGCAAGACGAAGAAGTCCGTGTCTTCGGGTGTACGCGTGACATTTGCTTCGGCAGCGACGCGGATCACCTCGAGTAGCGGAGCACCGGCCTTCAACTGAGGGCCTATCGCGGTGACCATGTTGGCCGTCGACGGTCGGTCTCGCCACAGCAGGGTCGAGATCGCGAGCTCGCGGCGGAACTCTTCTTGGCTGTCCCAGCAGCGGTACGCCGCTCCGGTGGTGTACCCGGCCTTCGCGCACACCGACGCGAGAGAGATATGGTCCAGGCCGGCCATCACTCCGTGTTCGTG
>JBOFLE010000079.1:0-5441 GCA_051657705.1 Nocardioides sp. | reverse complement strand
GGGGTGCTCAGCGTCGCTTCGCCACCCGTTGCGCCGCCGCCTTGTCGCAGGCCCGACCGGCGTCGTAGGTGTCGCCGCGATCGACCACCACCGTCTGCCGTGCGAGCAGCTTGCCGCTGTCGGTGCGACAGGTGAGCGTCCAGGCCTCCTTGATACCGGTGTAGGTCGCCGGCCGGGGGCTCTGGTAGGTCACGTTGCCGGTCCAGTCGTCGTCGACCGATCCACCCTCGAAGTTGTCGGCTACGAGCGTGTAGGTGCCCGGCACCGGATCCGCGATCACCAGCTTCTCGGGATTGTCGAGCGTGGCCGCGGAACCCACCTGATTGCCGTCGGCGTCGAGGACGAAGAAGTCCCAGTCGGCGGCACCCGGCCAGGAGAAGGTCAGCTCGGCCGCGCCGTTGTCGGCCTCCGGCGGCCCCTGGATCTCGAAGGTGTCGGTCTCGCCCACGCCTGGATCGGGGATCCCGTCCGGGTTCACGAACGTGTAGCCGGCCTGCGGCGGCGCCACCGGGTCCCGGCCGTAGCGTCCGACCACGAACGGCCGAGTCGACGGATTCACGTTGAACGTGAAGTCGCCGCCCCGGGTGATCATCCGGTTCGTCAGCGTGTCTTCGTAGATCAGCGGGTCGCCCTCGTTGCCGTCGGCGTCGAGCACCTCCGAGGTCTGCGACACGAAGCTCTTGCGAACCGTCAGCACCCGACCCTTCGGGGCGCGGCCGACGATCCGAGAGTGCTGATCCGGGTCGAGTGCGGCCTCGGCCGCCCTGAAGTACGCCTCCCGGTTGCCACCGAGTCCGGCGCCCGCTGCCGGCGCTTGGCCGACGTACTCGGCGACGACGGCATCGGCGTACTCCGGATGGAAGTCGTCCGGTCCGATCTCGAAGGTGAAGCCGTAGCCACCGGTGTTCCAGTAGCTCCAGTCCTCGGTGCCGCCCGAGGTGTCGTAGAGCCGGTAGCCCGGCACGCTGGAGTAGGCGTTACTCTCCGCCATCGCGTCCGCCAGCGCCTTGTACTGCACCTCGTCCGGCGCCTGGCCCTCGCTGAACCGGGACGGCGGACGCAGGATCAGGTTGGAGTAGGTGTGGTTGGTGATCAACACCGTCACCGCCCGCTTGGACACCAGGCTGCGGACCGCGTCGACCTCCGGAATATCGCCGGGGGCGTCGCCGCGGTAGGTGTCACTCGACCAGTCCGCACTCGCGCCGGGTCCGCCCCAGAAGCCGGGGTAGTTCCGGTTGGGATCGGTGCCCCGCAGCCGTCCGGCCGGGTTGTCGGCGCACGTGCCCCCCAAGAACTCCGCCGGAGTGCCGGCGGAGACCGTGCAGTTCTTGCGCTTCATTTCGTAGTCGAACTGCGAGAAGTCGCCCAGCGGCGTCGCGTCGCGGGAGATCTTGAATCCGTCCGGGTTGACGATCGGCACGATGATCACCCGCTCGTCGGCGAGGATCGCCCGAGTGCGGGCATCGCCGGCGGCGTACTTCATGAGCAGGTCGAAGCCGAATTCGATGGTGTGCTCCGAACTCGGCCATTCCCGTGCGTGGTGGACGCCGGTCATCAGGAACACCGGCTTGCCGTCGGCGACCTTGTCGGCGTTCCTGCTGATCTCCAGGCCGCGGATCGGCTCGCCGTCGACCGACGTACCGATCGTGATCGGGCGGGTGAGCCGGGGGTACGTCTTCGCCAGCATCCGCAGATCGGCGACGTACTCGTCGTAGGTCCGGTAGCTGGTCCGGCCGCTCGGCAGCGGCGAGGCCTCTACGGCGGCCGCGTATCGCGCATCCGCCTTGCGCGCGGTCGCCATCCGGGCCTTCAGGTCCCGGACCTTGACGTCCCACGTGAAGCCGGCCTCGCGAAGCCGCTCGGCGTCCTTGGGCCCGTGCAGGATGACCTCGATGCCGCGCCGGGTGGCGTGTTCGGTGTGGTCGATGCCCAGTCCCATGACCTTGTTCCGCTTCGCCACGGTGGGTGCGTCGACGAACACGACCTGGACCTTGCCGGTGTCCTGCAGTTCCGGATCGGGCTTGTCATCGGGCGCGGCACCGACGGCGGCGCCGGTGAGGCCCGCGGCCAGCGCGACGCTCAGCGCCGCGGCGCCGAAGCGAGAGAAACCGATGGGCGGACGGCGGCGAATACTACGGGTCATGATGATCCTTCCCGGCTCCAGACGAACCTGCCCACCGTATCGTTGTGTCCCCGGTAAGCCAATGGGGTTCGTGTGTCTTTGTGTGATTTCCGTCGCCGGAGCGCCGGTGGTCGAGGGTTGTTCTGCCGGTCCCGGTTTCAGCAGGTCGTCGCCGCGACGTAGCCGATGCTCGCGGCGACCAAGCCGGCGGTCACGTTGAGCACCGTGTTGACCACGGCGCGCCCGGTGGCCCCGCGCCGGTGCAGGAGGTAGGTCTGGTGGCCGAAAGCGCTGTATGTGGTGAGCGCCCCGCACAGCCCCGGGCCGAGCGTGAGCTCGATCGGCTGCGGCAGGTCGCGGCCGCAGCCGAACCCGGCCAGCAGGCCCAGCGCCAACGAGCCGACCACGTTCACGATGAGCGTTCCCCACGGCAGCGCCGTCCCGAAACGGGCGTCGGCGTGATGTCCGATCAGATAGCGCAGCGGGGCGCCGACCGCCGCGCCCAAGGCCACCCACACCAGCTCGGTCACAAGGTCGTCGTTCTCGCTCGGGGCGCGGCGGGACCCGAGCGGCCGAGGCTCGCTCCCGCGGCCACCGCCAGCACGGCGACGACCACCGTCAGCCATAGGTAGACGATCGCGAGAACCGTCGCGCCGGCGCGGAGCAGGTCGTGAATCTCGAGGGCGTACGCCGAAAAGGTGGTGAAACCGCCCAGCACGCCGATACCCACGAACGGCGGCAACAGCCGGTGTCCGAGGAGCCGGTGGCCCGGGCTGGCCTCCACCCGGGCCATCAGCCATCCGATCAGCAGGCAGCCGAGCGCGTTGATGCCGAGAGTCGCCCATGGCAGGCCGGCCGTCCCGGCCGGCCAGCGGGTGGCCCACACCATGGCAACGAGATGCCGGGCAGAGGCGCCGATCATGCCGCCGGCCGCGATCACCGGGAGCGCCTCTCGCAGGCTGGGGCCGGCCGGCTCCCTCACCCTGGCTCACTCGTCGTCAGAGGGGGTCGGGGGCGCCACACCATGACGTCATTCTCGTACAGCCGTCGTCGACGCCGTCGGTCGGTCGGAGTCTTGCCGCCTGCTCGATGGCCGGCAAGCGGTGCCGGCGTATCAGGGCACAATCCGTCGCCTCTTCATAGGTGATGTGGCGCCGGCGGGCAGGAGTCGGCGTCGCCCATTCGACAGATCGGCGCGACTCGGTGAGCGCGCCCGGAGGGAGACCCGTCATGCCAGCTGAGATCCACCGCACACCGGCACCCGAGAGCACCCAGTCCGACTATCACCCCGTGCTGTGTATCGTGCCGCGGCACATCCTGCGAGCGATCCTGCGCAACGGCGATCGCGCGCAGCGCGCATCCGCGCGGCGCACCCTCGCTCAGGACCGCATCATCCGGGCGCGTCGTGCCGAACTGGCCGACGGGCCGGCGCGGACCGGCGTCGCCGAGTCTCTCGACCATCCCGACCAGCTCGCCGCGCCGCCACGCAAGGTGCGCGAGATCTACGACTGCCGCAACCGCACGGACCTCCCTGGCACCCGGGTGCGCGACGAGGGAGGTCCCGCCACCGGGGACGTCGACGTGGACCGGGTCTACGACGGTCTGGGCGCTACCTGGGACCTCTACTTCGACGTCTTCGGCCGCAACTCCTACGATGGCAAGGGAAGCACGATGAAGGGATCGGTCCACTACGACCGCGACTTCCGGAATGCGATGTGGGACGGCAGCCGGTTGGTCTTCGGTGATGGTGACGGCACCATTTGGGCCAGTTTCACCGCCGATGTCGACGTCATCGGGCACGAGCTGGCTCACGGCGTGACGCGGGCGACGTCGAACCTGAAGTACCAGAACCAGTCAGGGGCACTCAACGAGCATCTCTCGGACGTTTTCGGGTCCATGGTCAAGCAGCGCTCGGCCACACCGCCGCAGACCGCGGCCGTCGCCGACTGGCTGATCGGTGACAACGTGTTCGCCGCGGGCGTCAACGCCACTGCCCTGCGGTCGATGATCGCACCGGGAACGGCGTACAACGATCCGATGATCGGCGCGGACCCGCAACCGGACCACATGAGCGGTTTGGTGACGACATCCGGTGACAACGGCGGGGTACACATCAACTCCGGCATCCCCAATCGCGCCTTCGTGGTGTTCGCCCAAGCGCTCGGCGGCTTCGCGTGGGAGCGTGCCGGACGGGTGTGGTTCGCCACGGCCACGGCACCCGAACTCGACGAGAACGCCGACTTCGCGACGTTCGCCGCGCTCACTACGGACTACGCCTTCGCGCTGTTCGGCCACGATGTCGCCCGGTCCTGCGTGGACGCATGGGCGAAGGTCGGCCTCGATGTCCCGTGGAACCGGCATGTCGACCGCTCCGCGGCCCATGGCGCACCCACCGCGACGGGCTCGCCGACCGCCGTCGTCCTGCCGGGGCTGGGGGTTCAGAACATCGCCTACCGCGATGGCAACGGGCATCTTCATGAACTCTGGCGTGCCGCTGACGGCACGACCGGTACGTCCGATCTCACCGCGCTGGCCTCCGCGCCGGCCGCTTCGGGCGATCCGTTCGCCTATGCCGACCACACTCGCAACACCGAGATCCTGCTGTTCCGCGGCGGCGGCGACCGGGTGCGCAGCCTCTACTGGTCGACCGGTCCGGTGGGCCACGACGACCTCAGCGGCACCGCGGGGGCGCCGGACGCGGCCGGCACGCCGGTCGGCTATCACTACGCACCCGCCGACATGCATCACGTCATCTATCGCGGCCACGACGATCATCTGCATCTGTTGGCTTGGGCGGGCGTAGCGCCGGTCTTCTACGGCGGCAACCTCACGGGCACCATCGACGCACCTCCTGCGGCGGGTGATCCGGCCGCCTACGCCATGCCGGACGGGACCAATATCGTCCCCTATCGGGCAGACGACGGCCGGATCCTCAGCGTCTACTGGAAGGACGGCCCCAGCGGGCTGGACGATCTCTCGGGTACGGCCGGCACGCCGTCGGCCGCCAGCGATCCGGTGGCCTTCTACCGCGCCGCCACTGACACGCACTACGTGTTCTACCGCGCCACGGACGGTCACGTATACGAGCTGTCCTGGGTTGGTGTGGCACCGGTCATCGGTCGCAACGTGACCGCGACCGCCGGCGCGCCGCCGGCGTCCGACAAGCCGACCGCGTTCTATAGC
This sequence comes from Nocardioides sp., assembly GCA_051657705.1. Classification (GTDB taxonomy): domain Bacteria; phylum Actinomycetota; class Actinomycetes; order Propionibacteriales; family Nocardioidaceae; genus Nocardioides. The sequence goes on along the minus strand of JBOFLE010000079.1, from coordinate 136 downwards.
CCGGTTCACAACCTGGTCAGCGTGATCTACCGTCGTGACGACGGCCATCTGCACGAACTGTGGTGGACGCCGGGTGATCCCGCCGTCAGCCATGGCGACATCACCGCCAATGCGTCCGCTCCGGACGCGGAGGGAT
>JBOFLE010000078.1:0-10082 GCA_051657705.1 Nocardioides sp. | reverse complement strand
GGAATCGACGGGCCGACTCCGGCATGATCGGACCCATGGTCGGCCCAGCGAGCACGCCGCTCCGGGTCGGGATGGTGCCCGGCGTGATGCCGGACAGGTGGGTGCGCCGCTGGCGCGAGCGCAGGCCCGACCGTGAACTTGACTTGGTGCCGGTCGCCGAGGAGGATCAGCTGGCGGTGCTGAAGGACGGACGCCTGCACCTGTGTTTCGTCCGTGGGCAGTCGCGCTCCGACCGGCGCCATCTGATTCCGTTGTACGACGAACAGTGGGTGGCCGTGGTGCCCGTCGACCACGTGCTTACCGCGTTCGACCAGATCGAATTCGGCGATCTGGCCGGCGAGCACCTGGTCCATCCGAGGACGCTCATCTCGCGCTGGCGGGAACTCGCCGAGGTCAAGCCGCGAAACTGGCCGCCGTTGTCCGATCGCGAGGCGATCGAGCTGGCCGCGACCGGCGCCGGCGTCGCCGTGGTGCCCGCGTCGGTGGCGCGACTGCATCACCGCAAGGACCTGGCCTCGCGGCCGGTCGCGGATCTGCCGTGGGTCGGCGTGGGTCTGTCCTGGATGGCGGACAACGAGGACGCGGGAATCGACTACTTCATCGGCATCGTCCGCGGGCGGACCGCGCGCAGTTCCCGGCAGCGCTAGGGCGAGGTCCGCAGGGTGCGCTCCACCAGGGCGAGCGCGTCCGCCGCGGACAGCCCGAGCGCCGTGACCTGTTCGGCATACGCCGAGGCGGCCTGCTTGGCGGCGCGCTGCACGTGGTCTCCGGTGATGAAGGTCCCGGCCCGGCCGCGGGTGTCGATCACGCCGGCCGCCTCCAACTCGCGGTAGGCCCGCGCGACCGTGTTGGGAGCCAGGCTCAAGTCGCCGGCGAGCCGGCGGACCGTGGGCAGCTTGTCTCCCGGCGCGAGCTCTCCGGACGCCACCAGCGCCGCGATCTGGGTCTTGACCTGCTCGAATGGCGGCGTGGCGGAGTCGTGATCGACGGTGATCATGCGTCACGGCCCCCCATCGACACCATCATGCCGGGTGCTGGCGGTCGATGGCAGGCGGGCTGGGGTTTCGCCCGGCATCAGGACCTGGCCCGGCGCCAAGGCGGGCCACAACCGCTTCCGGAAACGCATGTCGCCGAGATGGTCGGCGATCAGTGTCATCACCATGAGACCGAGCGGCACGACGGCGAGCAGGCCAGAAGCGTTCTGCGTCAGGTACCGCTCTCGATCGGCGATGAACCACAGAGCGGCTTGCAGGCCCCAGAGGTCGGCCTCGTAGTAGCAGCGCCGGATCTGATCGGCGCGCAGTGCGTCCTGCCAGTACAGGTGCGCGGCGTCCCGGGCCGGGATCGGCTGGCGACAGATCCGACGCGCGGCCCATGCCGCACAGCCGGCCGAGGTGAAGACAGCCACTCCCGCGATGATCCCCGGCACGCGTGCGCTCGCGACGACGAGGTCGGGGAAGACGAGCAGGGTGAGAATGAGACTCAGGCCGATGACACCGGAGGCCGTCACGCACGCGTGCGACAAGGGATGGGCGTAGTCGGTGGTCCGAACCTGGCGGACTCGGGCCAGCGCGCGGGTCCGTGCGTCCCCGACCGGCCGAGTCATCAAGATGGCTCTCGCTACCAGGCCGGTCGCGCCGACGGCGATCATCACCACCCAAAAGCGCAAGAAATATTCCTGGAGCGTGTCCGTGTACACCAGCCACGCGCACTGTGCCGCCATGGCGAGGATCGTCGCTCCGCGCAGCCGCGACTCCCAGCGCCATCGGGCATCGATGTGCCCGACGAGGTCGGACTCGACGTAGGCCAGGTTCTTCTTCGCCCATGGCTGTCCGTGAGCTCGCTGCCGCGACGGGCTCCACGAGAAGTGGTAGCCGGCCGCCAGCAGTAGGAGCAGCGCCGCCGATGCGTTTAGTTTCTGGTCGAAGCTCATACATGCATGCTACATAACTCACCATTATGTAGCAATACTAATCATGTTACATTAGGTCGAGGAACTCGCCCATGGCTAGGGTTCGGTCCGTGGGAGATGTCAGCTACGTCGATCCGGGAACCACCAGCGACAGCAAGTTCGCCACCACGCGCGGCTTCCAGCGGGCCTTCGAGTTCAGCCCCGAGCGGGTCGGCCGCGCGCCGGGGCGAGTCAATCTGATCGGCGAACACACCGACTACAACCGGGGCCTGTGCCTGCCGATCGCGCTGCCCCACGCGACGTACGCGGCCATCAGGCGGCGTGACGACGAGGGCGTTCGGATCGCCAGTTCGGAGACCGACGAGGCCTGGGAGGGCAAGCTGGATCAGCTCGGTCCGGGTCAGGAGCGCGGGTGGTGGTCCTACGTCTCCGGAGTGCTGTGGGCATTCCGCAGGACGCATCCGGAGATGCCCGCGCGCGGGATCGACGTCTACGTCCACAGCACGGTGCCGATCGGTGCCGGCCTGTCCAGCTCGGCGGCCCTCGAGGCGGCCGCCGCGATCGGACTGTGGTCGGTCTTCGGCCTCGATGCCGGCGGTGTGAACCGAGCGGAGCTGGTCGAGTCCTGCATCGCGGCCGAGACCGAGATCGCCGGCGCACCGACCGGGGGCATGGACCAGTCCGCCGCGATCCTGTCGAGACCGGGCCGGGCGCTGTTGATGGACTTCGAGAAAGCGCCGGCCGACCGGGCCGACCACGTCGATCTCCAGCTACGCGATGCCGGACTAGAGCTCCTGGTCGTCGACTCGGGGGTCTCGCACGCGTTGGTCGACGGCGCCTACGGCGATCGCCGGGCGGACTGCCAGGCGGCGGCCGCAGCTCTCGGCCTCGACTCGCTCCGCGATGCCGATGAGGTCGCCGTCCAAGGGCTGTCCGACCCGCGGCTCCGGAAACGAGCGCGCCATGTGGTGACCGAGATCGCTCGGGTTCGCGGCGCGGTGGCCGCCTTCGCGGACCGGGACTTCGAACGAGTCGGACAGCTCTTCGGCGAGTCTCATGTCTCGCTCCGCGACGACTTCGAGGTGTCGTGCGGCGAGCTCGACCTGATCGTCGAGACCCTGTCGGGCAGCGGCGCGCTCGGCGCCCGGATGACCGGCGGCGGCTTCGGTGGCTCCGCCGTCGCCCTCCTTCCCCGCGAGTCCGTCGGCGCCGCCGCCGAGTCCGTCCAGGCGGCAGCGGCCGGTGTCGGGCATCCGGTCCCGCGCTTCCTTTCGGTCTCTCCGTCCACACCCGCCGAAGTCGTCTGAACGGATCCGCCGCCTCGCTAGGTCTGGAGGCCGCTGCCCGCTCGGGGCCGCAAGCCCTCGGCTCGCAGCTCCAGGCTGGCGAGGCTCCGCATCACCTGTTGGTCGCGCCTTCGCCAGGCCCCCGCCGGATCATCACTGATCTCCGCCAGTACGTGCAGCGGCTGATGCGCCATCGCCCGCAACGCGAACAGGTCCAGGTCGTGATCCGCGTCGACGAACTTCCGCCCGGCGGTGGCCCGGCGTACGAATCGCCACCGCAACAGCAGGTAGGACCCCCCCACGATAAGGATCGGCACGGCGGCGGTGACGACCGCCAGCCAGAGCGCCAAGTCGTGAACCGCCTCCACCTGAGCCCGACCAGCTTCCGCGAGCCCGCCCGAGGCGTCGGCGGCCTTCTCGAAAGGCTTGCCCGCGTCGTCGCCGATCACCGGCACCCGGCCCATCTCGCCGCCGGCGTCGCTCATGCCCTCGCTGAGCCTGGTCGCCGCCCGGTCCAGCAACTCACCGGGCTTCGCCAGCGCCAAGGTCAGGTGGTAGATGACCAGCGCGAGCTTGATCCACAGCCAGGACCAGATCACCAGGAACACGTCGCCCGCGATTTGGCGCAGCCTGCGCACGGGCAGATCGGAATAGAGCTTCATGGGCCAATGGGACCAGAAGCGCCCTCCGCGGGGCCACCGGCATAGGATTTCGGCATGTCATCGGCTACCTCATCGATCGGCTCATCGGCCGGCTCATCGGCAGAGCCCGCGGGCGCCGAGACCGCCCCCGAGACGACCCCCAAAACAACGCCGCCCATCGGCCTGCCCGCCGGCGGCAGGGTGCGCCCGATTACCCGGTGGGGCACACCGGTCATGCACCGCACCGCTCGGCCGGTGACGTCCTACGACGAGTGCCTGCACACCCTGGTCGCGGACATGGTGGCCACGATGTACGCCGCCAACGGAGTCGGCCTGGCGGCCTGCCAGATCGGCGAAGACCTCTCCGTGTTCGTCTTCGACTGCCCCGACGCAGACGAGCGGCGAGTCTTCGGTGTGGTGTGCAATCCGGTGCTGACCCTGCCGGAAGCGCCTGAACGACGACTGGAGGTCGACGAGGAAGGGTGCCTGTCATTTCCCGGCGCGTTCACCGAGTGTGCCCGGCCCGATGTCGCGCGCGTCGACGGCGCCGACCTGAACGGCGACCCGATCAGCTTCGAGGGCACGGGCCTGCTCGCGCGCTGCCTGCAACACGAGACCGATCACACCCTCGGCACGGTTTTCGGTGACCGGATCAGCGCCAAGGCCCGCAAGGGACTCGGCAGGGAACACGAGCGGGCGGCTCCCGACTATCCGGCTCAGTGGCCGGTCGGTCCTCGCGGCGACAGCTCCGCATCGACCGGGATCCCGGCGAGATAGCAGGCGATCGCCGTCGCCGCGGCCACGTTGAGCGAATCGACGCCACGGCGCATCGGAATCCGCGCTCGCTGTCCGGCGGCTCGCTCCCACCGTGCGGAGAGCCCATGTCCCTCGGTGCCGAGGACCAGAGCGAGTCTCTCCGCGCCGGCCGCGGCCTCGGAGATGTCGACCGCATCGTCGGACAGGGTGAGGGCGACCGTGCTGAATCCGGCTCGGTGCAGCTGCGGCAAGGCGTCGTGCCAATCGGGCAACCGGGCCCACGGCATGGCGAAGACCGCACCCATGCCCACCTTGATCGCCCGCCGGTACAGCGGATCCGCACAGCGCGGCGACAGCAGTACGCCGCCGAAGCCGAGGCCGGCGGCCGTCCGGAAGATCGCTCCCAGATTCGTGTGGTCGACGATGTCCTCGAGAACCACCAGCCGCCGGGCTCCGGCGATGACCTCCGCCGGGGTCGTCGGTGCCGGCCGGTGCACCGCGGCAAGCGCTCCTCGGTGGACGTGGAAACCGGTGACCGCCTCGGCGAGGCTCTCGCTGACGACGTAGCAGGGTACGGCCGGCTCGGCCGCCGCCGCGCGCTCCAGATCAGGTTCGAGAGCGGCCAGCCAGCGCGGCGACAGCATCACCGAACGTAGCCGAAGGCCGGCCCGCAGGGCGCGGCGTACGACCTTCTCCCCCTCGGCGATGAACAGTCCGTGGGTGGCCTCCAGGTGGGTGCGCAACTGCACGTCGCGCAGGTCGCGGTAGTCGGCCAACCGCGGATCGGCGGGGTCGTCCACGTCGAGGTACTCAATCATCGGCGCCGCGATACCGGTTCGGCCGCGCGACCGCCACCACCTGCCCGATCACGATGACCGCGGGCGGCCGGACGCCGGCTTCGGCGAGATCGCCGGAGAGCTCGCCGAGCGTCGACAACACGAGGCGTTCACCGGGCAGGGTGCCGTCCACCACGACGGCGACGGGCGTGAGCGCCGGACGCCCCTCGGCAACCAGGATGGCCGCGATGTCGACGGCATTCTCGACGCCCATCAGGACGACGATCGTGCCGGTCAGCCGGGCCAGCGCCGGCCAGTTCACCAGCGATTCCGGGTGCCCGGGCGGCAGATGGCCGGAGACCACCACGAACTCGTGCGCGACGCCACGATGAGTGACCGGGACGCCGGCCAGGGCAGGTACGGCGATCGCCGAACTCAGACCCGGCACGACCGTCACCGGGACGCCGGCCTCGGCGCAGGCGGTGAGCTCCTCGAATCCCCGTCCGAAGACGAAGTTGTCCCCGCCCTTGAACCGGACGACCCGTTTGCCGGCCTGCGCCCGCTCGATCAGGAGTCGATTGATCTGCTCCTGGGCCGCCGCGCGGCCCCGCGGAAGTTTGGCGACATCGATCAGCTCGACATGCGCGGGCAGCTCGTCGAGCAGTTCCCGCGGCGCCAGCCGGTCGGCGACGACGACATCGGCCGTGACCAGCGCGTGCCGTGCCGCCACGGTGGCCAGGTCGGGAGCACCCGGACCGCCGCCCACCAGTACGACGCCGGGAGTCCGGTCGTGCACGGCACTGGCATCGATCCCGCCGTCGCGCAGCCCCACCATGATCTGATCTCGGAGCGCCGCGGACTTCCGCGGCTCCCGGTTCCCGAGTACCGCGACGGTCACCCCGCCGTGGCGCCCGACCGCGGGGGTCCACGCGCTCGCGGATCTGGCGTCGTCCGCGCGCACGCAGAAGATCCGGCGTTCGTCGGCGGCCGCCACCACCGAGGCGTTCACCGCCGCGTCGTCGGTCAGCGCCAGCGCGTACCAGGCGCCGTCGAGATCGGCGGTGGCGAACTCGCGCCGGTGCCAGGTAAACTCGGCCGACATTCCCTCCAAGGCTGGGGTGGCCGCCGGTGATACCACGACCAATTCCGCTCCCGCGGCGATCAGCACCGGGATCCGTCGCTGGGCCACCTGTCCTGCGCCGACGACGACGACCCGGCGCCCGGCTAGGCGCAGGCCGGCCGGGTACGGCGGGAACTCCTCGGCGACACTCTCGGCTTCAGACACGACGGCTATTCTCCAGTAGCTGGCTAGAGTGCCGCACATGAGCCTCGACCGGCCCGCAGCTCCCGATCCGTACCCGCTGCTGCCGGCGGTGCCATCGTTCACCGTGACCAGTACCGATGTCGCCGCCGGCGCTCCGTTGCCGGACGACCAGGTGGCGTCCCTCGGGAACACCTCGCCCCAGTTGTCCTGGTCCGGCGCGCCCGAGGACACCCGTTCCTACGTGGTGACCTGTTTCGATCCCGACGCGCCGACGCCCAGCGGATTCTGGCACTGGGCGCTCGTCGACGTCCCCGCCGAGGTCACCACCCTCGACACCGGCGCGGCGGGCCAACCGCTTCCCCTGGGCGCCTTCCACCTCCGCAACGACGGGGGCGACAAGGGCTTCATGGGCGCCGCGCCACCGCCCGGCGATCAGGTGCACCGTTACTTCTTCGTGGTGCACGCGGTCGGCGCCGAGTCCCTCGGAATCGATTCCGAGGCGTCCAACGCGGCGATGTCGTTCCACCTGGCGTTCAAGACACTCGCTCGCGCGATCATCCACGGCACCTACCAGCACTAGCGCCGAGGCGTCACAAAGCACGTCGAAGCGTCACAAAAGCAGCCGCGTCTTTGACGTCTCGCCGTGCATTTGTGACGCCTCGGCCGTCAGGGGGCCATCCACGGCTCGACCGTTCGCTGAATCGCTCAGAGCGGAGCGCGTAGCGTTGGCGTCAGCGGAAAACTCTGCGGCCGCTCGGGTACCTGGCCGCCGGCGCGGTAGCGCGGAGCGTCCACGCTGAACCCCCCCTGCGCCAGCCACTCCGGCGTGATCCGGTCATCATGACGAAGATAGGCCAAACCCACGCACGAACCGACCGTCTCGCCCCAGGCAGCGCTGGTGATCTGGCCCACCGGTGCGCCACCGAGTCGGATCAGCTCGCCACCCCACAACATCGGATCGGGGTCGTCGACAACGAAGCTCACCAGTCGTCGCCGCGGGCCGGGAAGCGCCATCCGCTCTCGCTCGGCGAGCAGGGCATCACGACCGAGAAAGTTCTTCGCGGAGTTCGCGGCGGTGGCGAACAACAGCCCGGCGGCGACCGGCGAGTACGCCGGGGTCAACTCCCGGCCGAAGGCACGGTACCCCTTCTCCAGTCGCAGCGACTCCATCGCGTAGTACCCGGCGTCGCTGATGCCCAGGCCGGCCCCGGCGGCCATCACCGCGTCGTACACACCGGCCGCGAACTCGGTCGGCACCAGCAGTTCCCACCCGGTCTCGCCTACGTACGTCATCCGGGTGGCCCGGATCCGGGCGTGGCCGAGGTCCAGCAGCCTTGAGGTCGCGAACCCGAAGTCCGCTTCGGAGAGGGAAGCGCTGGTGAGTCGGGACAACAACTCTCCGGCGCGCGGCCCCATCACGCCGATCACCGCGTGCTGGGTGCTCACGTCGTCGATTCGCACCCGCCAGTCGGAGCTGAGGTTGAGTTCGAACCAATCCCGGTCCCGGACCATGCTCGCCGAGCTGCTGATCACCAGGAACTCGTTCTCCGCGACCCTGGTCACGGTGAGGTCGGACTCGTACCGGCCGTGCCGATTCAGCCACGGCGTGTAGACGCAGCGGCCCGGGGGTACGTCGATGTCCGCGGCGCAGATCCACTGCAGCGCGGTCGCCGCGTCTGGTCCGGTGACGGTGAATTTGGAGAAGCTCGTCTGGTCGAACACCGCCACCGCATGCCGGCAGGCCCGCTGCTCAGCGGCCGACCACGGAAGCCAGTCGGGCTTCCCCCAGGTGTAGCGCGGGGTCGCGCCGCCCCCTACTCCTGGCCCTACCCCTGACTGGGTCATCGACCGGGCCTTCGACGGGGCCATCGACTGGGCGAAGAAGTTAGGCCGCTCCCAGCCCATCCTGGAGCCGAAGCACGCGCCTGCCGCGGCCAATCGGTCGTGCAACGGCGAAGTCCGGAACGGGCGCGCGGTGCTCGGTTCGCGATTCGGCCAGGCGATCTCGTAGTGCATGCCGAGTACCTCGGCAACCCGGTCGCGCAACCAGCGATTGTTCCCGTTGAAGGGCGCGAACCGGCGGACGTCGGTCCCGAGCAGGTCGCCGTCCGGCTCGCCGGCCACGATCCACTCGGCAAGCGCCCGGCCGGCGCCGCCGGCCGAGGCGATCCCGACCGAGTTGAACCCGGCCCCGACGAAGTAGCCGTCCAGCCCGGGAGCCTGCCCCAGGAGGAACTGATTGTCGGGCGTGAAGCTCTCCGGCCCGTTGTAGAACTTCCGGATCCCGGTCTCCGACAGCGCGGGGATGCGCTCCACGGCGGATTCCATCAGCACCGAAAAGTGCTCCCAGTCCTCCTCCAGCAGACTGAACTCGAACGGATAGGGAATCTGGTCCGGTGCCACCCAGGGCTTCGCGACGGGCTCGAAGCCGCCGACCACCAGGCCGCCGACTTCCTCCTTGAAGTAGGTGTAGCCGTCCGGATCGCGCAGGATCGGCAAGCCGGGGCCGACGCCTTCGATCGCGTCCGTCACCACGTAGAAGTGCTCGGCGGAGTGCAGCGGGATCGGTACGCCGACGGCGTCGCCGAGCGCCTTGGCCCATTGCCCGGCGCAGTTGACCACCACCTCGGCTTCGATGTCGCCCCGGTCGGTACGGACGCCGGTGACCCGGCGCCGCCCGCTCCGGGCGCCACCGGCCGGCGCCGTCCGGACGTCCAACACCCGGACCCGCTCGTGAATCTTCACGCCTCGCATCCGGGCTCCCTTGGCCAATGCCTGGGTCAGATCGGCCGGATTCACCTTGCCGTCTCCGGGCAGCCAGATCGCGCCGAGCAGGTCGTCGACCCGCATCAGCGGCCACAGCTCACGCGCTTGCGCCGGGGTCAGCAGCTCGCACGGCAGGCCGTAGGCGACCGCGTTGGCGGCGGTTCTGGCCAGCATTGTCATCCGGTCGGGGGTGCGAGCGACCACGACGCCGCCGACCTGCTGGTAGCCGGTGGCCAGCCCCGTCTCGGACTCCAGACTCGCGTACAACTCTGCCGAGTACCGCACCAGTCGGGTGCCCGCCTCCGACGCGCGCAACGGCCCGACCAGTCCGGCGGCGTGCCAGGTGGTGCCGCACGACAACCGACCTTGCTCGAGCAGGACGACATCCGCCCAGTCACCGCCGCCCAGCGCGGCCAGATGGTAGGCCGTAGACGCACCGATCACTCCCCCGCCGATGATCACCACCCGCGCCCGAGCCGGGATCTCGGCGACGGTCTCCTCACTCATGGGCGACCGCGTCGAGCAACGCCTCGAAGCCCGGACCGGTCATCGCCCGCACGGCCTTGTGGTAGCGGTGCAGACCCCACTGCCTGAAGTCGTAGTCGAGGTCACTGGCCGCTGCCTGGATGAATCCCCACAGACTCCAGCCGTAGGCGCTGACCACCGCCTGCAGTCGGACCC
>JBOFLE010000077.1:0-1682 GCA_051657705.1 Nocardioides sp. | reverse complement strand
CCGGAGTCGAGATCGTGCGCACGGTAGAGGTCTGCCACGGTCCCGGACTGGCCGAAGGCGTCGACGCCCAGGGCCACCGCCGGTACGCCGAGCGCCGAACCGAGCCACGCCATGGAGTGCGACGACGCGTCGTGCACCGTCACCATCGGGGCCGAGGAATCGAACGCCTGCCGGAGCGCACCGGCGATCGACGGCGCGGTCGCCGTCCGGATGCCCTGTCGCAGGGTGCGCTGCCAGGCCGCGTAGAGCCGATCCAACGACGTGACGTCCACGACGTGCGCCCGGATCCCCTCGTCCTCCAGCTCCGCCGCCGCCACCAGTGCCTCGGGAACGGTGGCGCCGGAGGCCGCGATCTGCACCGTCGGGGCATCGGCGTTGCGCGCGGTCTCCCCGGCGTCCACCAGCCGATAGGCCCCGGCCAGCACCTGCCGCCGCAGGGTCGCGTCGCCGAGCCGGGCCCGGGCCGCCTCGAACGGCTCCTGGTCCAGCGGCCGGGTCGTGAGCCGGAAGTAGTACGCCCCGTTCTCGACCTGTCCGACGGCGTCTGCCTTGCCGCCCCCGGCGACGGAGGCGTCCACGATGTTGGCCAGCGCGGCACACAGCAGCCAGTCCAGCGCCACGCCGTAGGCCGGTTCGAGCAAGGTCACATTCGGCAGCTCCAGGCCGACCGACGCGGTGATCGTCGACTGGTGCGCGCCGCCCTCGGGAGCCAGGCTGACACCGGACGGCGTACCGGCCACCACGAACCGCGCGCCGGAGTAGACCGAGTAGATGAAGGCGTCGAGCCCACGCAGCACGAACGGGTCGTAGAGCGTCCCGACGGGCAACAGCAACTGGTCCGACAGGTCGTAGGACAGGCCGAGCTGGCCGAGCAGGAGGAACAGGTTCATCTCCGAGATGCCGAGCTCGATGTGCTGACCCGTCGGACCCTCGGCCCACTTGACGATCGCGTCCTGGCTCCACTGCCTGCGATCGGTCGGCGCGAAGACCCCGGCCCGGTTGATGAAGCCGGCCAGGTTCGTGGAGGTCGCCACGTCGGGCGCCGTGGTCACCAGGTGCCGGCCGACATCGTCGTCGCGGGACAGCCCCACCAGGATCCGGCCGAAGGCCTCCTGCGTCGAGACCGGCTTGGTCGAGCGGAACCCGGTCGACGCGGGAACCTCGAACCCCCCGGCCCCCGCGACCGCCCCGGCCGGCGACGCGACGCGCTCCAGATGAGCGGCCCGCACCCCCATCCACTGCCCGGCCGGCGAGGTCGGATCGAGACGATCCCACTCGTCGTCGATGCTCAGCCCGCAGTCCGCGCGCAGCGCGGCGATCTGCTCGCCGGTCATCAGCGCCGAGTGATTGCGGGGATTGCCCGCCATCGGCAGGCCCCAGCCCTTGACGGTGTAGGCGAAGACCACGCTGGGACGCGTGGTCTCCCGATCGCACTCGTCGTACGCCGCCAACAGCGAGGCCATGTCGTGCCCGCCGAGATCCGTCGCCAACCGCGCCAGCGCCTCGTCCGACATCGCCTGCGCGTACGACGCCACCTCGGCCGGAGCGCCGTCGAGGAACCGGTCCCGCAGCTCGGCCGCGGCCAGCCCGAACAACGACTGGTAGCGCTCGTTGGGCATGTCGTCGATCCAGGTCTCCAGCTCGGGGCACTCGGCGAAGGCCGAGGCCAGCAGCGGCCCGTA
>JBOFLE010000076.1:0-19902 GCA_051657705.1 Nocardioides sp. | reverse complement strand
CACGTTCTTGCGGGACTCGAAGTTCTGCGACTCCACCTGGCCCTGCGCCGAAGCGATCGACTTGGTGACTTGCTTGTTCTCGATCGGTACGTCGTCGGGCACCTTGAGCGCGAGCAGGACTCGCTCGACCCATTCGGACTTGAACAGCCGCATCAGCTCGTCTTGCAACGAGAGGTAGAAGCGCGACTCGCCCGGGTCGCCCTGGCGGCCGGACCGGCCTCGCAACTGGTTGTCGATACGACGTGACTCGTGACGCTCGGTGCCGATCACGTAGAGCCCGCCGAGCTCCTTGACCTCGTCGTGTTCGGCCGACACCTGGTCCTCGATGGTCTCGAACGTGGCCGGCCAGGCCGCCTCGTACTCTTCGGCGTTCTCGATCGGATCCAGACCCTGCTTGCGCAGTTCCTGATCGGCCAGGAAATCTACCGATCCGCCCAGCATGATGTCGGTGCCGCGGCCGGCCATGTTGGTGGCCACCGTGACCGCGCCCTTGTGGCCGGCGAGCGCCACCACCTTGGCCTCGTCGGCGTGCTGCTTGGCGTTCAGGACGGTGTGCGGCACGCCCTCGGCCTTCAACAGCCCCGACAACAGTTCCGACTTCTCGACCGAGACCGTGCCGACCAGCACCGGCTGGCCCTTCCGGTGACGCTCGGCGATGTCGGTGACCACCGCGTCGTACTTGGCCTCTTCGGTGCGATAGACCAGATCCGGCTGGTCGGCCCGGATCATCGGCATGTTGGTCGGTATCGGCACGACACCCAGTTGGTAGATCTTGTCGAACTCCGATGCCTCGGTCATCGCCGTACCGGTCATCCCGGAGAGTTTCGCGTAGAGCCGGAAGTAGTTCTGCAGGGTGATCGTGGCCAGGGTCTGGTACTCCTCGCGAACCCGGACCCCTTCCTTGGCCTCGATGGCCTGGTGCAGACCCTCGTTGTAGCGCCGGCCCTCAAGCATCCGGCCGGTATGTTCGTCGACGATCAACACCTCGCCGTCGAGGACGACGTACTCCTTGTCGTTGCGGAACAACTCCTTGGCCTTGATCGAGTTGTTCATGAACGAGATCAGCGGCGTGTTCACCGAGTCGTACAGGTTGTCGATGCCGAGATGGTCCTCCACCTTGGTGATGCCCGGCTCGAGCACCGAGATCGTGCGCTTCTTCTCGTCGACCTCATAGTCGGCCTCGCGCACCAGGGTCTTGGCGATGCTCGCGAACTCGCCGTACCAGCGGACCTCGTCCTGAGTCGGGCCGGAGATGATCAGCGGGGTCCGGGCCTCGTCGATCAGGATGGAGTCGACCTCGTCAACGACCGCGAAATTGTGGCCGCGCTGGACGCATTCGGAGATCGAAGAGGCCATGTTGTCGCGCAGGTAATCGAAGCCCAACTCGTTGTTGGTGCCATAGGTGATGTCACAGGCGTAGGCCGCGCGGCGCTCGTCCGGCCGCATCGACGGGAGGATCACACCCGTGGTCAGGCCCAGGAACTGATAGATCCGGCCCATCCAGTCCGCGTGGTACTTCGCCAGGTAGTCGTTGACCGTGACCACATGAACCCCGTCGCCGGACAGCGCGTTGAGGTAGACGGCCAGCGCGGCGACCTGGGTCTTGCCCTCACCCGTCTTCATCTCCGCGATGTTGCCCAGATGGAGCGCGGCCCCACCCATGATCTGCACGTCGTAGTGGCGCTTGCCGAGCACTCGCCTGGCGGCCTCTCGCACGGCCGCGAAGGCTTCGGGCATCAGGTCGTCGAGAGTTTCACCGTCGGCGTAACGGCCCTTGAACTCGTCGGCGAGGGCGCGAAGCTCCTCGTCGCTCATCGCGACGAAGTCGTCCTCGATGGCATTGACCGCCTTCGCGATCCCCTCCAGTTGACGCAGGATCTTGCCTTCACCGAGGCGCAGCAGTTTGTCGAGGATGGCCACGAGAAGTCATGCTACCGAGGCCGACCCAGTGCGTCCGAATACTGAGGACGCGGAGACAGCTTCCGCGACGGTGCGCCATGGCGGACCTGAGTCGGCAGAGCAGGCGGACTCGCGCACGCCCCACCCGGCTGCCACCGCTCGCGGTAGGGTCCGGAGCCGTGGCACCTCACGCACTCGACCACCTGGCCGCCGAGCCGGTCCAGGCGACCATCGCCCGGCTCGAACGACGGATCGCCGCCCGATTTCCGCATCGCGGTCTGCGGCGACTCGCCGGCGAACTCATCTCGCTGGCCGCCGACGTCGCGGCGGGATCGAACGCCATCCGCGGCCGGGCGCGAGCCGAGCGCGCCGCCGCTCGCTGCCTCTCCGTCCTGGTGCTCGCGATCACGATCGTGGGCCTGTTCCTCGCCTTCCGCGGCATCCCGGGCAGTGCACTGCTGGAGCCCCTCGAATGGGTCCAACTCGTCGAGAGCACGATCAACGACCTGGTCTTCGCCGGGATCGCGGTGTTCTTCCTCTATGCGATTCCGATGCGCCTGGAACGCAATCGCCTGCTCGCCTTGCTGCATCGATTGCGTTCCCTGGCCCATATCGTCGACATGCACCAGCTGGCCAAGGACCCCGAGCAATTGCGCGATTCGTACGCACCCACCAGCGAGTCCGTCGTGCACCGCCTCGACCGCGACCAGATGGAGCACTACCTGGACTACTGCTCCGAACTGCTCAGCCTGGTCGGCAAGGTCGCGGCGCTCTGCGCGGAGGAGTCCCGGGATCCGGTCGTGCTCGACACCGTGTCCACCGTCGAAACGCTGACGACCGGACTGTCCCGGAAGATCTGGCAGAAGATCTCACTGCTCCACGCCGTGTGATGACCGATGGCTTCCGCGCCCGCGCATCCGGATCGGGGAGTCAGGCGGTGCCGGAGACGAGCGCTGCCAGGGGCTCGGCCAAGTCGCCATGCCTGGTCACGACGATGTCGCCGAGGCCGAGCCAGCCCGCCATCCGCCCGAGTTCCGCGGCCAACTCCTCGGCGGTCTCGGCCGGCGCCGACTCCTCCGCATAGGCACCGTGGACCAACAGCCGACCGGTCGCGCGATCGGCCTTCAGGTCCACTCGGGCGACGAGCCGCTCGCCCAGCAGGAACGGCAGGACGTAGTAGCCGTAGCGCCTCTTCGCGGCCGGAGTGTAGATCTCGATCCGATAGTGAAAGTCGAACAGCGCCTCGGTGCGCGCCCGCTCCCAGACCATCGGGTCGAAGGGGCTCAACAGCGTGCGCGCCTCGATCCGCCGCGGCCGGGCCGCGGCCGCCCAGAGGTACGCCGTGTCCGTCCAGCCCTCGACCTTCACCGGCAGCAGTTCGCCGCCCTCCACGAGCGCCGAGATCGCCGTACGACTGGCGTCGACGCGCATCCGGTAGTAGTCGGCCAGGCACCGCACGGTCCCGATCCCATGACTGCGGGCCGCCCGCCGGATCAGCTCGATGTCCGCGTCCGCCTTGGCCGGCACGGGGGCGTCGAGCACGGCCCGGGGCAGGACCCGCTCCGGCAGGTCATAGAGCCTTTCGAACGCGGAATTGCGCCCCGCTACCGCCACCTCGCCGGAAGAGAACAGGTATTCCAGCACGTCCTTGGTCTTCGACCAGTTCCAGCCCCAGTTGACCTTCTCCCGCGGAGCCCCGTCATCGAGGTCGCGCGCGGTGACCGGGCCCAGATCCCGCAGGCCGTCGCGCACCTGTCGCAACAGCGTCGGCTGGGCGAGCAGCGAGGCTCGATGGCGATCGCCGAACCTCCGCATCCGATGCCGCATCACCGGCCACAGGTCGACCGGCATGAACGCCGCCACATGCGCCCAGTACTCCACCAGGTCTCGCGGCGCCCGGCCGCTCGCCTGGGTGAGCAACTCCGTGTCGTACGGCCCCATGCGGGAGTACAGCGGCAGATAGTGCGCCCGCTGCAGGACGTTGACCGAGTCGATCTGGAGCACCCCGGTCCGGGCCACGGTACGTCGGAGCGTGCGCATCGTCGGCTGGGCATGAGGGGGATCGGCGAAGCCCTGTGCCGCCAGCGCGATCCGGCGGGCCCGCGACCTGCGCAGAGTCTGTGTCGTGCGGTCGGCGAGGGGCGGCAACGGCATAGCGGGCAGGGTACTGCGCGGTACCGACACCAGGTGCCTCAGGTCAGGGAATGTCCAGCAGCTTCTCGCGGACGGCGTACATCACCGCTTCCATTCGCGAATGCAGTTGCAACTTCTCCAGAATGTTGCGCACGTGATTCTTGACGGTGTTCTCCGAGATGAACAATTGCTTGGCGACCTCTCGGTTGTTCAGTCCCTTGGCGACCAATCGCAATACCTCGAGTTCACGTTCGGTCAGTCGGAGACCGGGAACCGACTCGCTGGGCGGCCGGGACATCTGCTTGAACTCGTCGATCAGCTTGACCGCCATGGACGGGCTGATCAACGACTGCCCGTCGGCGACCACCCGCACGGCCTGCGCCACCTCGTCGATCGAGGAGTCCTTGACCAGATACCCCGACGCCCCACTCTTGACCGCCTCGTAGAGGTCGGCTTCCTCCTCCGAGGACGTCAGCATGATGATCTTCGCCGACGGAACCGCTTCCTTGATCGCCAGGCAGGCCTCGATGCCGGAGCGCTTGGGCATCTTCACGTCTAGCAGCACGACATCGGGAATCGTGGTCGTCGCCAACCGCGTACCCTCCACGCCGTCGCCTGCCTCGCCCACGACCGCGATCTCCGCCTCCAGACCCAGCAGCATGATCAGGCCCCGCCGGAACAGTTCCTGGTCGTCGACGACCAGGACTCGAATAGGCTCGCTGTGCTCGTGATCGGGGGGCTCGGTTGGGTCGGTCATGGCGGCAATTGTGTCAGAAACTCACTCCGGAGTGAGCTTCCGCGCTTATCCGACCTGCAATGAAATGACCCCGTAGTCATAACCGCGACGGCGATAAACGACCGAAGGCCGCTCGGAGGCTTTATCCACGTACAGGTAGAAATCGTGACCCACCAACTCCATCTCGTACAGTGCCTGGTCCAGGGTCATCGGAGTCGCCGCGTGGGTCTTCTCGCGAACCACCAGCGGGCCGTCACCGGCGACCTCGATCGGCCCCACCGCGTGCTCCTGGCCGAACTGATCGAAGCCCGGGTCATCAGATCCAGGCTCGTCGACGCTCCCCACTCGCGGCGCGGCGCCCTCGCCGGCACGGTCATGGGCGTTCTTGAGGGCCTGACTCACCGACTGCGGATTGTGCCTGCCACGATGGACGCGCCGCCGATCCGCGGCTCGGCGCATCTGCGCGGCCATCTTGTCCAACGCGAGGTCAAGTGCACCCATCTTGTCCGCCGCATCCGCCTCGGCCCGGATGACCGGGCCCTTGGAATGCGCGGTCAGTTCCACTCGAATAGCACGGTCCGCCTGACGTGGATTGCGCTGATGTTCGATCTCGACCGAGACGCGAATAATGCGATGATCGTGCTTCTCCAGCTTGGCCAGCTTCTCCTGGGTGTGATTGCGGAAACCGTCTGACACTTCACAGTGCCGACCATTGATCACGACATCCATGACAACCTCCGTAGCTGAATAGAGTGGTGTGGATCACGCGGGGGGCTTCGCACGCACGAGACCGGACGACACGAGGCCCGGCAGAAGCGATCCCATGAGCAGACGCTAGTTGCTTCGCGCTGATCACGAAAGGGTGACGGCTCGCTCGGTTGCCGCGACGGTGGCAATCGCGGCCACCGGGATGCCGACCGCCTCCAGCGCCCGTTGTGCCTCGCGCGCGGTGGCGCCCGTGGTCAACACGTCGTCGCAGACGATGGCCGCCGTACGATCACCCGACGGCGAGCCGCGGCGTAGCCGGCCGAGCCGAAGGGGCGACACCCGCATGGAGTACGCCACGTTGAGACGCCGCTCTCGCCGATCCAGGCCCGCTTGATCGCCCACACCCGAGCGAGAGACGAGTATCGGCGCGAACCGGATCTCCGCACCTCGCGGGCGCAGCCTCCGGACCGCCCGCGCCACCAGGAGCCGAGTCGTGTCCGACCCCCGCGCCCGCACCGCGGCGGCCCGCGACGGCACGGGAACCGCTATCAGGCCGCGGCCGGGAACCGGTGTGCCGGCCGCCGCGGTCAGGACATCGGCCAACCGATCCCCGAGCGGATCGGCGAGCCACCGGTACCGCCGCTCCTTATAGGCCAGCACGATCTCCCTGATGATGCCGGCGTACTCCGTCATCGCCCACGGCGGGGCGAGCCCCCGGGGCACCGGCGTGGGATAGGCCAGCCTGGGCGGCCGCCACCCGCCGGCCCGGCACACCGCACACCACGGGCGCCCCGGCGCCCCGCACTCCAGGCAGCGGCCACCGAGCAGGAGATCGACCCAGGTGTCCGAGAAGGACCAAGTCACGAGCCGGTCCGAAGATACGCGGTCACTGATTGGCATCGGCCCATCTCACCGGACGGCGGGCCCGAAGCCAATCCCCGGCCGGCCGGGCTGTGGAAACGGGGCCGGGCGGTACGCCGTCACCCCGGGTACGTCAACATGTCGATGCTTGGATCGACGGTCACCGGGACGTCTCCGAACGGGTCCACGACGCCGAGCCGGGTGCTCGCCAGCATCGGCAGCTCGCCCACGGGAGCGACCGCCAGCCGGGTCACGCGCGCGGGCAGTCGCCGGGAATAGTCGAGCCCGGCGCCCAGGTGTGGGCTTCCGTCCACCGAGAGTAGGCGAATCTCGTCTCGGTCCCCGCTCAGGTTGACCACGAGCGCCAAGACGGTGGGCGTCCGCCATCCGAGCCCAGTGACCACCAGCGGGTTGTCCGCGGTTCCCACCGCGATCGTGGTCGGCTTACCGACCCGGACCGGGCGGCCCTGGGCGTCGTGTTCGATCCGGCCGACGACCACGGCGTCGGAGTCCGCCCGCCGGACGACGGCCACGAACCGAGAGGAGTCCCGCGACACCGTGAAGCCACGCACGCGCTCGCCGGTCACCGCCGGGATCCGCAACGGCGCCGCCGTCGTACCGGTGACCACCGAGATCACCGCACCGCGGCGCCGCCGGTCCACGGCCCAGAGCCGGCCGTCGAAGTCCCAGACCGGCTTCGTCAGGTCCTCCGCCTGACTGAGGACCTGAACGGCCTCGTCTCCGGGGGCCAGGCCGCCCACCAGCATCCGCCGGCCGTCCCGGTCGACGACGGCCACGCGCGTCCCGGCCAGGTCGACGGCCACTTCGGAGATGCCGGAGTCGACGTTGCGCCCGCCGTCGAATGCGCCGTCCTGGGGCGTCGCCGTCTCGTTCACGACCACCAGTCCGTCGTCGTCGAGCCCGAACAACCGGGTGTCCGCGCCGGCCACCGCGGGGTCGAACTGAGTGCCGTAGTCGACGCTGTGCTGCTCGTTCCCCCCGAGCGTCATCGTCTTGTCGCCGACGGTCACCCGGAAATCGCGCACGCCGGGCGCCTGGCGCAGGGTCCAGGCGAACTGGGCGAGCATCTCCGGAACGACCTCGGGGGGCACGTTTGGAGGCCCTTTCAACGCGATGGTCGCGACACCTTGTTCGACAGTGACGGAGAGTTCGACCCGGGCACCGGAGGGGGTGAAGGACTGGGCGACGTCGGCATTCCTCGATCTCGGCCCGTCCAGCAGGCTTTGGACCAGCGAGGTCGCCAACTGCGGTCCTCGCGGCACGTACGCCGGTTCCGGAACGAGAATGGTCCCGGTCGGATCGAAGTAGTACAACGTCACCCGAGTGAAACGCTGTTCGAACCACTGCTGCGGGACGATCAGGGCGTCCGGTGTCTCGTCGATCCGGTACTCACCGTCCTCCAGCACCATCGGGAAACTCAACGAGGTCAACGCGCTGGCCCCGAGCCACGCGCCGCTGGAGTCCAGCCGGTTGACCCTGGTCAACGCGACATTGACGGTGCGGGACCCCTGGGCCGCTCCGGCCTCGGCGTAGGTGATGATGGCGCTGTCGGGGTTCCACCTGGACTGCGCCTCTCGCGACAGGAACTTCCTCGCCACGTTCGTCCGGAGCGAGGTCGCCGTCATCGCGTCCAGGAAGTGCTCGGCGATCTCGGTCGGCGACTCCCCGCTGCGCGGCTCGGCCGGATCGAAGTACGGCGCGACCTCCTCGGCGACCGGCCCATCGGCGGTCACCAGCGGCCCGGCCTCGGGCATCCGCAGGCAGCCGGAGACGGCGCCGGCGATCGCGAGCATCGCCGCCAGCAGGGCTGCCGGTCGCAGCCGGCATGCGGATCCGCTCATAGGGCCACTCGCTCGACGGCATCGTCCGGTGTGAGCGGTAAGGGGCTCTCGAGGATCTGGACGCCGCGGCGCCGGGGCAGGGTGAGCAGGAACGATGCTCCCTCGCCAGGGCTGCCCCAAGCCTGCAGCCAGCCACCATGGAGCAAGGTGTCCTCGCGTGCGATGGAGAGTCCCAGTCCGGTTCCGCCGCTGGTGCGGGTGCGCGCCGGATCGGCGCGCCAGAACCGATCGAAGACCAGCGCCTGTGCGCCCGAGTCGAGTCCGACACCATAGTCGCGCACCGAGATCGCGGCCGCGTCCTTGTTGACCGCCAGCCGGACCACCACGTCACCGGTGTCGGCGTGATCGATGGCGTTGGCCACCAGGTTCCGCACGATGCGCTCCACGCGGCGCGGATCCGCGCTGGCCAGGCACTTGCCGACGGCTTTGACCAGGACCCGGGTTCCCCGCTGGTCGGCCAGCGGCTTGGTCATTTCAGCGACCCGGTTGACGATGTCGACGAGGTCGACCTCTTCGAGGTCCAGTTCGGCCGCCCCGGCATCGAACCGGCTGATCTCGAGCAGATCCGCGAGCAGCGTCTCGAACCGATCCAACTCGTGCTGCAGTAGTTCCGCCGCCCGCGCCGAGGCCGGATCGAGGTCGCCTCGCGCGTCGTGCAGCATGTCGCCGGCCATCCGGACCGTGGTGAGCGGCGTACGCAGCTCGTGCGAGACGTCGGAGACGAAACGCTGCTGGACCCGGCTCAGCTCCTCCAGTTGCCTGATCTGGTGCTGCAGGTTGCTCGCCATCTGATTGAACGAGGTCGCCAGGCTGGCCAGGTCGTCCTCGCCTCTGACTTCCAGCCGTTCCTGCAACATCCCGGCCGCGAGGCGCTCGGCCCCCCGTCTGGCGAGCCGGATCGGAGTCACCACCTGGCGAGTCACCAACCAGGTGATCCCCGCCACCAACACCAGCAACAGCGCTCCGGCCGTCACCAGCGCCCGGGTGACCAGCGCCAAGGTCTGGCGCTCTTCGGCCAGCGGAAAGAAGTAGTAGAGCGTGTACGTCGCGCTGTCGGCGGGCAACTGAACCTGGGAGCCGACCACGATTCCAGGCCCCTGGACGACCGCGGACGACTCCGGTCTCGAGGACTCGGAGGTCGCCCTGATCCTGGTGTAGGTCCAGGTGGTCGTGGCAGGTTCCCGAAAGCGCTCCCTGAGCTTCTGCGGGACGCTGTTCAACGACAACCCCGGGGTGCTCAGTGTCGCCGCCCGCGGGCTTGCCGCTGAGGAGTCGACCGCCACCGGCCCCGATACCAGGACGCTGAATCCACTGGCCTCGCCGCGGGCGATCATCGGGGTCATCAGGTCGCCCAACTGCTGACGGGTAGCGTTCCGGTCCGCACCGGACGCGCCGGCAAGCCTGGTCTCGGCCTCCTTGGTCTCGATGCGAGCGACGTCCAGGACCTTCTCGGCCCGATTCCGCAGCAGCCCTTCGCGCGTCTGCTGCAACAGCAACCAACCGACGACGCCGATCACCGCGGCGGCCAGCAGGACGGTGCTCAGCACCACCCGCGCCGCCAACGATCGTCGCCAGAACCGCATCGCCACTCACCGACCGCTCATGATCCGACCCTGGCCGATCTCCGCTTCAGCCGCCGGCTTTGTACCCGACGCCGCGGACTGTCTGCACGATCTCGGGGCGCTCGGGGTCGCGCTCCACCTTGGACCGCAGCCGCTGCACGTGCACGTTGACGAGTCGGGTGTCGGCGGCATGCCGGTAGCCCCAGACCTGCTCGAGCAACACCTCGCGGGTGAACACCTGCCAGGGCTTGCGGGCCAGGCAGACCAGCAGGTCGAACTCGAGCGGCGTCAGATTGATCCGCTTCCGGTCCCGGGTGACGGAGTGGCCGGCCACGTCGATGACCAGGTCGCCCATCGCGATCGGCTCGGTGGCCGATCCCGTGTCGAGACGGCGTATCCGAGCCCGGATCCGGGCGACCAGCTCCTTGGGTTTGAACGGCTTGACCACGTAGTCGTCGGCACCCGACTCCAGACCGGTGACGATATCGACGGTGTCGCCCTTCGCCGTCAGCATCACGATCGGCACGCCCGACTCGGCGCGAACCTCGCGGCAGACGTCGATACCGTCCTTGCCGGGCAGCATCAGGTCGAGCAGCAGTACGTCGGGCCGGTAGTCCCGGAACTCCGCCAGCGCCAGGTCCCCCCGGAGACACACCCGCGCCTCGAAGCCCTCCTGGTGGAGCACCAGCGAGAGCATCTCCGACAGGGAGGCGTCGTCGTCGACCACCAGGACTCGGCCGCGCGGCTCCCCCGACCCGGACGGCACCGGCCTCGGCGCCGACTCGGATACCGGGTCTGCTGGTGGATTCGTCACGAGGGTCGACACCGCGCTCGGGACCGGACTGGAGGCTGACGACGGAGCCGACGAGGTGGCGGATCGGGAGGAATCAGTCGTCGCGGGCATGCCGACATCTTGCCACTACAGCCCTACCGAGGAGCAAGGAACGTTACCGAGAGCCGGCGACACCTCACGCGGGCGCCGCCGAGACGACGGCTCGCCGGTCAGTAGCGGTAGTGCTCGGGCTTGTACGGACCGGTGGCTCCGACACCCAGGTAGGACGCCTGATCGACGGTCAGCTCCGTGAGGGTCACGCCAAGCGACGGCAGGTGCAGACGAGCCACCTCCTCGTCGAGATGCTTCGGCAACACGTAAACGCCGACCGGGTAGTCCTCCTGCTTGGCGAACAACTCGATCTGGGCCAGCACCTGATTGGTGAACGAGTTGGACATCACGAACGACGGGTGGCCGGTCGCGTTGCCCAGGTTCATCAGGCGCCCCTCCGACAAGACGATGACCGAATTCCCGGCGGGGAACGTGAACAGGTCGACCTGTGGTTTGACGTTCTTGCGCTGCACGCCGGGCCAGTTCTCCAGCCCGGCCATGTCGATCTCGTTGTCGAAGTGGCCGATGTTGGCGACGATCGTCTGATGCTTCATCCGGCTCATCTGTTCGGCGGTAACCACATCGCGGTTGCCGGTGGCAGTCACCACGATGTCCGCGATCGGCAATACCTCCTCCAGGGTCGTCACCTGATAGCCGTCCATCGCCGCTTGCAGGGCGCAGATGGGATCGATCTCGGTGATCACCACTCGGGCACCTTGGCCGCGGAGCGACTCGGCGCTGCCCTTGCCGACGTCGCCGTATCCGCACACCACGGCCACCTTGCCACCGATCAAGGTGTCGGTCGCCCGGTTGAGGCCATCGATCAGGGAATGCCGGCAGCCGTACTTGTTGTCGAACTTGGACTTGGTCACCGAGTCGTTGACGTTGATCGCCGGGAAGAGCAAGGCGCCGGCCTTCAGCATCTCGTAGAGCCGGTGGACGCCGGTCGTGGTCTCCTCGGTGACGCCCTTGATCTCGTTGGCGATCGTGGTCCACTTCTCCGGCGACTGGCTCAGCGACCGCGCGAGCGTCGCGAACACCACGGCCTGTTCCGCACTGGTAGCCGTCGACGGATCCGGAGCACTACCGGTCTTCTCCATCTCCAGGCCGGCGTGGACCAGCATCGTGGCGTCGCCACCGTCGTCCAGGATCATGTTGGCAAACTCGCCCTCGGGCCAGGTGAGCGCGCGCTCGGTGCACTCCCAGTACTCCTCCAGCGTCTCGCCCTTCCAAGCGAAGACCGGCACCCCTTGCGGATCCTCGGCCGAACCCGTAGGGCCGACGACGACCGCCGCGGCCGCGTGGTCCTGCGTGGAGAAGATGTTGCAGGAGGCCCACCTGATCTCGGCCCCCAGGGCTACCAGTGTCTCGATCAGGACGGCCGTCTGCACGGTCATGTGCAGCGAGCCGGAGATCTTGGCGCCGGCGAGCGGCTTGCTCTCGGCGTACCGGGATCGCATGGCCATCAGGCCCGGCATCTCGTGTTCCGCGAGAGTGATCTCGGTACGTCCGAACTCGGCCAAACTCAGATCTGCGACTCGGTACTCCATGACGCCAGGGTATGACCGGGACCGTCCGCTCGCAGAATCCCCGCAGCCGCCCCCCTTCCGATGGATAGTCCGCCACCTTCGGCACCGTTTTTCGCTGAAAGTTGGTGCTCAAGGTGGCGGAGTATCACCCGAGGGAGGCTGGATCCGACGCGGTTCGGGATCAGTGAGTCTTGATCCCCGGGCGCAGATGGAGTGCGGCGACCAGCAGGATCCCGACCGACAGGCCGACGACCGCCGACGCGGCCGTGTTGACCAGCCACGGCAGCACACCGCCCAGCGCCGAGACCGCGTCGTGCGCGATCTTCTCCAGGTCGTGCACGAGGTCGTACGGCGCATGCCAGCCCAAATCGTCGGTCCCGACCAACAGGATGTGACCGCCGACCCACAGCATCGCCGCGACGCCGACCGTCGAGAGCAGCGCCAGCAGCCGGGGCATTCCCCGTACCAGCGTCCGGCCGACCGCCCGCACCGGGCGCGAAGTCCGGCCGGCCAGCGACAAGCCGATGTCGTCCATCTTCACGATCAGCCCGACCACGCCGTACACCAGTGCGGTGATCCCGAAAGCGACCACGATCAGGATCGCGGCGCGACTCAGGAACGATTCGCCGGACACCTCGTTGAGCGCGATCACCATGATCTCGGCGGACAGGATGAAGTCGGTCCGGATCGCCGACGCGACCATCTCCTCCTCGGCATCGGCTCCGCTCGTGGCGGCTACCTCGCCCGGCTCCTGGAGTGGGGAAGCGTGCTTCGCCGGACCGATTCGCTCCCAGACCTTCTCAGCGCCCTCGAAGCACAGATAGCCGGCGCCCAGCATGAGCAAGGGGGTCACCAGCACTGGCAGGAACTGGCTGAGCACCAACGCGGCGGGCAAGATGAACACCAGTTTGTTGCGCAGCGAGCCGCGGGCGATCCGCCAGATGATCGGCAACTCGCGATTGGCGGCGACACCGTGCACATACTGGGGCGTCACGGCCGTGTCGTCGACCACTACTCCCGCCGACTTCATACTGGCACGCGCCGCCGCGGCGCCGACATCGTCGATCGATGCGGCGGCCATCCGAGCCAGTACGGCCACGTCGTCCAGGAGCGCCACCAGTCCTCCGCTCATGATCCCCTAGCCTTCCTCTCGCCACCTCGCGGCTCGACCCGCGCCTCCCAGACACACCGACACGCACTCGCGGGCCTCACGCTTCGGCGGCCAGCCCACTCGCCACCTCGCAGCTCGACCCGCGCCTCCCAGACACACCGACACGCACTCGCGGGCCTCACGCTTCGGCGGCCAATCCAATACGGAGATACTCCGCCGCGTAACGGCCGCGCAAGACGAGCGAGGCATAGCGAGCCACCTCGTGCGTGGCATCCGTGGTGACGGTCTCGACCCGGACCCCGACCGCGGTCGCCGCCGCCCGCAACTGGCCACGTTGCTCGCGCAGCCAGGCGTCTTCGGCCTGGTCGTCCAGCACCAAGAGCACCGGTCTGCGGTCGGCCCCCTGATCGCCGGCGTCAGACTGGTAGGGATCGGCGAACATGTCACGAGGCTTGGTGGCTTCCAGGATCGGCAGCAGGTGCTCGGCGTCGCCGGCGATCGCGGACAACCCGGTGGAGCGCCTGATCGACTCGGCCACCCGCCGCGCCGCGCGAGCCGCCAGCACCGACCCACCCCAGACCAACGGGCTGGTGTCAGCCATGGCGATCGCCAGTGCCTTGGCCGGGTTGAGCGAGATGTCGAGCATCGGCGAGCAGTCGATCGCCACCTGATCGAGAGCATCGGCGACCAGCGCGGGATCCGCGCTGGGTCCGAGCGAGATGCGGTCCAGGTAGTCCAGCATCACCACCGCGGTGGCCAACTGATCGCCCCCGCTGGTAGGCAGGATCGTCGTCCACTTGCCGGCCGCGTGTTCCGCGACCATCGAGCCGGTCGGGCAGGCCACCACCACCTGGCAGCCACGGCGTACCGCTTCCGCGACCGCCTTGGCGGACCCGCGGTCCGACCCTTCCGGAGCCAGCATGACCACCAGGTCGAGGCTGCCGGCCCACCCCGGCAGCATCGGCGCGGGCCACGCGACGAAGGGAATCGGACACCACGGCTCCAACACCGCGCGCAACAGTCGCGAGTCCGGGCCGGCCGCGATCACCGCACGCGGCCGCTGCAGTTCACCGAACGACGCGGCCGCCGAGACGATGTCCGGACCCGCATCACCGGCCGCATGCCGTACCCGAGCGCCGGATTCGGCGAGATCACGCAGGGTGGAGTCCCGGGTCGCCAGGATTCCCGTGTCGTCCAGTCGGGACTCGTCGAACCACATAGCGCTCACGGGCCCGGCGCCGGACCGGACGCTCCGGTAGGAGCGGCATCGTCGACCAGGAGTACGGGAATGCCGTCGACGATCGGGTAGCGGAGTTCGCATGCCGGACAGATCAGTCCGGTGTCGGCGGAATCCACCAGGTCGCCACGACATTGCGGGCACACGATGATCTCGCGGAGTCGGGGATCCAATCTCGCCTGCCTTCCTTGCGTCGTGAGTAGGTCACCCGTCACTGTCCGGGCGTCCCGCTACCTGGTGTTCGAAGCCTACTCGGGCCGGGCGTCGCCGCCTGTGTGGCGGTCCTCGTCCCGAGGTTCGCTCCCCCATGAGTCATTGCTCAGCACGCGCAGGTGGTCCCGTCGGCCGGTCGGAAGGCCCGGCCTCGGCTCGAACCGGTGGATCGGCGAGGCAGTGTCTGCCGGGTCGCTCACGCCGACCGGCCGGTACCTGTCCCGCTCGGGCGGCTCCGTCGAAGCGGCCTCACGCACGGCGTCCGCCAGCGCCAGGAGATCGTCGTTGCTCGGCTCCTGCGCCGCCGGGTCCATGGCGAGACGGAGGACCTCCCAGCCGCGCGGCGCGGAGAGCCGCTCACTGTGCTGGTCGCAGAGGTCGTAGGAGTGTGGCTCGGCGAAGGTAGCCAGCGGGCCGACGACCGCGGTCTGATCGGCATATACGTAGGTCAGCGTCATCACCGCATGCCGGCCGCACGCGGTACGCGAGCAGCGGCGAGAACTCACGGGTCCGGATCTCACGGCAGCATCACAGCCGTGAGGTTACCCGTCCGGAATGTCCAGTCGCATTAGGCTCGCCTACATGGTCGACTCCGGCAGCCAGACGCCGAACCCGGCGACGTACGGTGCCGCGCCGCCGGCGCCGGCACCGCACCGCCGGGACCTGCGCGACCGGCACGGACGAGGACTCCGAGGGCCGCTGATCGGATCGAGCTCGCGGTCGCGGTCGCGGTCGCCGTCCTCCCGCGGCGCCCGGTTCGATGCGTTGGTGATCGAGACAGTCTCGGCGATCGAAGGCTCGCTGCGACCCTCGCTCCGAGACCGGCTCGGTCTGGTGGAGTACGCCGTCGAGGACACCCCGTTGCTGCCCGCCGATTGGACCGGCGACCAGGTTCCGCTGGCGGCTCTGGTCCGCGCCGGCCGCCAGAGCGCCGCCAAGGTCGTGCTGTTCCGCAGGCCGATCGAGCACCGGTGCGATTCGCCCGCGGACCTCGAAGCCCTCGTCCACGTGGTCCTCGTCGAGCAGGTCGCGGAACTCCTCGGAGTGACGCCGCGCGATATCGACCACCGCTTCGAGGACTGAGCCTCTCAGCCGGCCGGCGACCGCCGAGTCGGCGATGAGGCGACTACCGAATCCTGGGTTCCACATCGGGTACGAGCTGAAATCTCGTCAGCTCGCGGAGCGGAAGTACCACGACCTTGCGGTCGCTCGCCAGCATGACCGATGCGATGAATCCGGCAGGCTTCTCGGCCGCATCGGTCGTTGCGACCACCTCGACCGACGCCACCTTCGAAGGGAGCTGGATCGCCGAGACCGTCGCGTCGCGGACCTCCAGCCGGTCTTCCCGCAGCACCTCGCCATCCGCCGCGACGGCACGCCAGGTGACCGGAGTCTGGTCGTCGGTGGACGAGCCCGTGACGCGCGCGGCGGCGGCGACCAGGAGCGTGGCCGTGGTGCCGGCACCCAGCGACGGCACGCTCAGTTGGGCAGCGATCTCGCTCGGCGCACTGACTGTCGAGAATGCCTCGTCGGTGTCCGTCCTGGCGCGCAACGAGGCGGCAAGGGGCCGAGAGGATTCCAGGGCCACGCCGAGCGGTCGCGTCGCCGCGCGCTGGCCGTTGCCGGCCTTGACCCCGGCGGCCGGCTTCACGGAATCAGTGAGGGCGATCAGCACCGTGGACTCCGGCGGGGCTTGCAACTCGCCTAGGCCCGTCGGTACGAACGTGCTCGTCTCGGTGACCAGCTTCACGTCGAACAACGCCTGTTCGGGGCCAGGATTAACCACCACCAACTGGATCTGGTCGGCCTTGGGCGGCAGTCCGAGAATGGTCCCCACCGAAGCCGGCCGGGACTGCGAGGCAACGAACTCGAGGCCGTCGTTCTTCGATCCGGGCTCATCGGCGCGGTCGGTGACGAACACCCCGAGACGACCGCGCGGCACCCTCACCTGGGCGGCGAGCGGGCCGCGCTGCGGGATCACTTCGGCGAGCTTGATCTCGAGCGTCGACCCAGCCGCCACGGCCACCCCTCTCAGATCTGGCGCGTCGACCACCCCGGTCTCCGCGTAGACGACGATGTCGGCGACCGCGGTGCTGGAGCCACTGTTGACGAGTTCGATGACCGATGCGTGCAGCGGGCCGGCCCCGAGGCCCGCGAACCACCGCTCGGAGTCCGGCGCGCTACAGGCTCCGGCGGCTCCCTTCCGCTCACTCTCGACGACGGCGACGATGCCACCGGCCGCCTCACCACGACTCGTGATCGACACCGGGGCACTCTCGATTGGCCTGTCCCCGGTGGCACCGGCGGACAGCTCCCATGGCGTTGCCGCATCACCACTCCTGAGCTCGACGTCCGCCCGGCCCTGCGCGTCGCCCTGGTTGCCGCCCGCGGCCGCGTCGAGAAGCGCCCGACTCGGCCTGGTGGCCACCACTCTGGTCTCGGCGGTCGGGGCGGACGGGCAGACCAGTTCCGCCGAGTCGACCAGCCGAGTGCTCGGCGCCCGGCTGTCCTCGGTGCGCGCCGGGCCGGGTGAGGTCGCCAACAGCAGCCCTGTCACCAGCACCGGCAGTCCGATCGGGGCGATCCACGCGGCACCCGGACGACGGCGGTCACGAATCCGCCCGCTGGCTTCCCGGGCCGCCCGGCGGCCCCTACCGGTCGCCATCGGACACCACCTCGGCGAGCTCCGGACGCGTCTGACGACGAGTGGGGCCGCACATCACCAGCACCACCAGCAGGCTCGCCACCTGCCCGGCCAGCAGCATCGACCGATATCGCGGATCCGAGCCGGCCACTGCCCGCTTCTCGGGCGCCTGATCGAGCTGCCAGGCCCGGGTCTTCCGGTCTTCCGAGCTCACCGGAGTGATACCGGCCGTAGCATCCAGCCCGGACGCGACCGCACTGTCGGCCGGCGCCGTGAGCACGACGTACTCGATTCCGGTCCTCGCCAGCGCCTCGACCGACTCCGGACCCGGCGAGCTGGCCAGCTCGCGCACGAGAGCGGTCATCGCCGGATCCGGCGCGGTGAGGGCGGCGATCTCGTCCTCGCCAAGCGTCAGTCCGTCGCCACGCCGCACCACATAGTCCAGGCCGCCGCCGACCGTGCCCCGGATCACCAGGACACCGCGCTCGGAGGCCGCCGTCGCGTTCTGAGTCATGTACGCCGGGATCTCCGGATCGGGATCCGCCGCGATCTGCTGCGTCGCCGATGACAGCACCCAACCCAGCGCGATCGAGGGCACCAGCCCCGCGGCCGCGAGCGAGCCCAGCGCCAGCCAACCCCGCCATGCGCCCAGGGGTTGCCGGAGGAGGCTCGTCGCGGCGATCACGATCGCGGTGATCGCGATACCGGAGACGACGATCGCGGCAAGCCCGATGCCCGGGACCGACCGAACGATCGGCAACGATAGACGGGTGTAGGACAGCGCCACCGTCACCAGCACCACGACCGCCGCCGCGACCCAGCACATCAGCACCGCCGGTCGAGTCCGGCCGGGGATCAGCGCCAAGCCCGCCAGCGTGGCAGTGGCCGCTCCCAGCCAGGCCGGGGCCGCCGGAACGGGGCCGATCCGGCCTACACCCAGGTCGATCCCCCGCAGCTCAGGCACCGGTAGCCGGCTCGCCTCCAGCAAGAGCCCGGCGGCGTGCCCCTCGATCACCAGACCGATCCACCACGGACTGAGTACCAGCAACGGCACCACCAACGCGATGGCCGGAGGCCCCCAGGCCGAAGCCATCATGACCGCACCGGGTGCGAGTGCCGTGGCCAGGCCGATGATCACCAGCGTGAGCGCGAGGAAGAAGAGCCAGGCGACCGGGCACCACATCGCGATGATCGTCAGCCACAGCCCGCTGCGCCAACCGGCCCGCCAGCGGCGCTGGGCGTCCGGCTCGGCGAATCCCAGCGCCGCATGAGCCATCCAGGGCAACGCGGCGGCAGCGACCACGATGCCGATCCGGCCGGAGCTCCAGGCTCCGCTGGTGACACACGTCAAGGCATAGGCAATCGAGCCGGCACCGAGCACGGGTAACGGCGCGCCGTCCTCGGACAGCAGTCGGCCGACCACTCTGAAGAATCGCCACGCACCCCAGAGCGCGACCGGGACGGCGGCGAGGAACAGACCGCTCACCACGGCACCGGTGCCTCCCGGCGTCAATGCCTCGAGCACAGCCAGCATGATCACGTACACCGGCGTCGCGACATCGCTGCCCTGGGCTATCGGATGCCAGCCGTCGAGATAGAGCCGCCACCACTGGCCGCCGGTCTCCGGGACCGGACTCAATGCCCCGGCGCCATCGGAGAGCGTGCTGCCGAACGCCCCGCGGAGCGCCCAGGCCACCATCGCCAGGACGGCGGCGACCCCGAGCGTCACCGGGGAGGTGAGGAAGCGGCCGAGGACGCCCGCCTCTACCTCTGGAATCGTCTCCTCGTCGGTACTGTCGGCGTCACCGAGCACCTGGCCTCGGCGACCGGCGCCGGCGCCCTGCCGGGTGTGCGCCCCGGCCGACACCTCCGCGGCCGATCTCGCGTCGGCCTTGGCCAAGCGGCGGCGTTCGGCGACATCCTGTGCCTGCTGGGTGACCGCGGATGCGACATCGGCGAGAAAGTCCAGGCCGTGCCGGTACGGAACCCACCATGGCGCGAGCAAGTTCGCGGCACGACCCTCCGAGCCGTCCCGGAGCCGGGCGCGCCGGCGCCGAGCCCGGAGGATCGTCACCGGCCGTGCGTAGACGGAGACCAGGGCCCCGAATTCGTCGATGGCCTGGCCCGGCGACCGGATGGCCAGCAGCCCGAGGATCCGGGTCACGCTGCCGAGGAGAAGCCGGATCCACTGCCAGGGCAAAGACCGCGGCGGGGTGTTGACCAACAAGGTATAGAGCGCGGCGCGACGCTCGGCGTAGTGCCGACGCCGGCCCCGGCGCGGCGTACGCCGCAGGCCCCGGTGAGCGGCCTCGGCATGGAACACCACGGCTTGCGGGACGACCACGGTCCGCAAGTCCGCCATCGCGGCCCGCCAGCCGAGATCGATGTCGTTGCCGAAGATCGGCAGTTCGGGATCGAATCCTCCCAGTCGCTCCAGCGTCTCTCGACGGATCAGCATGCCGGCCGAGTGCACGGCGAGCACGTCACGAGGCTCGTCGTGTTGCCCTTGGTCGTATTCTCCGCG
>JBOFLE010000075.1:0-6462 GCA_051657705.1 Nocardioides sp. | reverse complement strand
GCCGGCGGAAGCGCCGCCGATGTGGTGGTGTGCTCCACGGGCTTGATCGGGCTGGCCAACGACCGGGCGGCCGTGCTGTCGGGGGTCGATGCCGCGCACGCGGCGCTGAGCCCGGCCGGCGGCCCGGACGCGGCGCTCGCGATCATGACCACCGACACCGTGCCCAAGGAGGCGATCGTGACCGGCGACGGCTGGTCCATCGGCGGAATGGCCAAGGGAGCCGGCATGCTGGCTCCGGCGCTGGCCACCATGCTCGTCGTACTGACGACCGACGCGGACGTGAGCGAGCTGGATCTCGGCGCTGCCCTTCGTACCGCCACCGGGCAGACCTTCGATCGGCTGGACTCCGACGGCTGCATGTCCACCAACGACACCGTGGTCGTGCTGGCAAGTGGTGCCAGTGGGGTGCGGCCGGAGCGACTGGCATTCCAGGCCGCGCTGACCCAGGTGTGCCGGGATCTCACGATGCAGTTGCTCGCCGATGCCGAGGGCGCCAGTCACGAGATCGCCATCTCGGTACGCCACGCGGCAACCGAGACAGAGGCGATCGAGGTCGGCCGGAGCGTGGCTCGGTCCAACTTGTTCAAGGCCGCGGTCTTCGGCAACGACCCGAACTGGGGGCGGGTGCTGGCGAGTATCGGCACCACGCGGGCGGCGTTCGATCCGGCGGATCTCGATGTCGCCATCAACGACGTCTGGGTGTGTCGCAACTCGGCGCCGGAGGCCGATCCGGCCACGGTCGACATGACCTCGCGCCAGGTGACGGTGACCATCGATCTCAAGGCGGGCCCGGCCCAGGCAACAGTGTGGACCAACGACCTCACCCACGCCTACGTCCACGAGAACAGCGCCTATTCGTCATGATGGAGTTCTCGTGAGCGGTCCCGATCCGGCCAAGGCGGCGATCCTCGCCGATGCCTTGCCGTGGCTCAAGCGGTACCACGGCAAGATCGTCGTGGTGAAGTACGGCGGCAACGCCATGACCGACGACACCTTGAAGCGGGCCTTCGCCGAGGACATCGCCTTCCTGCGATTCGCGGGCTTCAAGCCGGTCGTCGTCCACGGTGGTGGGCCGCAGATCAACGCCATGTTGGGCAAGCTCGGGATCGAGTCGACCTTCCGGGGCGGTCTCCGGGTGACCACTCCCGAGGCCATGGACGTGGTCCGGATGGTCTTGGTGGGTCAGGTACAGCGGGAGTTGGTCGGGCTGATCAACGAGCACGGCCCGCTTGCGGTCGGCTTGTCCGGCGAGGACGCGGGGCTGTTCACCGCGGCCCGCACCTTGGCTGTCGTGGACGGCGAGGAAGTGGACCTCGGCCAGGTCGGCGAGGTGGCGCGTGTGCAGCCGGAGGCGGTGCTCGATCTCGTGGAGGCCGGCCGGGTACCGGTGATCTCCTCGGTCGCGCCCGATGCCGACGGCATGATTCTCAACGTCAACGCCGATACCGCGGCGGCGGCGCTGGCGGTGGCGCTTCGGGCCGAAAAGCTCCTGGTGCTGACCGACGTCGAGGGCCTCTACCGGGACTGGCCCGGCAGCGACGACGTGATCGGCGAGATCGGGCCGGATGCCCTCGCGGAGCTGATGCCGACGCTGGCCAGCGGCATGGTGCCGAAGATGCGTGCCTGCCTGGATGCCGTTCGCGGTGGTGTCGCCCGGGCCACGGTCGCCGACGGTCGCGAGCGACATGCGGTGTTGCTCGAACTGTTCACCGACGAAGGAGTCGGGACGCAGGTGCTGCCGGGTGCGCCGGTCAAGGTCCGGAAGGCCGCCGCACGAGCGGAAGGAGTGGTCTCGTGAGTTCACGGACAGCCGTGCCGGAGGCGACCGACGCGGACCTGCGAGGGCGCTACGCCGGGGCGATGATGAACACTTTCGGGCTACCCAAGGCAGTCTTGGCCAGCGGTGACGGCGCCCGGGTCCGGGATGTGCGGGGTCGGCGATATGTCGATCTGTATGCCGGCCTCGCCGTCTCCGCGTTGGGTCACGGACATCCGGCGTTGGTCGCCGCCGTCAGTACCCAGCTCCGGACCCTCGGGCACATCTCGAACTTCTTCGCGTCGGTGCCCCAGATCGAACTCGCCGAGAGACTGCTGACACTCCTCGGCGCTCCCGAGGGGCGGGTGTTCTTCACCAACTCCGGCTCGGAGGCGAACGAGGCGGCACTCAAGCTCACCAGGCGGACCGGTCGGCGCCGGCTGGTCGCCGCCGAAGGCTCGTTCCACGGCCGGACCATGGGTGCGCTGTCGCTCACCTCCAAGGCGAGCTATCGAGAGCCCTTCGAGCCGTTGCCCGGCGAGGTCGAGTTCGTTCGCTACGGCGACCGCGAGGCGCTGGCGGCGGCCGTGAGCGACGAGACGGCGGCGGTCGTCCTCGAGCCCGTGCAAGGCGAGGCCGGGGTGATCATTCCGCCCGCCGGGTACCTGGCCGCGGCTCGGGAGATCACCCGGCGGCACGGGGCACTGCTCTGGCTCGACGAGGTTCAGTCCGGGATGGGGAGGACCGGCACGTGGTTCGCGCACCAGAACCCGGTCCTGAACCCGGCCCCGAGACCCAGGCCCGATGCCGGCCACGATGCCGGCCACGATGCCGGCTTCGGGCTGATCGCGCCGGACATCGTCACCGTGGCCAAGGGGCTGGCCGGCGGCGTACCGATCGGTGCCTGTCTGGCCACCGGCCGGTCGACTCTCCTGCTCGGCCCCGGACAGCACGGTTCGACCTTCGGAGGCAACCCGGTAGCCGCGGCGGCAGGCTTGGCGGTGATCGAGACCATCGAAGCGGAGGGTCTGTTGTCGCGCTCGCGTGCCATCGGCGCCAAGCTCGCGTCGGTCGCGGGCGGGGAACGGGTCGCGGCGGTTCGCGTGGCGGGTGCGTTCGCCGGGATCGACCTGACCGGACCGCACGCTCCCCACGCTGTCGAGATCGCCCAGGAACACGGCTTCTTGATCAACAGCACCGGCCCGGGCACAATCCGGCTGGCACCTCCGTTCGTGATATCCGACGACGATCTCGACCACTTCTGCGAGGCGTGGCCGAGGATCGTCCAACTGGCCGAGGAGACCACTCGATGATCTGCGAAGCGAGACAGCCGGATCGTGCGGGCCTGCGTCACTTTCTCCGAGACGACGACCTGACGCCGACGGAGCAGGCCGAGGTGTTGGCCCTGGCCTCCAAACTCAAGGCCGATCCCTACGGACACCGGCCCCTGGCCGGGCCACACACGGTTGCCACCATCTACGACAAACCGACCTTGCGGACCCAGGCCTCGTTCGCTGCCGCGATCGCCGAACTGGGCGGCCACCCCATGTTGATCGACGGCGCACTGGCCGGGATCGGTGTTCGCGAGTCCGTCGCAGACGTCGCACGGGTCCTCGGGCGACAGGCCTCGCTGATCGTCTGGCGGACCTTCGAGCAGGACAAGCTGGCGGAGATGTCCGCTCATGCCGGTGTCCCGGTCGTGAACGCTCTCACAGACGACTTCCATCCCTGTCAACTGCTGGCCGACCTGTTGACGATCACCGAGCACTGTGGCGAACTGGCCGGCCAGGTGGTCACCTTCCTCGGCGACGGAGCCTGCAACATGGGCAACTCCTGGGTGCTGGCCGGGACGATGGCCGGCATGCAGGTGCGGATCTCGTCGCCCCCCGGATTCGATCCGGCGCCGGCCTGTCTCGACGCTGCTCGCGCCCTGGGGGAGCAGACCGGCGGAACGGTGACGCTCGAATCCGATCCGGTACTCGCGGCCGAGGGGGCCGACGTCTTGGTGACCGACACCTGGGTCTCGATGGGCAAGGAGGAGGAGGCCGCGGATCGCGCCTCCGTCTTCGCTCCCTATCAGCTCGACGAGCGGCTGCTCGGCGTCGCGGCGGACCCGATCGTGATGCACTGCCTGCCGGCCTATCGGGGCAAGGAGATCAGCGGCGCCGTCCTGGACGGGCCGCGCAGTGTGGTGTGGGACGAAGCGGAGAACCGGCGGCACGCACAGAAGGCCGTGATCGCCTGGCTGGTGAGGGGGGACGATGAAGAACGGAAGAACGCTAGTCAAGTCCCAGCGATGGAGGACCGATGACCGAATCCTTCTCGGAGCCCGTGCCGAGGACCCCAACGACATCGACTTCCATGTCCGATCACCTGTCCAGTCCCATCCCGCTGACCAAGGCGGCAAGGCAGCAACAGGTCATCGACCTGCTGACACATCATCGGGTCAAGTCGCAAGGCGAGCTCGCTCAGCTTCTCGGTGATCGCGGAATCGTCGTCACGCAGGCCACGCTCTCGCGCGACCTGGTCGAGCTGGACGCGGTGAAGGTACGGGCGAGCACCGGCGGATTGGTGTACGCCGTTCCCAACGAAGGCGGTGACCGCACGCCGACCACCGTAGGCGAGACCCTCGGATCCGCCGCCCGGCTGGCCAGGTTGTGCGAGGAGTTGTTGCTGAGCGCGGAGGCGGCGGAGAGCCTCGTGGTACTTCGCACCCCACCAGGCGCGGCGGCGTTCTTGGCCTCGGCGGTGGACAAGGCGGAACTAGCCGAGGTGGCCGGCACCATCGCCGGCGACGACACCGTCGTGGTGGTTTGCCGCGGCCTCGGCGCCGGCCGGGATCTGGCGCGGCGACTGCTGGCGATGGCCGCGGCGCCGGCCCGGGCGACCACAGAGGAGGCCGGGAGTCCTCCGGTCGAGGAAGGATCGGTGATCGAACGGTGACTAGTGGGAAGGCTCCGCCGGACGCGGCGGCGACCATCGGTGGCACGCTGTGGGGTGGGCGGTTCGCCGATGGCCCGAGTGCCGCGCTCCGCGCGCTGTCCCGGTCGACCCACTTCGACTGGCGGCTGGCCGAGTACGACTTGGCAGGCTCGCGCGCTCATGCCGACGCGCTCCGTCACGCCGGATTGCTCTCCGCATCCGATCACGCGGAACTGGTGCGTGGGCTCTGGCTGCTGTCCTCGCGCGTCGCCGACGGCGAGCTGACTCCGGACGCCGGCGACGAGGATGTGCACGGTGCCCTGGAGCGGATGTTGTTGGCCGAGGTGGGTGCCGAGATCGGAGGCCGGTTGCGGGCCGGCCGATCCCGCAACGATCAGATCGCGACGCTGCTCAAGATGTTCCTCCTGGACCATGCCGCGGTCATCGCCGATGGCGTCCTGGACGTGGTCGAGGCGCTCTTGGCGCAGGCCCGGGAGCACGAAACCAGCGTGATGCCCGGACGGACCCACCTGCAACATGCGCAGCCGGTCCTGCTCGCGCACCATCTCGCCGCTCATGGCTGGGCACTGTTGCGTGATGTCGATCGACTGTCGGACTGGCGGCGCCGCACGAAGGCGGAATCTCCCTACGGCGCCGGGGCGCTGGCGGGATCCAGCCTGGGACTCGATTCCGCGGCGGTCGCGGCGTCGCTCGGCTTCGGCGGTGCCGGCAAGAACTCGATCGACAGCACCGCGAGCCGAGACTTCGTGGCCGAGTTCGCCTTCTGTGCGGCGATGATCGGGGTGGATCTGAGCAGGATCGGCGAGGAAGTGATTCTCTGGGCGACCAAGGAGTTCGACTTCGTCGTGCTCGACGACGCCTGGTCGACCGGATCCAGCATCATGCCGCAGAAGAAGAACCCGGATATCGCCGAGCTGGCCCGCGGTAAGGCCGGACGGCTGATCGGGAATCTGGCCGGCCTCCTGACGACGCTCAAGGGTCTCCCACTCGCCTACAATCGCGACCTTCAAGAGGACAAAGAGCCGGTGTTCGACTCGGTCGACACGCTCGAAGTGCTCCTGCCGGCCATGGCCGGCATGGTGTCCTCGATGCGATTCAACGTGGCCCGGATGGCGGAGTTGGCGCCCCAGGGCTTCTCCTTGGCCACCGACGTAGCGGAGTGGCTGGTACGGCGGGGCGTGCCGTTCCGGAGCGCGCACGAGTTGGCGGGTGCGTGCGTGCGTGAGTGCGAGCGCGCGGGGATCGAGTTGGCCGAACTTACCGACGCCCAGTTGGCGACGGTCTCGACGGACCTGACGCCCGACGTTCGGGAGGTGTTGTCGGTGTCGGGCTCGGTGGCGTCACGCTCGGGGCCGGGTGGCACCGGGCCGGACCGAGTACGTGAACAACTCCGGGCGCTGGCGACCGAGCTCGCCGGGTGTCGGGCGGGCCTGCCCGTGCGCCGGGAACAGCGGAGTTGACCTCTGCCGACGCCTCGGGTAGTGTTTCTCAGGTTGCGCCCCTTCGACTCTCGGAATCCCATCATTCGTAGATGACCTCCGTTGAGCCGCGCCGGGCGCCGTGTGGTGTTTGAGAACTCGATAGTGTGTGATAGTCGATATGTTTGTTTGTGGGTTCTATTTGTTTTTGTCAGTTTTGTTTGTTTTTTGTTTGGAGAGTTTGATCCTGGCTCAGGACGAACGCTGGCGGCGTGCTTAACACATGCAAGTTGTGCGGAAAGGCCCCGCTTTTGTGGGGTGCTCGAGCGGCGAACGGGTGAGTAT
>JBOFLE010000074.1:0-16114 GCA_051657705.1 Nocardioides sp. | reverse complement strand
CCAGGCCGGTGCCGCCGGGGAAGGTGATGGGTCGGGTGCCTTTCCACTGGGCTTCGCCGAAGGTGGTGGTGCCGGCGATGCCGAAGGGGAAGCGGAGGAGTCCGTCGGTGTCGAACCAGGTGTGGAACAGATCGATCCGGTAGTTCGCCAATGCCGGGTCCCAGACGTGGAGCACGGTCGACCGGCAGTCCACTCGGAGACCGTTCTCGATCAGCAGCAGGGCGATGTCGACGAGCTCCTGCCTGGCTTCTTCGCCGGTTCGATGCCGGGAGATGTACGCCGCGTCGAAGTCGACGTCGTGGCCGATGTAGCCGCCCTCGCGAACCATGCCCAGCAGCGTGCCGTAGCACAAGAACGGCTCGTAGCCGTACGCCTCCCGGACGATGCGGCGGGTCCGCTCGTAGACCGCGGTCACGGTGCTCTGCCAGGTGGTGTCCAATTGCTTGGACAGCGCGATCTTGCCGGACTGCATCAGGACGTACCCGTCATCGATGAGTGTGCGGAGATCGTCGAGTTGCTTGCGGCCGCGCCGGGGTGGGCTGAGGAACATGCCGTGCCGGTAGATGGGCAGCGGCCGCCCGCCGACCCGCACCGTGACCGGGGTGCGCGGCCCGAGGTAGGCCCAGATCTCGCGAATCTTGAAGGAGAACGTGCGGACCTCGGTGTCCGAGTTGCGGCGGCCGTCGACCGGTCCGCGGACCATCGGGAGCTGCCATTGGTGCGGCAGATCCGCGCCCACGGGAAGGCTCGTGCCGCCCGCCTTGCGCCGCCCGGGCCTCGGCAGCGCTCCTCCTGGTGTGGCGTAGGTCGCGCTGATCTGGAGATCGGCGGCCTGGAGTGTGATCAAGGTGGGCGGGGAACCGATCGGTACCGCCACCCAGCCGACGATCAATCGAGATGAGAACTCCTCGACCAGCCCCACCGGTGCGGACCCGGCCGGCGGCTGGTCTCCGAGGGCTCGAAGCGCGGCCCGGGCCGCGGAACGTCGTACTCGTCGAAGAACTGCTGGCGGGCTCAATCGAATCCTCGCTGGTGTGGGGGGATATTCGGAGAACCCTACCTGCTGGTCGAGGCGTCACAAATGCACGGCGAGGCGTCACAAAAGCACGTGCTTTCGTGACGCCTCAGCGCCGGGCTACTCGCCGGACTGGATAGCCGAGACGTCGATGTCCAGTTTGATCTTGTCCGAGACCAGCAGGCCGCCGGAGTCGAGCGGGACGTTCCAGGCCAGGCCCCAGTCCTTCCGGTTGATGGTGCCGCCACCTTCGAAGCCGACCCGCAGATTCCCGAACGGATCGCGGGCCGAGCCGAGTTGCTCGAACACCAGGGTGGCCGGTTTGCCGACTCCCTTGATGGTGAGTTCGCCGACGATCGTCCACTCGGTGCCGTCGGCACTGACCTCGGTGGACTCGAATGTGATCTCGGGGTGATTCTCGACATCGAAGAAGTCCGGTGATCGCAGGTGTGCGTCCCGGTCGGGCGTACCGGTGTCGATGCTGTCCACCGGGATCCGTAGCCGGACCTCGGAGTCGGCCGGATTGGCTGCCGAGATCGTCGCGGTGCCTTCGAGTGCGGTGAACGAGCCGCGAACCGTGGTCACCATGGCGTGCCGTGCCGAGAAACCGAGTCGGGTGTGGGTCGGGTCGAGGGTGTAGCTGCCGGAAATGTCGTCCAGTGCGCTGGTCGGTGTGTCGAACTGATCGGACACGGATCACTCCTTGGAGGTGAGACGGCTCGAGGCCCTGATACTTCCGCGAACCTAGTTGAACTTTGAAATATTCCTGGCGTCGAGCTGGCGCCGTACCTGAGCTTTGATCCGGGCCAGCATCCCGGTCATCCCCCGCAACCGGAGCGGACTGACCTGTTCGGTCAGGCTGAGCAGGTGCGGCAGGTCGGGCGGGATGTCGAGGACGGCGCTGGCCGAGAGTCCGTCCAGACCCTCGTGCAGGATGCCGGCGAATCCCCGGGTGGTCGGGGCCTCCGCGGGCGCGGAGAAGTGCAGTCGCACGATCGGGTCCGGCGTTGTCGGTCCCGCCGCTGAGTCGAGGGCGATCGCCACGAAGATGGGCGACTGGCATTCGGGGACCGGTTCGAGGAGTTCGGGATGCTGGGCGTATTCGGCGGGCAGCTCGGGCAGGTCCCTGCTGAACTCCAGCAAGAGTTCCAAGCGCTGCCCGGGCGGCAGTTCGGCGAAGTCGTCGACGATCGCCTGCACCCTGCCCGGGAGCGCCGTCACGGCTCCTCGCCCTTGACGATCGGTACCCGGACGGCGTTGCCCCACTCGGTCCAGGAGCCGTCGTAGTTGCGGACCCGGTCGAATCCGAGCAGGTAGGTCAGGACGAACCAGGTGTGGCTGGATCGCTCACCGATCCGGCAATAGGCGATGACGTCGTCGGTCGCCGTCAATCCCTTCTCTCGCAGGTAGATCTCCTCCAGCTCGGCACGCGGCTTGAAGGTCCCGTCCGCTGCCGCGGCCCGAGCCCACGGCACCGACTGCGCCCCCGGGATGTGACCGCCGCGCAACGCACCCTCCTCCGGATAGTCCGGCATGTGCGTGCGTTCGCCGGTGTACTCCAACGGACTCCGGACATCGATCATTGGCCCACCCAGATGCGACAACACGTCGTCCTTGAAAGCCCGGATCCCGTGGTCATCGCGCTCGACGACGGGGTAGTCGGCCGCCGCCGTCTCGGATCGGGCCGTGGTCATCTCGCGGCCCTCCTCGATCCAGGCGGCCCGTCCGCCGTTGAGCAGCCGGACATCCGGATGCCCGAACAGCCGCATCACCCATAGTGCATAGGCGGCCCACCAGTTGGACTTGTCGCCGTACAGCACCACGGTGGTGTCCCGGCCGATGCCCTTCGCCGACATCAGCGCGGCGAAACCGGCACCGTCGAGGTAGTCGCGAGTCACCGGATCGTTGAGTTCGGTGTGCCAGTCGATCTTGAGCGAGCCCGGGATGTGCCCGGTCTCGTACAACAGCACATCCTCGTCGGATTCGAGCACGACCAGGCCCTCGGCGCCGAGATGCTCGGCGAGCCAGGAGGTACTGACAAGCCGCTCGCCGGCGGCATACTCGGTGAACTCGGGCGCGGGGTCCGGGGCAAGGGTCATGCTTGTGAGCCTAGCCACCATCCGCGGCCGCATTAGAGTGTCTCGGGGGTCGGCGACCAGCGCCGCCGCAGCACCGCTAGGAGACTCATGTCCACGCAGCAGCTCACGGGCGCGACATTCGAAGAAGCCGTCGCCGCCGACGGCATCGTGATGGTCGACTTCTGGGCCGCCTGGTGTGGGCCGTGCCGGCAGTTCGCACCGATCTTCGAAGCCGCAGCGGAGAAGCACGCGGACATCGTCTTCGGCAAGGTCGATACCGATGCCGAGCAGGGCCTCGCGCAGTTGGCGGGGATCACCTCGATTCCGACCCTGATGGCGTTCCGCGACGGCGTGTTGGTCTTTTCTCAACCGGGAGCGCTGCCGCCCCCCGCGTTGGAACAGGTGATCGACGGTGTTCGCGGTCTCGACATGGACGACGTGCGAAGGCAACTCGCGGATCAGGCGGCAATGGGGCCGGGCGCCGGCAAGAACGAGGTCGATGTCGAGGAGTTGGCCGAAGCGCACGCGGGCGGGGCGATGGTCATCGATGTCCGTGAGCCCGAGGAGTACGCCGAGGGGCACATCGATGGGAGCGTTCTCATCCCGATGAGCGAGCTCCGGGACCGGATCACCGAAGTGCCCGGCGGGGAGCGGGTCTACCTCATCTGCGCCAGCGGCAAGCGGAGCTCTCAGGTCACCGATGTGTTGACGTCCCAAGGGTTCGACGCGGTGAACGTCGCCGGGGGTATGGCGGCCTGGCAGCGGCGCGGCTTCGCTGTCGTGTCGTGAGCGCCGGCGGCTCCGTCTTTCCACGGGGCTTTTTCTACGGGGCTTTTTCCACGAGTGCTGGAATGGTCGGTGACCGGCGGGGTTTTGGCCACCCGGGTTGATAGGACAGACTCCGGATCATTCGTGTGCTCGACGGAAGGATTTCAGTTGAAGTTCGAACGTGCTGCTGCCGCTGCGGTATTCATCGTCCTGGCCGGCGTCTTGACGTCGTGTGGCGGCGGCGACGGGTCCGATGGATCGCAGTCCGCGGACTCCGGTTCCCAGGACCACGACAGCATGAACCACTCGGAATCAGACTCGCCCGAACCGTCGTCGGAACCGCCGTCGTCGGAGCCGCCGTCGTCGGAGCCGCCCTCGTCCGAACCGGCTGCCACCGGCACCGTCGTCGACATCAGGATCGCCGACGGCGAGGTCAGCGGTGTCGGCGACAAGGTCAAGCTCGCAGCGGGCGACGAGGTGACCCTGAACGTCACGAGCGATATCGCCGAGGAGGTGCACGTCCACGGCTACGACAAGTTCGTCGATGTCGAACCCGGAAAGCCCGCCACACTGAGGTTCACCGCCGATCTCCCGGGGGTATACGAGGTCGAGTTCGAGGAGTCCGGGACTCTTCTTTTCGAACTCGAAGTCCGCTAGGACTCCGACGTGGATGGCATCGTCCTCGCGCACGGGCTCGGTGGCCGCTCCGACCTCCCGGTCGACCTCTCGACGGCGGTCTACGGCGCGGTCGCCGCGTTGCTCGTCTCGTTCGCGGCGCTCTCCTTCTTCTGGAAGGAGCCGAGGTTCACCGGCTCCGGCGGTCGCCCGCTCCCGGCTGGGATGCAGAGGTTCCTCGGATCCCGGCTTCTTGATCGCTTCGTCAAGCTGGTCGGCCTGCTCGCCTTCGTCGCCTTGATCGGTGTCGCCTGGTTCGGCTCCTCCGAGATCGACGAGAATCCGGCGCCGGCGTGGCTCTACGTGTGGCTGTGGGTCGGCCTGCTCCCGGTATCCCTGCTCCTCGGACCGGCCGTCAAGGCGCTCTCGCCGTTGCGCACCATCGCGGCGGGGATCTCGACGCTGCTGCCCGGTGTGCGTCGGCCGTTGCCCGAGAGTTGGGGGATGTGGCCGGCCTCGATAAGCCTGCTGAGCTTCGTCTGGTTGGAGCTGGTCTACCGCGATGCCTCCGCGCCGCGCGTAGTGGCGGTGTACCTGACCCTCTACTCCGTCGTACACGTGATCTGCGGGGTGCTGTTCGGCCAACGCTGGTTCGAACGCGGCGAGGGCTTCGAGGCCTACTCGACCCTGGTCGGCCGGATGGCGCCGCTGGCGTCGACCGGGGAAGGTACCTGGGTCCTGCGAAATCCCATGCACGGCCTCGCGCTCACCCCCGTCGTGTCCGGCTCGGTCGCGCTGGTGTCGGTGTTGTTGGGTTCGACCGCCTTCGACGGTGTGACCAGGACGCCGTTCTGGAAAGACTTCCGACGCGGCTTGGACACCGATGCCGGCTATCTGGCCGGTGGCAGCGCGGGTCTGATCGCGGCCGTGCTCGCGGTCGCCGGCATCTACCTGGTGGCCATGCGGCTCACTCGGGCCTGGCTACCCGAGCGCCCGACCCTGGCCGCCGACTTCGTGCACTCGCTGGTGCCGATCGCGGTCGGCTACACCGTCGCGCACTACTTCTCCTTCGCGTTCTACGAGGGGCAGACCGGATGGTTCCTCGGCAGCGATCCCCTGAATCTCGGCTGGGACCTGTACGGCGCGGCCGACGGCACGGTGGACTACGCGGCGCTGAACATCCAGGTGATCGCCCTGGTCCAGGTGGCTGCCATCGCCCTGGGACACATCACCGGGGTCATCGTCGCCCATGACCGCGCGGTGGCGCTCTTCCCGCAGCGCAGCCATCAGTTGGCGCAGTATCCGCTGCTCTCCGCGATGGTGGGCTTCACCATGGCCGGGATCGCCCTGGTAGTCGGCAGCAAGGACTCCTTCTGGCTGCTGGTCACGGTCGCGATCTTCATGCCGGTTGCGGCGCTGTTCGTATGGATCATGGCCCCGGTCGACGACACCGTCAACGCATAGGCCGACACGTCACAAAAGCACGCCGAGGCGTCACAAAAGCACCTGCTTTTGTGACGCCTCGGCGTGCTTTTGTGACGCCTCGGCGGTCAGGCTTCGGCGGTCTGTCGCACCAGCGCGGTGAGCGGGTCGAGGCCGGAGAAAATCTCGGACGCCTCGTGAGCGGATCGGCGGACCGCTAGGACCAGATCCTTCAGCTCGCGGTTGAAGCGACGGGCCGGGACCGAGATGGCGATCGTCGCCAGGACTCGTCCGGCGCTGTCGTAGATCGGCGCGGCGACGCAGCAGACCCGCTCCCGGAACTCCTCGACATCGACCGCGTAGCCCTGCTCGCGGACCCGCTGTAGCTCGGTGTGCAACCGGCCGGGGGTGTCGATCGTGGTCGGGGTGAAAGTCTCGAAGCGGGAGGCGCACAGGTAGGCCGGCCACCGCTCGGGCCGCATCGACGCCAAGAGCACCTTGCCGGGCGCGAGAGCGTGAGCGCCGCCG
Organism: Nocardioides sp.; assembly: GCA_051657705.1. Taxonomy (GTDB): domain Bacteria; phylum Actinomycetota; class Actinomycetes; order Propionibacteriales; family Nocardioidaceae; genus Nocardioides. The sequence continues at coordinate 9,688 of JBOFLE010000074.1, read as the reverse complement.
CGAAAGCCCTGGGAAACGTCCTGGAGTTCGGTCGCGCCGCGTCGGCCGAGCGCGTGGGTGACCTCCATGTCGCCTCGGCTCCAGGCGGCCAGATAGCTTCTCGCGGTGGTGACTTCCCGCAACTCGATCAGGATCGGGGCCAGCCGCTCGGGCAGCGTCCGGTTGGCGACGTATCCTCGGTAGAGTTCGGCGATCCTGGGCCCCAGCGTGTAGAGCCCGGGAGCCGACGGAGACGGTTCGACCAGGCCGACGCTGGTGAGCGTCTGCAACGCGTAGTACGTGGTGGACAGGCTCTGACCGAGCCGCCGGGCCAGTACTTTCGCCGGAACCCCGTGCGGATCCTCGGCGATGATCGTCAGGGTCTCGGTCACGTTGACCGCGGTATTGAGCATGCGGCGCGCCGGAGCCTCTTCGCCGGCCCCGCCGGGCTCCCCCACCACTACCTGGGTCATAGACGTCTCCTCCGTCCGCTACAACGTGATCTCTATCACAGCTCATGCCGAGCCCCTGTAGTGTCTCACTTTGAGACGGAGGTGGGGGCGTGTCTGGCGTAAATCGTTCTTGGACCGAGATTCTGGCTCGAGCGCGGCAGCGATTGTTGTCCAGCGGCGACTCCGCCGCGGGAGCGGAGTACGAACCCGGGCCGGGTCCGCGGGACGAGATCCTCGCCTCCTGGCGCCGTTCCTACGACGAGGGCGCCCGCACGTCCGGACTGTCGACACCGTACGACGACAACATCAACCTCGCCGGCCGATTGGTGCGCGCGGCCGAGCCCGTCATCGGGCGGGTGCACGAGGACGTCCTCGGCTCGCCGATCACGGTCATCCTGGCCGACAGCCGCGGCAAGGTGCTGATCCGGCGCTCCGGCGAGCCGGCCTTGGAGTCCCGGCTGGACAACGCGCTGCTCGCTCCCGGGTTCAACTACGCCGAGCGGTACGTCGGCACCAACGGGATCGGCACCGCGCTGGAGGGCAGGACCACTCAGAAGGTCGTCGGTTTCGAACACTTCAACGAAACCCTCCAGGCGTTCGCGTGCGTCGGCGTGCCGGTCCGCGATCCGGTGACCCGGCGCCAGCTCGGCGTACTCGACATCACCACCTGGGCCGACCGGGCTCACCCGGCGCTCACGGCGTTGGTCCGGCAGGCCGCCAGCGTGATCGAAGAGGGCCTGATGCAGATGGCCGGCCATGGCGCGCAGGCGCTTCTCCACGAGTACCTGGTCGCCAGCCGCAAGAGCGACGACCAGGTGCTGGCGATCAGTGACGAGGCATTCATCGGTAGCACCGGCGCGATCCGCGGGCTGGGGAACCTCAGTCGGGAAGAGCTCTGGCCGTTGGTGCAGAACGCGTTGACGACCCGGGACGAGGCCCAGGTGCCCTTGCTGACCGAGGCCAGGGGCCCGATTCCACTGCGGCTGCGAGCGGTCCGCGGTGCGCGAGGCGAGTTGGCCGGGGCGTTGGTCATTATCCCGGTACCGCGTCATCCCGTCGAGCCGCAGGTCAAGCCGCTGACCGACCCGGACCTGACCGCGAGACTGCCCGCGGCGCCGTTCAACTCACTCTCACCGATCACGGTCGGGCCGAGCGTGATGGTCCGCCGGCTTGCCCTCGGCCGGCTCCCGGTGTGCCTGGTCGGCGAGTCCGGCGTCGGCAAGGTCACCTTGGTCAGCCGGATCGCGGCGGAGGCCTTCCCCGGTCAGCTCCTGCGGTCCCACCACGCCGATGAAGCGCGCGGCGACCTACCGGATCTGATCGCGGCGTGGCGCGAAGGCGCGCCGCTGTTGGTGCGCGGAGTGGAACGGATGGCCCACGACGAACTCACCGAACTCCTCGCCGAGGTACAGCGGGCGGCGGCCACCCAGAGCGACACCTGCGGCTGGTTGGCCTTCACCCTGCATAGCGCTCCGGGTAAGGCGGTGGCCACCGCGCGGTCGGACGCCGCGCTGACTCCGGCGGACAGGGCACAGTCCGAACTGGCGGCGCGCGGAATCCCGATGGTGGTCGTGCCGCCGCTGCGGGGGCGGGTGCAGGATCTGCATCTCCTGGTTCCGGACATGCTCCGCCAGGCCAGTGGCGGCGCGGTGACCGCCGTGACGCCGGCGCTCATGGACAAGCTGGTCCGCGAGCCGTGGCCCGGCAATCTCGCCGAGGTGTGGGCGCTGGTCGAGCAGTTGGCGGCCAGGGCCCGGCACGGCACGGCGGACGTCGGCGATCTGCCGCCGGGCTTCGGTTCCGGCGTGCGCCGCAAGCTCACCCCGCTCGAATGGATGGCTCGGGAGGCGATCATCGAGGCGCTGCGCGCCAACGACGGGGACAAGCAGAAGGCCGCCGAGTCGCTCGGAATCTCCCGGGCATCGATCTATCGGAAGATCAAGACGTATGGGATCGATACCGGCTAGTCTCTCGGCGGCCCTAGGACGGGTTGGCCCCATGAGAGGTTGACTGGTGCCGCATCGGGGGAGCGGCGTTGAGCTGGGCCTGTTCCGAACCCGGAAGGTACAACAGATGCGACTTGCGACCGGTGCCCCGAACGAGTCGCGGCGCCCGTCGGGATTTCACATGGGGATGGTCGGCGGCGAACTCGCGGCCGACCCGGGCGATGATGAAGCGGATGAGGCCGATCGCCAGCAGGCCGACGATCATGATGACGACAGTTTCGGTGCTCATCCGACGACCTCGCTTCGCTCGGTTCGACTCCTTCTCTTCGAGGGTGGGGGCGGCCGGCACCTCGGTCACGCGGTCCGGGCGGCAATCGGCGCCGGAATTCACCTGGCGCGGAATCTCTCGGGCTTCACACCGGCAAAGGCCTGTGAACCGATGCCTCACCTCGCCTCAAATCCGGCCTCCGGAGCGCGCCGAACGGGAGCGGCCGGCAGATCGCCTCGGCTTTCCGGCACAAGTGGAAGGGGCCCACGCTCGACGGTGCCGGTGCTTGAAAGCCCTCTCCAGCGAGAATTCACTCAACCTATTCGTCTGCCCGCACACCAGGAGCGGGAGAGTCAGGCACGGCAGCGGCCCCGCAGGGGCCCGAGGAGGGAAACAGATGATCACGAGGGACGGTAAGAACTACTTCATCGTCGACGGCCACACCCACATCTGGGACGGCTCCGAGGCGAACTGCAAGAACGACTGGGGTCGTGGCTGGACCCAGTGCTTCTTCGACTACCACAACGGCTTGAGCCCGGAGGAAGAGAAGTGGCCCAAGTCTCGATTCGAGAAGATCGAGAAGGAGCACTTCGTCAAGGACGTCCTCGAAGACGGCGGCGTCGACGTCGCGATCATGAACCCCACCGTGCTGAGCGAGTTCTACCACACCGGTTTCCGCCGGCACCGCGAGGGACTGGAGTTGGAGTCGGAGCACCCCGGAAAGATCATCTGCAACACCGCCTGGGACCCCCGTCACGGTGACAAGGGCCTGGAGGACCTTGAGCGCGAGGCCTCCGAGCGGAAGATCCAGGGCGTCAAGCTCTACACCGCCGAATGGCAGGGCGACTCCCGCGGTTACTCACTGGCCGATGCCGCGAGCTACCGCTATCTGGAGAAGTCCGAGGAGTTGGGCATCACGAACATCCACATCCACAAGGGCCCCACGGTCTGGCCGTTGGACCGCGACGCCTTCGACGTACACGACGTCGACCACGTGGCGACGGACTTCCCGAACCTCAACTTCATCGTCGAGCACATCGGGTTGCCGCGCTTGGAGGACTTCTGCTGGATCGCGACGCAGGAGCGGAATGTCTACGCCGGCATGGCGGTGGCGATGCCGTTCATCCACTCGCGGCCGCGCTACTTCGGCCAGATGATGGGCGAACTTCTCTACTGGCTGGGTGAGGACAAGATCCTGTTCGGCTCGGACTACGCGATCTGGACGCCGCGCTGGCTGGCCGAGAAGTTCTTGGACTTCGACATCCCGGCGGACATGCAGCCCGAATACGGCTTCGGCATCTCCGAGACCGCGAAGGCCAAGGTGCTCGGCCTGAACGCCGCCCGCCTGTACGGCATCGAGGTCCCGGCTGGTGTCGTCGGTGCCGAGGCGTTGGAGGGTGCGTCAGCTTGATGACGACCGCCGACCATCTGTCCAGCTCGGTCCTCGCCGAACTGGATCACGTCTACGACCCCGAGGTGGATGAGCCCGTCACCCAGATGGGCTTCATCCGGGAGGTGGAGGTCAAGGGAGCAGGAGTGGTGGTTCACATGCAGTTGCCCCAGTTCTTCTGCGCTCCCAACTTCACCTACCTGATGGTCGACGACGTCCGCCGCGCGGCGGAGAAGGTGGTCGGTGCCGGACGTGTCGAGGTCAGCCTGGACGGCCACTTCGAAGCGGACAAGATCAACGGCGCGAGGAGCGGCACCTCCTTCGCCGATGTGTTCGCCGATGCGGTCGACGACCTCGACACGTTGCGGGATCGCTTCGCACGCAAGAAGTTCCTGATCCGCCAGGAGCGGGTCTGCAAGGAACTGGACAAGCAGATAGGTCAGGAGAAAGGGACAGGCGGAGTACTGGGCGAGGAGCTTCTCGAGTGGAGCTTGGCCGACGTGGCCGGGCACGGCCTCGGAAGCTACGCCAGGTACCTCGTCACCAGAGAAGAACTGGGGATAGACACCTCGCCGGACGCCCCGTTCCTCGTCGCTGCCGACGGTGTACCGGTGGAGCCGGACAAGCTCCGGCTCCACCGGCGATCGGCGAGCGTCATGGCCATCTCGTTCGAAGGCAACGGAATGATGTGCAAGGCGCTGATTCACGAGCGTTACCCCGATTCGACTCGACCACCCACCGCAGAGATCACCTCCCAAGAAATGAGCAGAGGAGAAGTCGCATGAAAGCCGCTCGGCTGCACGAGTACGACAAGACACTCGTCATCGAGGACGTACCCAAACCCGAGATCGCCGGGCCTCATGACGTCATCATCAGGGTCGGCGCGGCGGGGGTCTGCCGGACCGACCTGCACGTCATCGAGCGGGTCTGGGAGCAGACCTTGGATGCCGACGGGTCGCTGCTGCCCTACACCATCGGTCACGAGAACGCGGGATGGGTGGACCAGGTGGGATCCGCGGTCTCGACCGTTGTGCCGGGGGACAAGGTCATCTGTCACCCGCTGGCGACCTGTGGCGTGTGCGCCGGCTGCCGTCGCGGCGAGGACATGTACTGCGAGAACTCGACGTTCCCCGGACTCAACGCCGACGGCGGATACGCGGAGTTCCTGGCGACCAACGAGCGGGCGCTGATCAAACTCGACGACTCGTTGGAGCCTGTGGACGTCGCGCCGCTGGCCGACGCCGGCATCACGGCGTACCGAGCGGTGAAGAAGGCGGTCCCGCAGTTGCAGGCCGGCACCTCCTGCGTCGTGATCGGCGCGGGCGGCCTCGGGCACATCGCGATCCAATCGCTCAAGGCGATGTGCCCGACCAAGGTGATCGTGGTCGACACCAATGCCGACGCCCGCAAGCTGGCCTTGGAGATCGGTGCCGACGAGGCCGTCGACGGGGCCGACGACCCGGTCACGGCGATCAAGGACCTGACCGGCGGCGGCTCGCATGCGGTCATCGACTTCGTGGCCGAGCACGGCACGACCGAGACCGGACCCAACATGATCCGCAACGGCGGCACCTACTACGTGGTGGGTTACGGCGGACGGGTCGACATCCCGGCCCTGCAGATTATCTTCAGCGAGATCTCCGTTGTCGGTAGTCTGGTGGGCAACTACACCGAACTTAGCGAGCTGATGGATCTTGCAGCCGCCAAGAAAGTAACGCTGCACGCGCAGCGTTACACCCTCGACGAGGCCAACAAGGCACTCGACGACCTTCACCATGGCCGTGTGCGCGGGCGCGCGGTCCTCGTTCCCTGAGGAAGTCCGGTATTCGGGGACCCCTCGGAGAACACCAGTAACACCCGTAACACAAAAGTCCGCAACTTCCGGTCAGCGTCACCGGCCGGCAGGAAAGAAGGGAAAGACACATGTCTGCAACCATCGATAGGGAGACCACGGCATTCCCGGATACCGGAGATGCCGAGTTTCCCAAGGGCAAGGGCCCCATCGATTGGATGGGCGGCTGGGCGTCGATGTTCTGGGGAATCGCCCTCATGTCCGCCACATTCATCGGGCTTCGCCTGTACCAGGGCAAGTACTCCTGGTACAACGAGGCCGGTCTCGACGCGGCGTCGGACGGTTTCCGCACGTACTGGTTCAGCCTGTTCATCGGAGAACTGATCGTCGCCGCCGTCGTGACCCTCGGTTGGTGGGGTTGGCTACTCAAGTCGGGGCAGAAGTTGGACGCGGCCGCCAAGGTCAAGGCCATCACCCCGGCCGAGGAAGTTCGTCGCATCGTGGTGTTCTGGGGCCTCATCGGGATCACCAGCGTCGTGCTGTACTTCATGGCCAGCTTCTTCCCGAACCAGGACGGTGTCTGGCACCAGACCACCGTTCGTGACACGGCACTCACCCCGAGCCATATCGTGATGTTCTTCTGGGCGTTCCCCATGGGCATCACGTTCGCGATCGGGACGTACCTCTATGGAATGACGCGTCTTCCGAAGGTCTACTCGCGGGACAAGGGCTTCCCCTGGTCCTTCTTCCTCCTCATCTCCGCCTCCGTCACCGAAATGATGCAGGTTGCGATGAACGAGTGGGGCCACTCCATGTGGATCACCGAGGAAATCTTCGCCGCGCCGTTCCACTGGCCGTTCGTCACCTACGGCTGGCTCGCTTCCGGCATCTTCGCCCTGTGGGCAGAGTCGCTCAGCCGACTCCTGGCCATCGAGGACGAGATCCTGGAGGAGGCGCCGGTCGCCGTCGAGGAAACTCAGGCCGCCTGATCCCGTGCTCGTGACTCGGTTCACGGCCGAGTAACGAGTTCGGGTTCGACACCTTGTGTGGGCCCGTCGCCGGCCGGGGAGGCGGCGGGTCCGCAACACCCTCACCAGAACAAGAAGGAGCTCTCCATGAGTGCCACCGCAGAGGCGCCGGAGGCGGTAGACGAACGTAACGAAGCGTTACGCAAGTTGCTGCACCGTCGTTACAAGTACATTGACCGGAAGTGGGACGCGGTCTTCTGGATCACCGCCGCTTTCGTCGTCGGCGCCGCCGCCGACATCACCAAGTTGCTCTTCGCCGGCGACTGGGACTTCTGGACCGATTGGAAGGACCGTCAGTGGTGGCCCATGGTCACCCCGTTCGCGATCATCATCATCCCGTCCGCCCTGCAGTACATCCAGTGGTTGGCCTGGCGGTTCCCCACCGGTGCCGTCTACACCGCCGTGTGCATGATCTGCGCGCAGTGGATCGGCCGCGTGGTGCAGTGGGACTGGTTCGGCCAGTTCCCGCTGAACTTCGTGTGGCCGCTGTCCATGATCGCCTCGGCGATCTGGCTGGACTGGGTCCTGTTGAAGACCAAGAGCTTCGTGCTCACGGGTCTGATCGGCGCCATGGGCTTCGCGATCATCTTCTGGATGGAGAACTACATCCTGATGGCGCCGTACCTGCAACCGGTCGACTGGAACGGTCTGACGATCACGGTGGCGGATGCCCAGGGCATCTCCTATCTGCGAGGTCAGACGCCGGAGTACCTGCGCCTGATCGAACGGGGTTCGCTGCGGACCTTCCTGGGGCAGACGCTGTACGTCGCGTTGGCCTTCGGCGGCACGTTGGCAGTGGGTGGCTACTGGATCGGGCAGTTCATCGCCCGGATGCTCGCCATCTGGCCCATCGGTCGTTTCATCACGCGGTTCTGAGAAAGGGACAACTCATAATGCGCAAGGTATTCCGCAGGGCATCGGCCCTGATAGCGGGCGCGTTGGTGACTTCGGCATTCCTGCCGGCCGCGCCAGCGATGGCTCATGGAGAGGCAGCTCAAGAAGCCTGGCTTCGGATGGGCACCATTGCCTTCTACGACGTCGAGTTCAACGGCCAGCCGCCCGGTGCTATGGACGGCGACAAGGCCCTGGAACTCAAGGTCAACGAGGAGTTCACGGTCACCGGCAAGGCGAAGATCCTGGAGACCTGGCCCGAGCAGTTGGACGATCCCGAACTCGGGTTCATCAACCTGATCGCGCCCGGACCTCCGGTGACGATCACCAAGCGCCTGGTCAACGGCAAGCCGGCCGCGGCGTCGATCCTGGTGGAGAAGGGGGAGACGTTCAGCTACGAGTTCACGGCCAAGGCACGCCGGGTCAGTCAGGGCAACGGCTGGCACGTCCACGTCATCTTCGGCATCAAGGGTGCGGGCTCGCTGGTCGGACCCGGGAACTACGTCAAGGTCACCGGCAGCGACGGCGACTACACCAACAAGATCGAACTGCAGAAGGGCGGCACGGTCGACCTCGAGCGGATCGGTCTATCCGGCGTGATCCTGTTCAACCTGATCTGGTTTGCCCTCGGGATGATCTGGATGATCTATTGGACGGTTCCCAAGCCGACGGTCACCCGGCTGCCGGTGTCGTTGGCGGTGCCGCTCAACAGCGACGGCGCCGACGCGGGTCTGATCAGCAAGAAGGACCACCAAACCTGCAACATCATCATGGCCGTCACCTTGGCGATCCTGATCGGTGGCTTCATCTGGCAGGCCAACACCTATCCGGACAAGATCCCGCTCCAGGTGCTCCGCTACAAGCCGATTCCGGAAGCCGCGGCCGCGCCGTTCGCGACCGCGACGGCCTCCGAGGCGGTGTACACGGCGGCGGACAAGAAGGTCGAACTCACCGCGAGCGTCACGAACAACGGTGAGACCGACGCGAAGATCACTGAGTACATCACCGGCGGCTACACGTTCGCCGCGGGTGATTCCAACGATCTGACTCTCGATGGTGACACTGTTGCCGCCGGTGAGACGAAGACAGTGAAGATGACGCTCACGAGCGACATCTGGGACACCGATCGGTTGGCTCCGGTCGGTGAGACCAGGCCGTTGCTGACGGGCGTGATCCGGGTTGCGGACAGCGGAGGGAACGAGAACTTCGCGACCGTCCAGACCTTTATGTCGCTCAACTAGATAGCTAGAATGGGATAACTGAAGCCGTCGGTGTCGGCCCCTCCGGATCGTCGAAGGAGGGGCCGCCGCCGGCGGCCACACCAGATAGGAAACCGATAGCCATGCGGAACGGAATAGTGCTAGCTCACGGCGGCCACAACAGCACCGCCGAATTGCTTGCCGGTCTCGGCCCGGTCATTCTCGGAGCGATCCTGATCACCACCTTCATCTTGCTCCTGGGGGCCGACAAGACTCGTCGTAACCGCTCCGGCTACCGCGACATGACTCCCACCTCGGGACGGTTGCTGTTCAGCGGTGCCTACTTCAAGCTCGAAGAGGCGCTGAAGCACGACTATGTCGACGATCGCGACCTGGCGTCCTCCAAGTCGGCATCCGCCGACTGATCCATCCGACGACACGATCCGGTTTCGATGCCATTCCTAGGTAACTTCGCGGGCGATCCGATGCGGCCCGAGCGCCGCTCTTTCGAACAGCAGATCGAGGCCGGCATCATCGCCGGGATCGCCTCGGCGATCCCGACGGCGATCCTGCTCGCGGTCGGCGGCGCGCTCTCCGACTACGGTGCGGCGACGCCGTTCTACAGCATCATCTCCATCGTCGACCCCGGGCCCCTACAGGCCGCATTCGGAGCGGTGAAGGCCGGGAACGAGCCGGAGTTCTTCCAACTCCAGGTCTCCGGCGGCATCGGCATCTGCGCCATC
>JBOFLE010000073.1:0-4249 GCA_051657705.1 Nocardioides sp. | reverse complement strand
GAACGGGTCCGGCGAGCGTTGCGTGGGCTGTCCGGCCAGGCCGGCAGCCATCCGATCCAGCGCGCGGGGGAAGGCGTCCTGGACGACTACGCCGCCCGTCCGCGGACCGATCGAGTGCGGTTGATCCACGGCGACTGGCACCTGGGCCAGCTCGGCCGGCTCGGTGCGGAGTGGCGGCTCATCGACGTCGATGATCTCGGCCTCGGCGATCCGGCGACCGACCTCGCCCGACCCGCGGCCTGGTGGGCGGCCGGTTTGCTCGATGACAGCGCCTGGTCGTGCTTCCTGAACGCCTACCGCGACAGCGGCGGACCCGGCATACCACGTGCGGGCGACCCCTGGCAGGCGCTCGACCTGCCCGCCCGGGCGGCGACCGTGGTGGCCGCCAGCGGCGCGCTCAGTCGTCCTGGTACGGAGACGGAGGACATCGTCGCGGCATTGGTCGAGGCTTGTGCGGGGATGTGAGGATGGAGCCATGACCTCCGAACCCCCGCCGTTTCCCGGCGCGCCACGAACCAATAAGTTCACCTGCCCCAAGTGTGCCGACCCGATGACGACCTACAACCGCAACGGCGTGCACGTCGAGCAGTGCGACAACTGCCGCGGGCTCTTCTTGGACTTCGGGGAGCTGGAGCAGATCAATCAACTCGAGTCCCAGTTCAGCGCGCAGCCCCCGCCCATGAATCCGGGCAGCGGCATGGCCCCGGGCCCCGCCTGGGGCAATCGTGGTGGCCAGCGCTATCGCAAGCGCGGGTTGTCGGGGATGTTCTTCTCGAGCTGACGTAGGGCCGAGGTCGTGCGGTGCGCCGACCGTGGCCCCGTGCGTCGGTTCCCGCGGGAACTGGCAGGATGGCGTCACCCAACGGAACCATTGGAGGCGTGACGATGTCGGACTCAGGTTCAGGACCCGAAAGCCGGCCTTCCTATCCCTCGCCGGGATCCGGCGGTCACGAACCGCCGGCCCCGTCCTACCAGCAGCCCCAGTACGGCGCGGCAACGCAAACCGGCCCGGCGTACGCACCCATCGCCCCGGCCCAGGCTCTGCCGGCCGCGCATCGGCCCGGCGCGATTCCGATCCGCCCGCTCGGCCTGGGTGATCTGTACGACGGCGCCTTCCGGATCATCCGCAAGAACGGCGCCGCGACCGTCGGCGCTTCGGTCCTGGTGCTCTCACTGGCGATGGCGATCCCGGTCCTGATCGTGGCCGCCGTCACCGCCTCGTACGGAGATCTCCCGGTGCTGGGCGGATTCGGTTCGGCGCCGCCGACCGACCCGACGGCGGAGCAACTCGCCGGCAGCATCGCCGGGGCCGCCAGCAACCTGCTCACGGCGATCGGTCAATGGATCGCCGTGCTGCTGGTGACCGGGATGGTGACCCACGTGGTCGCCGAGGCCGTGATGGGCCGGCAGGTCTCTCTCGGGGACGCCTGGACCGCGACCCGTGGCCGGCGCTGGCGGCTGATCGGCCTGAGCGCGCTGCAGGGACTGTGCTATCTGTTGCTGTGGTCGGCCTGGGGCGCGGTACTGATCGGACTATGGTTCGCCACCGAGAGCCCGGTCGCGGTCGGGATCGTCGGCGTGTTCTCGTTCCTCGCCACCGTGCCGCTGTGCGTGTGGCTCTACATCCGGTACTTCGCGCTCGCGGTCCCGCCGCTGATGCTCGAACGCACCGGCGTTTTCGGCGCCTTCGGCCGCAACCAGCGGCTGGTCGACACCCACTTCTGGCGGACCCTGGGCATCCTGCTGCTGACGAGCATCCTGGGCGCCATCGCCGCCAGCATGCTGACCTTCCCGCTGAGCCTGGGCGGACAGGGACTGCTGGCTCTCGACGGCGAGGTGGGCCTGATGGCCACGACCCTGCTGACGGCGGTGGTGACGATCATCTCCTCCGCGCTCGTCACGCCCTTCACCGCGGCCGTCGTCTGCCTGCAGTACGTCGATCTGCGCATGCGCCGCGAAGGCTTCGACCTGGTCCTGCTCCAGGCCGCCGGCCTCATGCCGTCCGGGCCGCCGGCCGCGGGTCGGTGACCCGCTACCCTCTCGGGCCGCTTCTGGAGCCTGACCCGAGTCCGGACCAGGCACGCGAGCTGCTCCGTCGGGAACTGGCGAAGCCGGAGTACAACGACCGCAGCGTGCTGGATCGCATCGCCGAGTGGATCCTGGGCGACCTCGACCTCGATGGTCCGACCGGGCCCGGCGTCACGCTCCCCTCGGCGATCGCGGCCGGACTGATCTTCGTCCTCCTGCTGGCCAGCATCGCGTTCATCGCGAGCCGAACCCGGCGCACCAGATCCACCCGGAGCCGCGATCGCGAGGTGTTCGGCGAGACCGGCGTCTCGGCGGCCGAGTACCGGGCCCGCATGAACCGCGCCTGGGCCGCGGGCGACTTCGATGCCGTCGTCGTCGACGGCTATCGCGCGGTCGCGGCCGGCGCCATCGAGAGCGGTTCCATCGACGACATCCCGGCCGCCACCGCCCGCGAACTGGCCGTCGCGATGTCCGCGGTGGTTTCGGCGGCCGAGGCCGGTCGGGGGGACCGGCTCGCCGCGGCGGCTCGGTTGTTCGACGAGGTGCGGTACGGCGGATTGGCCGCCGGCCAGGCTCAGGCCCACGGCATCCTCGACCTGGTCGCGGCCTCGCTCGGCACCCGTTCGCGAGCGGAAAAATGACGCCGCGCCAGGCGACCCGGTGACGGTAGCGCCAGCCGTGGCAAACGACCTGAGCTCCCGCGCTCGGCGTCGCTGGCCCACGCTGCTTCTCGTGAGTGGCACCCTGATTCTGGCCGCGGTGATTCTCGCCTGGCAGACCGGCCGCCCGACGTGGGACCGGCTGGACCCGGAGAGTCCCCAGCCGTCGGGGGCGCGAGCGGTCGCCCAAGTCCTGGCCGACGCCGGCGTCGAAGTCACGGTCGTCCGCTCCGCGGCGGCGCTCGAGCGCCAGCGAGTCGACGCGGACACCGTGGTGGTGACGACCGGTACCCAGCAACTGGGCACCAGCACGGCCCGGCGGCTCGTCGAGCATGCGGAGCCGGGCACTCTGGTACTGATCGAGCCGGCCTTTCTCGTGCTCGCCGACTTCGACGACCTGATCGGGACGCCCACGCCGATCTCGAGCTCCCGCAAGGGCCGGTGCGCGGACGCCCGCTTCGACGAACTTTCGATGAAGGCCTCGGGCGGCTATGAGTACGACGTCGAGGGCGGCTGCTTCCGGGGCGAGGCCGGCGCGTTGTTGGGCGAGGGACCCGGTGGCACGACGTATCTCGGCGCCGGTGAGGTGTTGACCAACTCGACGATCCTCGACGGCGACAACGCCGCGATCGCGTTGCGGCTGCTCGGCAGCGGAGAGCGGCTGGTGTGGTATGTCCCGGATCCCCGCGATCAAGCGGGGTCGGACGCCTCCACGCCGAGCGCTATTCTGCCCGACTGGCTGCGACCGGCTCTGCTCCTGGCGCAGATCGGCGCCGTGGCGATCGTGCTCTGGCGCGGCCGCCGACTCGGCCCGCTCGCGGTCGAGCCGACGCCGGTCGCCGTCAAGGCCATCGAGACCACGCTCGGCCGCGGCCGCCTCTATCGCAAGGCCAACGACCGGTCTCATGCGGCCGCACGGCTGCGATCGGCGGCCCGGCACCGGCTGAGCCGCGCCCTGCATCTACCCCGGCGGCTGCCCGAGGACGCCTTGTGCCAGCGGCTGGCCGAGCACACCGGCCGGCCCCTGACAGAGGTCGCCGGACTGATCGCTCACCTCGGCCCGGCCCCGGCCACCGACTCGGAATTGATCGACCTTGCCCGACGCCTGACCGTTCTAGAAGAAGAGGTACGCCGCGGATGACCGACACCCCACCCACCGACACGTCACAGATGCAGGGCGACACGTCAGAGAAACACGACGACACGTCACCAATGCACGGCACACCCACCGGGTCGGATGAGCCGAAGACGCCGGCACCCGACGTACTTCGCGAGAAGTTCCACCACGTGCGGGGCGAGGTCGCCAAGGTGATCGTCGGCCAGGACGCAGCCGTGTCCGGACTCTTGGTCGCCTTGCTCAGCCAGGGTCATGTGTTGATGGAAGGCGTCCCCGGCGTCGCCAAGACACTCCTGGTGCGCAGCCTGGCCGGAGCCCTGTCGATCACCACGAGTCGGGTCCAGTTCACACCCGACCTGATGCCCGGCGACATCACCGGCTCGATGGTGATCGACGGCGGGACGAGCCAACTCACGTTCCGGGAGGGGCCGGTCTTCACCCACCT
>JBOFLE010000072.1:0-21382 GCA_051657705.1 Nocardioides sp. | reverse complement strand
TCTGCGCGTCGAATTCGAAGTTACTCACACCGGAACCGATGGGTTCGCCTTTCCAGATCTCCATGCCGGCCATGGCGCTGATGATGTAGTGGGACGGATCGACCTGGCCCCGTCGTTGGGCATCCGCGAGGAACGGCATGAGGTCCAAGTCGGCCGATGACGAGGGTTCGGCGCGAACATAGGAAATGATCTTCCAACTGGTGTCGTTGTTATAGATCTCTCCGATCGACACCTGCCAGGTCACGTCGTCGATCTGAATATCGGCGACCTTGCTGCCGGCCGGTCCGGTACCTCCCGAATGCGCCGGCCAGATCATGAGCTCGGTACCCGTGGACTGCCCGGTCTGCCGTGGGTCGGCGTCGAACCACACGTCATAGGAGAAGTTCCACTCGCCGCTGGTCGGCAGTGTGGCGTCCGCCGACGAGGTCAGGCTCTCCACGTCACGTACCTTGATGGGCAGTTCGCTACCGCTACTGCAATTGCCGAAGTGACAACCTTCGTAGACCGATGGATAGGAACCCGGCCCGCCACTGGTCTTGTCGTGATAGCCCGAAACGTAGGTATAGCCGCCGTCCTTCGGAGTAATGCACTGACCGACGTCGGCGTTCCACTCGGCATTCTGCACGATATTCTCGCCGTCCGAGACCTCGGCGATACCGTATTTGTCACAGATCTCGGGATAGCCGGCCGTTGCCGACATCGCGGTGCCGGGGACCATTGCCGTGGCGATGATGAAAGCAATAAGTGCGGTGAGTGGCCGGCGAAGCATCGACATCCTCGTTTCTCTGGACAATACGGATCCCGCTATCGCCGGAAGCTAGCAGGACTCGTCATCGCGTTTCGATTCTCGCTTGGGTAGGAATCTCCGGAGCGCCAGGTCCGGACTGCCGGCTCTGCCACCGGTCTGGTTGACGTCTCCGTCTGGTCCTCGCCCGCCGACCCGTCCCGAAGTAGCGGCCGACCCGTCCCGAAGTAGCGGCCGGCCGCTGCGGACTTCCGATCAGCAGAACTCGCGAGTGAGCGCGTGGTTCAGACGCTCCAGCGCTCGGGCCGAATGGGCCTTGACCGTGCCTTCGGCAACATCGAGCTCAGCGGCGGTTTCGGCAACCGAGAGACCCAGCCAGTGCCGCAGCACGACGACCTTGCGTTGCGATATCGGAAGCTGCTGAATCGCCTCGAACAGTGACGACCGTTCGGTCACGTCGGGAACTCCGGCCGCCCGATCATGTCCGTCGAGCCCGGGTTGTTCGCGGCGGCGCCACGGACGCCGGTGCTCGTCGATGTTGACGCGTACCAGGATCTGGCGGACATAGGCCTCCTCGCGACCGTCTCGCCGGACCCGGGGCCATGCGACGTACAGCTTCAACAGCGCGGCTTGCAGGAGATCGTCGGCCTGATGCCAGTCGCCGCAGATGGCGTAGGCGATGCGGCGCAGGTGGGTCCGCCGGGCCGCGACGAACTCCGTGAAGAGTTCGTCGCGGCGTGAACGCTCACTCATCGGCATCAGCTTCGCCGCGGAGATGATCCAGGAACTCCTCCAGCGTATCGCCGACTACCGAGGCGGCGTACGGGGTGTAGTCGTATCTGAAGCCCGGGCGAAGCTGCGGCGAGAACCGGGCCAGTACCCACCAACGCCGGCCCTCGAAGGTGACTTCCGCGACCGTCCAGTTCTTGCTGTCGCCCACCCAGTCGGCAGGCAACTTCGGTGTGGCGGTCTGTTGGAGGATCTCGACTCCCGGGCGAGGTAGGAGTTCTCCGTCCCTGCCGTACTTCACGAGGGCGAGCGTGGGGGTCTCCTGGTAGAGCGCCACCGTATCGGCCAGCCAGTAGTCGAAGCTGGGGAGCCGGACCCCGGGGGTGGAGTTGTTCAAGCCGAAGCCGCCGGCGTCGGCTTGAGCAAGCACCCAGGTCTCCCGGCCCGAGTCATCGACCAGCACCAGTCCGTCGGAGTACTCGGGCGCCGCCAAGCCGAGTGGATTGGGAACCCGCTTCCGGATCGTCAGCTTCGGGTTGACTTGGAGTTCTCCGGCCTTGCCGTAGCGGAGCAGTTCGTCCTTCTCCCACCGCTCGGCGGCATGAGCGCCGAGGCCGGCACTACCGGCGACAGGCACCGGTGCCGACGGATTCCGAGGGTGGGAGACGGTCTGGTAGCCCGCCCCGATGACCGCGACGACGGCCAGGCCGGCGCTCAACCGAGCGATCCGGCGCCGCCGGATTCTTCGGTGTCCGGCCGCCAGTAGCCCGTCGAGGTCCCGGTGTGGTGGTTCGGATCCAAAGGCGTGGTCGATGCTCTCGCGAAGTTCGATGGTTTCCTTCATGCGTGGTCTACGGGTCAAATCGCCGATTGGTTGTTGGCCCGGCCCAACGAATTCTTCAGTAGGCGCGGATCAGGCGGATCAGTGGTCTGGCCCGGCGTATTCGCCCGACGCCCTGAGGTAGTTTCAGTCGCACAGCGAAGGCCGACGGTACGGCCGAGGACCCGCAGGAGGAACGAATGGCGGCAGCAGATGTCAGACATCCGCTCGACCCGCTCAGCGCCGAGGAATTCAGCCGGACCGCGGCCGTCCTGCGCCGAGACCGGGGCGTCACCCAGACATGGCGCTTCGCCTCGATCTCGCTGGTCGAGCCGGCCAAGGATCTCGCCCGGAGTTGGCGGCCCGGCGATCCGATCGGGCGCAAGTCGCTGGCCGTGGTGTGGGACCGCACCGATCACCGGGTGTTCGAGGCCGTGGTCGACCTGCTCGAGGACAAGGTCGAGTCCTGGACCCACCGACCCGGCGTGACACCCAACTTCACCATCGACGAGTTCTACGACGTCGACGCGGCGTTGAAGCGGCACCCCGAGGTCATCGCGACACTGGCCGCGCGCGGCATCACGGACCTCGACCTGGTCGTCGTCGACCTGTGGACCTACGGCGGCGCGTTGATGCCCGAGCAATGGCGCGACCGCCGGCTCGGCTGGGCCGATCTCTGGCTGCGGGAGACCCCGGACGGCAACCCCTATGCCCATCCCGTCCCCGGCATCAAGCTGATCGTCGACGTCAACAGCCTGGAGCTCCTGCAGATCGACACCGCGGCGGATCTCGGGATGCAGCCGGTGGACGGAGAGTACGCTCCGGCGAGGCGGGCCGCGCTCGGCAAGGGAGGACTGCGCACCGATCTCAAGCCGCTGCACATCACCCAGCCGGACGGGGTGTCGTTCAGCCTCGACGGCAACGAGGTGAGGTGGCAGAACTGGACGATGCGGATCGGCTTCAATTACCGGGAGGGGCCGGTAATCCATCAGGTGACCTACGACGATCACGGCGACGTACGCCGGATCGCCAACCGGATGTCGTTCGCCGAGATGGTCGTTCCGTACCGGGACACCTCGTTCGACCACTACCGGCGTACCGCCTACGACATCGGCGAGTGGGGTCTTGGCTACATGACCACGTCGTTGGAACTGGGCTGCGACTGCCTCGGCGAGATCCGCTACCTCGACGCCACGCTGTCCGACTCCAAGGGCGAGCCGTACGTGATCAAGAACGCGATCTGTCTGCACGAAGAGGACAACGCGGTTCTGTGGAAGCACGTCGACTCCCACACCGGAGCGGAAGTACGCCGGATGCGCCGGATGGTGATCTCCACCCACGCGACGGTGGCCAACTACGAGTACCTGATCTACTGGCGCTTCTATCAGGACGGCAACATCGAGTGCGAGGTCCGCGCCACCGGGATCATGGTCGCCACTCCCTTCGACCCCGAGCGGGGCCCGCCGGAGACCGGCACCGTGGTCGATCACCACACCTACGCGCCCTATCACCAGCACTTCCTGGTAGCCCGGCTCGACATGGATCTCGACGGCGACACGAACACCGTCTACGAGGTCGACTCCGAGGCGATGCCGGTGTCGCCGGACAATCCCTACGGCCTGGCGGTGCGGACGGTCGCCACGCCTATCCGGCGGGAGTCCGAGGCGGCCCGGGACTTCTGTTGGGAGCGCCAGCGCGGCTGGAAAGTGGTCAATTCCGCGCGGCAGAACAAGGTCGGTGGCAACCCGTCGTACAAGCTGGTGCCGAGTGGGTCCATCCCGCCGATGATGGACCCGGCCACGGTCCAGTACCTGCGGGCACCGGTCATCGGCCACACGCTGTGGGTGACGCGGTATCACGAGGACGAGCGCTGGCCGGCCGGCGACTATCCGACTCAGTCTGTCACCGACGAGGGGATGACGAAGTGGGTCGCCGACGACGAGAATCTGGAGGAGACCGACCTGGTGCTGTGGTACGTCTTCGGTATCCACCACATCACCCGGATCGAGGAGTGGCCGATCATGTCCGCCGACGTGGTGTCGTTCTGGCTGAAGCCGTCCGGCTTCTTCGACCAGAACCCGGCCCTGGACGTTCCTCCGAACGATCCCACTTGCCACTGACCCGTCCTGTAGTAGCAGCCGACCCGTCCCTTGATCGCCTTCGACCCCTCCTTTGGTTGCCGACCGCGCTACCTAAGGACGGGTCGGCCGCTATTACGGGACGGGTCGGCGGGGCCCGATGGCGTCGGATCTGGAATATCGGACGGCAGGTCTCGGTGGCCCGTTGACTGCCGTCGAGCGGTGTTGATGGACTTCCGTGCATGGGGCTGGAGGAGTTGTGGGCGGAGATCGCTCCCATCGGCCGGGCGTCGGCCAGTGGTGGCTATTTCCGGCAGCCCTTCACCTCCGCCGAGCTCGAGCTGCGGGACTGGTTCCGTCAGGCCGCGCGGGCGCGCGGCTTCAAGGTCGAGACCGATTGGATCGGCAATATGGTGGCGGTCTGGCGGGTGCCGCTGATCGGCTACACCCGTCAGGAGCCGGAGAAGGGCGTCATGGTCGGCTCCCACCTGGATTCCGTCTACGACGGTGGTGCGTACGACGGCCCGCTGGGCGTGGTCTCGGCGTTCGCCGCCGTCGACCTGCTCCGGGAGCGCGGATTCGCGCCGAAGCGACCGGTCCTGATCGGAGCGTTCACCGAGGAGGAAGGGTCCCGGTTCGGTCGAGCCTGCCTGGGTTCGCGGGTGGCGATGGGAGCGATGGCCTGGGAGGAGGCGCTGGCACTGCGCGACCCTGACGGCGTGTTCCTGGGTGATGCCGTCGAAGCGGCGGGGATCGGAGACGGGTCGAGCCTCGACCTGCGCGAGCGGGTGTCGTCCTTCGTCGAACTCCACATCGAGCAGGGCCGCCTGCTGGCCGATCTCGATCACCCCGTCGGTGTCGGAACTCGGATCTGGCCGCACGGTCGCTACCGGTTCGACTTCGTCGGAGTCGCGAACCACGCCGGCACGACACCGATGGAGGATCGGGCGGATCCGATGCTGACCTACGCGATGACGGTGCTGGCGGCCAACAAACAGGCCCGAAAAGCCGGGTTGCGCGCGACCTTCGGGCGAGTGCGCACCACACCCAACGCGACCAACGCCGTGCCGTCCGCCGTGACCGCCTGGTTGGACGCCCGCGGCGACTCGGGGCAGGCCGTGAGCGAGCTGGTCCAAGACATCGGCCGTCAGGCTCGGATGCGCGCCGAGCGCGACGGCACGAGGGTCGAGGTCACCGTCGAGTCCGAGTCCGGGGAGATCGAGTTCGACAAGGACCTCAGCCAGTGGATCGCGTTCGAGCACGAAGGCAGGGACTGGCCGTTGCTGCCCACCGCCGCCGGACACGACGCCGGCATCGTCGCCGCCGCGGGACTGCCGACCGCGATGCTGTTCGTCCGCAATCCGACCGGTGTGTCGCACTCACCAGCCGAACACGCCGACATGGACGATTGCGTGGCAGGGGTCCGGGCGCTCGCCGAGACGATCACGCGACTTGCCTCGTGAGGTCGGTATCCCACAGTACTGTCCGGGTGGCCTCTCGTCTCGTCGGTCTGGCTCGCCGGCCGCGAAATCTGCCGTCTACGGGACGGGTCGGCCGCTACTTGGGGACGGGTCGGCGGAGAGGTGGACGCGGGGGAGGTGGGGAGGCGGTCCGTCGGGCGAGTCGCGGAGGAGGGCGCGGGCCGGCGTCGTGCTGGTTCGGAGGATCTCGCGAAGCGGATCGAGCAGGGTCCGTTCGGGCTCGGCGAGCACGTCCTCGGCGGCGTCGAGGAGCGCCGCGGACGAGGACCGCACGGTCTCGTCGGCCAGCCCGGCAATGGCCGTCCGGCGGAGCCGTTGGATCGCCGATCGCCGATCCGGCCAGCGGGCGGATCGGAGCTGGTCGCCGTTCGCCATGCAGACCCCCGCCAGGAGTGTGCCGAGCGCGCCGAAGAGCGCAAGGTCGGCGAAAGCGTCGAACGCCTTGAACTCGATCCTGCCGTGTTCGGCAGGGATCCGGGCTCGGCACACCTGGAGACCGGGAGTCCTCGGCAACCGATCCGGGACGCGATCGAGGAAGACCCGCACGTTGGGACGCCGCCCGGCACGGGCGTACACGCGCGCGGAGTCGCCGCGCCAACGGCGCCCGGCGCGGTAGGGCGCGTTGAGGGTGAAGGCGACGAGGCCGGGGGCGTACTCGGCCAGCCGCGCGCCGGCGGCCAGGCAGCGGGCCGGGGTCCACTCCGAATGGGACAGGTTGAGGTCCGGGCCGTAGGTCAGCATGTAGACCTCGGGGGCGGCGTACTCCCGGCGTTCGGCGCGCATGTCGAGCTCCCACCGTGAGTACGCCGGGTCCGGGCGATACGTGTCACGCCACGGGTGATGCCCGATCGCCGCGAGCCGGTGTCCGGCTACCTCGACCGCGTGCCCGAGGACCCGGGTCTGCTCCGCGAGCGCTGTCACGGCGGCCGTGATGCTCTCTCGGATCGGAGTGCGGGTCTCGATGCCCTTGGCGACGCATCGGATGAACCGCCCCTGAGCGTCGAATCGCTCGTCCCCTTCGACGTACCACCGCTTCTGCTTGATGGCGAGGTCGCCCCGGGTGAGATCGGGATCGGCGAGGTCCGGCAGGCCGTCGACGACGCGTTGATGCCGGTCCTGGTCGTCCCACGAGTCGTCCCACGAGTCGCCGCCGTGCTGGGTGCCGACGCCCGAAGCCGGGATCAAGAGGTATTCCGCCTCGATGCCGAATCGGAATCCCATGAGGCCGGCGCGGCGGTTCGCGATCACCTATCGGCGGTGGTCGTCCAGTGCCGCACCCGGCTATCGCCCGGATGATCCGCGTCACCGGCGAACTCGCGCTCGCGGGTCGGTGAATCCGGTCGATGGACGTCCTCGGTGCCCAGATACACGAAACCCAGCAGGTAGTCCTGGGGGCGAAGTCCGAGTAGCTCCTTGACGCCGTCGTCGGCGCATACCCACCCCGTGCGCCAGATCGAGCCGTATCCCAGTGCGGTCGCCGCGAGGAGCATGTTCTGGACCGCCGCGGCCACCGCGCACACCTGCTCCACGGCCGGGACCGAGCCGGATTCGATGGCCGCGCCGACCGCCACCACCGCCGGCGCGCGCAGCATCCGGTCGCGTTCGCGGGCGAGCCGGGCCGGATCCTGCCCCGGGCTGATCCCGGCGAGTCGCTGGGCGACCAAGCCACCGAACTCCCGGCGGGATTCGCCGGTGAAGACGGTGAAGCGCCATGGCCGCAGCCGACGGTGGTCGGGCGCGCTCATCGCCGCGGTGAGGATCTGATCGAGTTCGATCAGATCCGGTCCCGGATCTCGCAGTCGCGAGTTCGAGTGCCGCCGGGCTATCAGATCGAGCATCGCGCGTGACTCGAAGCCGGTGGTCAGGTCGACACTCAACTTCGTGGTCCTCTCTCTCGATCGCGGCCGTCGGTGAATCCCGCGGCCGTGCCTGCGGCAACCCCCTCGGCCCGGCACCCCCCCGGCCCCGAAGCGCCACACTACCTGGTGCGATTAGGTAAGGCAATCCTTACTGTCTGTCGTTCAGCTCAGGCCTGATCGGGGGCGGGGCAGTTTCAGCGTCGGCAGGTCCGCCAACGGTTCGCCGACCTCCCATGACCACCGGAATCCGAGGAGGCCCGGGCCGAACGAGCGCTGGACCAGGTGCGTCTGGCCGTGGGTCGGAGTCACCATGAGGTGGTGGTCCAGGGTCCCACTGATCGCGAACTCCTCCACCTGGCGCGGCACCATTCCCGGCTTGAAGCGCAACCAGATCACACTTTCCCGGATCCGCCTGGTGGCGCCGTAGATGTAGTGGACCTCGGGCACCACGCCGTTGACGCCGACCACTTCCACCTCGCCGAGTGCGGTCTCGCCCATCGCCAACTCCCGATCCAGGATGATCTGCGCGACGTAGGCCCCGGAAACCGGATCGTGGTGATCCTCGCCGCGCCGGCAGCCGGCGACGGTTTCGACCACTGGCGGCGGCCCATGTGCGGGGTTGCGGAGCTTGTGCACGAAAGGAACGACCCGTACGCCGTCCCGACGGGCCCGCCACAGGCTGCGGATGGCGATCCGCTCCACGCGGCGATGGGCATTCACGTCGACGGAGCAGTGCATGCTGAGCACGTCCACCTCGGGGTCGAGGCCGAATCCGAGACCGGACAGGGCCGCCCGTATCTGGGGATTGCCCGGCAGGAGTTGGTCCAGGCTGGTCGTGTTCTCCGGACTGCTTCGGCGACTCGGTCCGAGCAGGCTCCGCAAGTGCCCGGCGGGCAGTCGCAGGAGGTCCTCGAGTGTGCCGAGCGCCTCGAGGGAGTGGGCGTGCTCGGGTTGGCGCTGGCCGGAGCGCCAGTAGCTCAGGGTGGCGATGCTGACGGGCTGTGCCTCGTCGGTGAGCTTCCGGGCCAGCCACGTGAGACTCACGTTGCGTTGGTCGATGGCGTCTCTGAGCGCTGTTGCGAAGGGTTCGTCGTAGGCTGGCGCCTGGTATCTCCGCGACGACGGGCGCGGTCTTTCGCCACGATGCCGGTCCTGCTTCTCCTGCTGATTCATCCGCTCTCCCCCAGGACGATCCGGGGCGGTGACAGCAACCCGCCCGTATTTCACACTACATACTCCCCTTGTGTGAAAGGTCTCACCCTATCGTGAATGCAGGCGGGCAGCGATCCGACTTTCACCGGGGGGCGGAAGTCGGCGGTGCCCGCCTGTCCATTGTGCACACTTCGCCCCATTCATGGGTGCCCTCGTGCGGCGCTAGGTAGGCTCCGGGTCATGGAGTACACCCAGCTGGGCCGCACCGGCCTGTCAGTCAGTCGGCTCTGTCTGGGGACGATGAACTTCGGCCCGGAGACCACCGAGCCCGACAGCTTCACGATCATGGACCGGGCCCACGACGAGGGCATCAACTTCTTCGACACCGCCAACGTCTACGGCTGGCAGAAGGGCGAAGGCGTCACCGAGCAGATCATCGGTCGCTGGTTCGCCTCCGGGGGCGGCCGTCGCGAACGCACGGTGATCGCCACCAAGCTCTACGGCTCGATGGGCGACTGGCCCAACGAGACCTACCTGTCGGCGCTCAACATCCGGCGCGCCTGCGAGGCATCCCTGCGGCGGCTGCGGACCGACTACATCGATCTCTACCAGATGCATCACGTCGACCGGCGTACCGGGTGGGACGAGATCTGGGAGGCGATGGAGACGTTGCGCACCCAGGGCAAGATCGTCTACGTGGGTTCGTCGAACTTCGCGGGCTGGCACCTGGCCCAAGCCCAGGAGGTCGCACGGTCCCGGAGATTCTCGGGGTTGAGTAGCGAGCAGTCGATCTACAACCTGATGACTCGCTGGATCGAACTCGAAGTGCTACCGGCCGCGATCGACTACGGGATCGGCGTGATTCCGTGGTCTCCGCTGCACGGGGGGCTGCTGTCCGGGGCGCTCCGGAAGCTCGCGGACGGTGCGGCCGGCAGATCCGCCGGTGGTCGATCGGCCGAGGGGCTCGACGAGCATCGCGACACCATCGCGGCCTACGAGTCGTTCTGCGCCGAGCGCGGGGCCGATCCCGCCAACGTGGCGCTCGCGTGGTTGCTGAGCCGAGAAGGCGTGACCGCTCCCATCATCGGGCCGCGCACGGTCGACCAGTTGGCGGGTGCGCTCGGCGCGCTCGAGATCGAACTCGGTGAGTCCGATCTGGCCAGGCTGGACGAGCTCTTTCCGCCACCGGGTCCGCACGGGGGCAAGCCCGCCCCCGAGGCCTACGCCTGGTAGCGGAGTCGGCGACATGAATGAACGGGCATCGGGCCGTCGCCCGGCGGCGGGGACATCCGGAGTCGGCGCGCGGGAGTTCTTCCGGAGGCTGACCGAGGGGCATCCGGTGCTCTCGGGCTTGGCGGCGCTGGCCGCCGTGGCTGTCGTGATCGGCCTGTTCCTCGCGCTGGGCGCGCTGACCGGGTCGCGCGTGGCCGGGGTCGGTGGCGTCGACTCGGCGCAGGACAGCACCGAGGGCGCCTCGATGTACCTGCCGGATCCGTCCCCCTCGGCCGGAGACGACCCCTCACCGCCCGGAACCGGCAACGGCCAAGCCGCTCCCGAGGAGCGGGCGTCCGAGGAGCCGTCGGCCCCGGTCGAGCCGGTCGGCCCTCGGATCGTGCTGGCCGCATCGACCCGGTCGGCCGCCTCCGGTCAGCGGGTGGACCTCACCGGCACCTTTACCGGCAGAGGTAGCCCCGTCGTGCAGTTCCAGCGATTCGAGGCCGGGCGGTGGGTGGACTTCCCGGTCAGCACCCGGGTCCAGGGCGGGCGATTCGCCACCTATGTGACGCTGGGTCGTCCCGGCCCCAATCGCCTCCGAGTAGTCGGTCCCGGCCTGAAGTCCAACCCGGTGGTCGTCGTCGTCAGGTGACGCCGGGGCGCTTCACGAGCACGGCTCCGGACGGCGCCTCATCGGGGCACCCAGTCGAAAGTATCGGGATCGGGTCCGAGCCGTCCCGACTCCCCGCGGTCGAGCGCCGTGACCGCCATCATGTCGTCGGCGGAGAGCGAGAAGTCGAAGATCGCGAGGTTCTCCGCCATCCGCTCGCGGCGCATCGACTTCGGGAAGACGATGTCGCCGCGTTCGATGTGCCACCGCAGCGCTACCTGGGCCGGCGTACGGCTCAGGCGTTCGGCTATCTCGACGACGACCGGGTCGGTCAGGCTCGAGCCCTGGCCGATCGGCGCCCACGCCTCGACGAGGGTGCCGTGCGCGAGGGTCGCGGCGCGGACGACCTCGTTGCCGAAGTGCGGGTGCGCCTCGATCTGGTTGACCACCGGGACGACGCCGGTCTCCTCGACGACCCGGTCCAGGTGGGCCGGGGTGAAGTTGGACACCCCGACGGACTTCGCACGCCCGTCGGCGACGAATTCCGCGAGCGTGCGCCAGGTCGACACGTAGTCGCCGTCGTACAATGTCGGGAGCGGCCAGTGGATCAAGAAGAGGTCGAGGTAGTCCGAGCCGATCTCGGTCATGGTCCGGTCGAACGCCCGCCGGGCGTCGTCGGGCCGGTGCCAGGAGTTGTTCAGTTTGCTGGTGAGGTAGATCTCCTCGCGCGGAATCCCGGACGTCCGGACCGCCTCGCCGACGCCGGCCTCGTTGCCGTACATCTGGGCGGTGTCGATGTGGCGGTAGCCGACCTCCAACGCGGTCGATGTCACCTCGGCGGTCCGGGCGGGCGGGACCTGGAACACGCCGAAGCCGAGCTGCGGGATCGTCGTGCCGTCACGGAGCGCGAGCGCGGGGATCGTCATTGTGAGAACGATAGTCAGACTCGGACGGTCTCCAGCCCGGGGGCGCCGCTCAGTGGCTCCAAGTCGTCGTCCTGAGTGACCACCGGCAGGCCGTGAGCGACCGCTGTCGCCGCGATCCACAGGTCGTTCACGGTAACGCGCCGACCGCTCGTCGCCAGATGCACTCGCATGCGCGCCCACTCGGCCGCGACGGAGGCATCGATGGCGAGTTCTTCGATATCGGCCGTCGAGTCCAGCGTCGCCAGGCGCCGGGCCCGGGTGTCGATGTCGGCCGCGATCAGCACTCCGGCTTGCAGTTCGGCGATCGTCACCGGGCAGATGACGCTCTGGTCCGGGAGCAGGTCGGCGTTCAACGGTCGGCCGGACTCGAGTGCGACGAAGACGCTCGTGTCGAGGAGGCCACGGGCGACGGGCGGCATCAGTGGATCGGGCCGAGGTCGTCGGTGGTCTCGCCGGCCAGCAGCAGGAGATCCTCGCGAAGTCCGGGATCTGCCTGAACCCGGACCAGTCGCCGGGCGAGTTCGGTCCGCGAGATCGGCCGCCGCCGGGCCGGACGGACCGGCGTCAGTTGCGCGACGGGTCGGCCGCGCGAGGTGATCGTCACCTGCTCCCCGGCTTCCACTGTCCGCAGCACTTCGGCGGTGTGATTGCGCAGTTCCCTGGCGGCGATGTCCGTCATGCTACGAAAGTAGCGCGGGTGTGCGCTCAGGGTTCGGCGGAGTAGCGGGCCGACCACCATGGCGACCAGCGGGCGTCGAGCTCGGCGAGCGCCGGGTCGTCGAGGCCGTAGGTGGTGAGCACGGCCATGGCCGTGCGTTTGGCCGGGTTGTACGCCGTCACCAGCAGGCCGTCCCCCCACTCCGGAATCCGGAGTCCGCGCTGCTTCGCGGTTTCGAACCACACCACGCCATCGGCCGGCGCGGCCGGTTCGGCCGGGTTCGGCGGCTCGCCGTAGCCGGAGTAGAACCCGGAGTAGAACAGGGTGCGCCGCGGCTCGCCGGGGTGGTGTTCGAGCGCGAACCGGAGCTGATGCAGGAACGTGGTCCAGCCCTCGGTGACGTCGTCGTAGTAGGCATCCCATTCGGCATCGCCCGAGAGTGGGGCGCGGGTGATCCGGACTCGGGTGGCGGCCCCCTCGTCGAACAACTCGAAGAGGTCTCCCTGGCCGAGGGTCAGCGACCGGTGATCGTCACCCTCGACGGCCTTGGTGAGGTAGATCAGATCGATCTCCTGGTCGAGGCCGTCGAACTCCCAGCCGTGCCAGTGCCGGATGGTCTCGGTGTCGCGCAGGGCTCGCCAGACCGCATCGACCGGTGCGGCGATGGTCACCTCGATGATGGGCGTCTCGTCGGTCATCGGCCTTCTCCTCGATTCGACCTCTCGCCGGATCCGGCCGCCGGATGGGCGAACGCGACCAGCCGGTGCCGGCGACCGCGCGGGGTGTCGTATTCGGCGGCCAGCCGCTCCAGGTGGCCGGCAAGTTCGTCGGTATAGGCCCGCACCGCCTGAGGTGAGGCGAAACGCACCTCGGTCTCGATCGTGACGGTCATCAGACGTTTGCCGCTCGCGGTCGCCGCGGCATGCATTCGTCCGACGTCGCCCACCACGCCGGCCGCGGTGGCGACCAGGTGTTCGACCGCGTATCGATCGGTGATCCGGTCCCACGCTCCGCCGATCACCGCCGGATCGACCACCAGCCCGCCGGGGCGGGCCCGATAGATTCGCTCCACGAACCCACGCCGGGGCCGTTCCTCGACCAGCTCGATGAGTTCCGCCTCGGCCAAGGCGCGAAGGTGGTAGTTGACCCGTTGCCTGGACATCTCGAGTGCGGCGGCCAGCCCGGTCGCCGACGCCGGCTCCCGCAATCGGGACAGCAGGTCCCGGCGCAACGGCGACAGCGCCGCGCGCACCGCGTCGGCGCGATCGATGACCTCCACTCGATCGACTTTCTCATTAGGAAGAGAAAACTGTCAATATCTCTGACTGCCAGCGCGGAGTAGAGTCTGGCGTCCCGATGTCAGGAGGCGCCGTTGCTGACCGCCGTGGTCCCCAAGGTCTTCTACGCCGATCTCGCGGTCGGGCTCGATCTGTTCGTGGACGGCATCGGCATGGAGGTCTTGCATCGCAGCGACGACTTCGTGGTCGCCGGGCGGGAGGGCTGCAAGGTCTATCTCGTCGAGAATGCCGAGGCCGCCGCGACGGATCGGCCCGAGCTTGCCATCGAGACCGACGCGATCGACGCGATCTACGCCGACATCTCCGCGCGCCGCCCGGATCTACTGCACCCGACCTACCCCCGCGGCGGTGGCATCACCCGGCGTGAGTACGGCGCCAGGGAGTTCGCCGTCCTCGACTCCACGACGGTCTGCGTGGTGTTCCGCGACTGGACCTGACCGCTGCTGGCGTCGACGACTACCTATCGGGTGTCCGGCCCCTCGAGCAGGTCGAGTGCATCCGTGATGTTGGACACGTCGATCTTGGTGCCCAGTCGGCGACTCTGAGGTCCGGGCTCGTCGCAGAGGTCGGCGATCAGGCGTGCCAGGTCGACCGGCTTGCTGAACATCGGCCAGTGTCCGGAATCGATGTCCACGAAGGACACGTCGGCCGCCTTCGACAGTTCCGGGATGTCGCCCGCCGCGATCCATTCCCTGGCTTGGTCGACGGAGAACTCGGGACACACCATCACCACCGGCACGGCGTACCGCCGGGGATCGGTGAGCCGAACGATCCCGCGCGTCACCGCTGTCGGCACCGGAATCGCCGTCGCCGCGATCCTCCGGCGCAATTCCTCGTCCAGGTCGTCGGCGTCCGGGCCGTCGAACGGCTCCCACCCGGGAAACGGCACCGAGTCGCCCACGGCCTCGAAGAAGTCGGCGTAGGCCGAGCCGTCGGCCGCCGGCATCCCCCCGATCAGCGCTACCGCGCCGACCTTGTCCGCCCGCCTGTCAGCCGCGATCCACGCCAGGCCGCAGGCGGCCGAATGGCCGACCACCAGGGGGCGCCCCTCGGTCGCGTCGACGGCCGCGAGCACGGCGGCGGCCTGGTCGTCCAGGGTGGCGCCGGTGCCGCGGTCGCCCTGCCCCGGCAGCGTCAGGGGAACCGGCCGATGCCCTCGGGCCTCCAGTTCGGGGACGACGGCGTCCCAGGCGGAGCCGTCCAGCCACAATCCGGCGATCAAGATGATGTCCATGAACCCACCATAGGGATGACCACCGACCCAGAAGTCGGCCCAGAAGTCGGCCCAGAAGTCGGGCTCAGAAGTCGGGCTCAGAAGTTGGACTCAGAAGTTAGACAGGGCCGATGCGTAGACCTTCGCCAGCTCTTCGTCCGACGGTGCCAGATAGGTCGCACCCTTGGACGCGGTGGCGATCTTGGCGAGGACCTCGCTGTCCGCGTCGGGTCCGTAGGCGATGGTGATCACCCGGGCGGTTCGGCCGTCGACCCCGGTGCGGAGCAGTTTCAGCAGTTGGTCCAGCCCGACGCCGCCTCGCACGTCGTTCTTGCCGTCGGTCAGCACGACGACGGCATCGATCCGTTTGTCGTCGTCACCCGAGACGACTTCTCGGTAGGCGGCATCGATGGCGTCGTAGAGTCCCGTCCCGCCGGTTCCCTCCAGGGCGCCCACGGCGCTGGTGAGGCGGTCGCGGTGCCGCCGGCCGTCCTTCGTCGATCTCATCGGCGCGATGGACACCAGTTCGTCGTACGTCGGCCTGTCCTGGGAATCGCTCGAGAAGGACCAGAGGCCCACCTCGTCCCGGTCGGTGAAGAGCTCCAACGACTTGGTGGCGGCGTCCTTCGCCGCGGCCAGCTTCGTCACCGAGGAACCGGGGAGCGTCTCCGCCATCGATCCCGAGACGTCCACCAGACTCAGCACGTTCGCCGTCTTGCGGAGTTCCGACCAGCTCTCGAGGATCGCGCTGACGATCTCCGGCGGCGGGTTCTGCAGCACGGTGGCGGGCTGGTCCGGGAGAATCCCGATCGCCTCGGTGGCACCCGGCCCGCTCTCCCGCTGGTAATTGCGAAAGCCGTTGTCCTGCCACCGCCGCTGGACGTCGGGACTGCGGAGGTATTTCAGGAAGTCGCCGGCCAGGGAGCGGGTGGCGTCGTCGACCCACGGCGCGCTCAAGATCGCGTAAGGATGGTCGGTATAGCTCGTGCCTTCCTTCGGGTAGACCGCCACCAACGGCACCGTCGGCTTCTCCTCGGCCTCCTTCTTCGTCGGGTCGGCGGTCGGGTTGCCCTCGTTGTAGGACGTGATCAGATTCTCCTGAGTGACCAGGGCCGACAGATAGGTCAGCGACTGGCCTTGTCGGTCGGCCTGCTGCCAGTTGGTCAAGAACTGCAGTGAGCTGTCCCCGTATCGCAGGATCGACTGTTCGACGCCCGCGACGAACCGCCTCGTCTTCGCGCTCGAGATGTCGTCGAGAGTCAGCCCGGACGTCTTGATCTTGGACTCCGAGCCCGCTCCCGCGTAGTAGGTGGCGATCGTGGCATCCAGTCCCGGTTGGGCGATGGTCGGATTCGACTTGCCGAGACTGAAGCGCCCCCACTCCGGATGTCCGTAGCGCCCCCACCCGGCGTCGTCGAGCGCCAGACCGAGCAGGTCGCGCCAGCCGATGTCCGTCTGGGGCCAGCCGAGCGCTTTGGCCATCGGCCGCGGCATCGCGACCACCTGTGGGGAGGACGCGATCGATTGCTTCGGGTCCGGGGCGAGCACCAGGCTGGACGCCTGCCGCTCGAGCAGGTTCGCTTCCAGGATCGGGAGCCAGATCGACGACGTGGGCGACCAGACGTCGGGTCGCGGGCCGTCGCTCTCCTGCCAGCCGGCGGCCAATGCCGACTCGGCCGCTCCCGATGCTTTGGGCACGATCGTGATGTCCGTGCATGCCCTGGCGGAACTCGCTGTGTCCGAGGTGTAGTCGTCGGCGAGGACCTGCAGAAGGGGAGCCTTGTCCAAGGACGAGGCGATTACCAACGAGGTCGTGCCGTCTTGACATGCGGCTTCCGCGTCGTCGCCGTAGACGACATAGCTGATCAGGCCGGCGACGAGGGGAAGCAGCACGATGGCTAGCGCCCACCAGGACCGCGGCCTCCGGTGTGGCAAGGCATGGCGACCCGACTTCCGCCCACTGGGACTATGCCGACTCTTCGGCTGGCGCTGCGGCGGAACCATCGCCCCTTCTCTCGTTCTTTCGTCACTTCGACGAGATAGCCGAGAGCCCATCCCTGGGGCCTATCGCACACGATCACGATACGTTGAATCAAATGAACAACCTGGTGCGTTGGTCTGCCAGGTGCGTTCGCACCTGGTTTCCCGCGCCTCGATAGTGTAAGCCACCGGTCAGCCGGCCGCTGGGCCCCACCTTTCCGCACGCCTATGCTGAATGCCGTGCGAACGTCCGGGGGCCGCCGCCGACATCCCGGACGCGGGGTGGGTCGAGAGTGTGGCCAGGAATGACCGTGGGGCATTGCTGACGACCATCGCCGCGGGGTCTTGGGGCTGGTCAGTGCGCCAGGTGCGGTCGTAGGCATTCGGCGAATCGTGGCGCACCCGCAGCGGCCAGAGTCTCGGTCAGTTCGACGGGTGTGATGGGCGGGTTCGTCTTGCGGTCCGCCGTACGGATGAACGACTCCACGACGCCCGGCCGGCGATCTGTGAGCAGCGCACAGAGGAACTCGTCAGAGGTGATGACTTTGACGCCGGCGGCCAGAACAGGCTTGGTGCGCAGGTGTTTCAAGTTCCGAGTGAGCAGTAGGTCGACATCGCCGTAGATGGCGGCGGCGGCGTGCATGCGGTCGTCGGGGTTCGGGCGAGAGGTCGTCGGTGAGTTTGTCTCGGTAGGTTGCGGGGTCGATACGGGAGCGGCCGAAGTGGGCGCGTACTGCATCAGCCACCGAGGCGGCCGATTCCGGGGTGCGCTTGCCCTTGCGAACAATGACCTCCTCCCACTCCTTGAGAAGCTCATCGGTCCAGACCCAGGTGAACAGGAAGTCCTCGGACAGGGTGAGCAGCAGGTCCATGATCGTGAACGGGAACAACTCACTGGTGTCGATGAAGACCCGTTGCAGACGGGTCACAGAACTACTCCCCGATGGCGATGCGGATCGCATCGCCCCCGGCGCGGCGCTGCTCGCGCTCGGCGGCGATATCCACCACGTCTTGGACGCGGATCCGGCGGTGGCGACTGTCGGGCAGCCGTCGGAAAGCGAGTACGCCGTCCTCGCAGAGCCGGTCGACGAACTGGCGGGTAACGCCGAGGATGTCGGCAGCCTGGGCGGGGGTGACCTCGTCCTCGGCGCGTAGCACGACCACCCGCGTGCCGTGGGCGACATCGTTGAGCATCGCGCGCACGGCGGCCTCAACCGGCGTGTCGCCGCTGAGGCGGTCGGCCAGGTTTTTCGCATCGGATCGGACGGTCGGGTCGACCGGATCGAGGGCGGCCGTGAGTGCGCGGGTTGCCATGCCCCCATGCTACCAATAACTGCAATAACAGCAACAAGCTGTCTGGGGTCGGGAGGCATCGGCGAATTGATGCCGGCGCCCGGGTCGCGTGCGCCGGCGCCGCCATGGGTACGGTCCGAGGAGACGGGAGCGTGGGAGCGCGCCAAGGTTCAAACCTGAGTTGAACGGACTCAACTTTTCTGTAAGACTTCGGAGTAAGTAAGCGGCGAAGCGGGGGCCGGAAGCAGGCCCCAGTCGCGCGCCACACCCAACCGGAGGTAGACAACTCATGGCACGTGCGGTCGGCATCGACCTCGGGACGACGAACTCCGTTGTCGCGGTCCTCGAAGGTGGCGAACCCACCGTCATCGCGAACGCCGAAGGCGCTCGCACCACCCCGTCCGTCGTCGCCTTCGCCAAGTCCGGCGAAGTGCTGGTCGGCGAGGTCGCCAAGCGACAGGCGGTCACCAACGTCGATCGGACCATCCGCTCGGTCAAGCGTCATATGGGCACCGACTGGAAGCAGCAGATCGACGACAAGACGTTCACGGCCCAGCAGATCAGCGCCTTCGTGCTGCAGAAGCTCAAGCGTGACGCCGAGGCCTACCTCGGCGAGACCGTCACGGACGCCGTCATCACCGTCCCGGCGTACTTCTCCGACGCTCAGCGCCAGGCCACCAAGGAGGCCGGTGAGATCGCCGGGCTCAACGTGCAGCGGATCGTCAACGAGCCGACCGCGGCCGCCCTGGCCTACGGTCTCGACAAGGGCGACGACCAGACCATCCTGGTCTTCGACCTCGGCGGCGGCACCTTCGACGTCTCGTTGCTGGAGATCGGCGAGGGCGTGGTGGAGGTCAAGGCCACCAGCGGCGACAACCATCTCGGTGGCGACGACTGGGACGAGCGGATCGTCGAGTGGATGATCACCAAGTTCAAGAACGCCAACGGCGTCGACCTGGGCGCGGACAAGATCGCCAAGCAGCGGCTGCAGGAGGCCGCCGAGAAGGCCAAGATCGAGCTCTCCAGCTCCAGCGAGACCCAAGTGCACCTGCCGTACATCACGCACGGTGAGTCGGGGCCGCTGCACTTCGAGGAGAAGCTGACCCGGGCCGAGTTCCAGAAGCTGACCTCGGATCTCCTCGACCGGACCAAGGTGCCGTTCCAGCAGGTGCTCAAGGACGGCGGCGTCGCGGTGGCCGGCATCGATCACGTGGTCCTGGTCGGCGGGTCGACTCGGATGCCCGCGGTGACCGAGGTGGTCAAGGATCTGTTGGGCGGCAAGGAGCCCAACAAGGGCGTCAACCCGGACGAGGTCGTGGCGGTCGGAGCGGCGTTGCAGGCCGGCGTGCTCAAGGGCGAGGTCAAGGACGTCCTGCTTCTCGATGTCACGCCGTTGTCGTTGGGCATCGAGACCAAGGGTGGCGTGATGACCACGCTGATCGAACGGAACACCACGATCCCGACCAAGCGCAGCGAGATCTTCACCACCGCCGACGACAATCAGCCGTCGGTGGAGATCAAGGTCGCCCAAGGCGAGCGCCAGATGTGGAGTCAGAACCAGCCGCTGGGCAACTTCGAGTTGACCGGTCTGCCGCCCGCCCCGCGCAGTATCCCGAAGATCGAGGTCACCTTCGACATCGACGCCAACGGCATCGTGCATGTCTCCGCCAAGGACCACGCGTCCAACCGCGAGCAGTCGATGACGATCTCCGGCGGTTCCGCGCTGTCGAAGGACGAGGTGGCACGGATGGTCGCCGAAGCCGAGCAGTACGCCGAGGAGGACGCCAAGCGCCGGGCCGCCGTGGAGACTCGCAACCA
Source organism: Nocardioides sp. (assembly GCA_051657705.1). GTDB lineage: Bacteria > Actinomycetota > Actinomycetes > Propionibacteriales > Nocardioidaceae > Nocardioides. The sequence goes on along the minus strand of JBOFLE010000072.1, from coordinate 1,507 downwards.
GGCCGACAGCCTGGTGTACTCGACCGAGAAGTTCCTCGACGAGAACGACGACAAGCTGCCGGACGAGGTGAAGACCGAGGTCCGCGCGGACGTCGACGCGCTCAAGACCACTCTGGAGGACGCCGAAGCGAGCGCCGAAGACATCGGTGCCGGCATCGCCAAGCTGGGTGAGTCCAGTCAGAAGATGGGGACCGCGATGTACGCCGCCGCGGAAGCCGAGGCGTCGGCCGCGGGCGGTTCCACCGGCTCCACCGGCGAAGCGGACGACGACGTCGTGGACGCCGAGATCGTGGATGAGGCAGACACCGCCGGAACGGCGGAGGGCGCCGAACCAGACACAGCCGGAACGGCTGGGTCTGCCGAGCAGGACGCTTCCGCCGCCGAAGCGGACGGGACCGAGCCCGCCGAGGCGCCCGCCGCAGGCGAGCAGAAGTGAGCCCGGAATCCGACGCCGAGTTCAGCGCTCCGACGGGGACCGACGGGGGGCCGGAGGAGACTCCGGCCCCTCCGGGTTCGTTCGGTGACGCGGCCGGTGAGATGGCCAACGAGACCGAGGTCGAGCCCGGCCTGGCGACGGAGGCGCCGTCGGCAGGGGATCCCGTGGTGGACGAGTTGACGACCACCCGGATGGCGCTCGCCGAGCGGACCGCTGATCTCCAGCGGCTGCAGGCCGAGTACGTCAACTTCAAACGACGGGTGGACCGGGATCGCGATCTGACTCGGGAGAACTCGAAGTACGCGGTACTGCTGCCGATCATCGACGTGCTCGACACCATCGACCGGGCCCGCGCACACGGACCGCTCGAGGACGGCTTCAAGTCGGTCGCCGAGCAGCTCGAGCGAGTGGTGGTCGGGCAGGGGCTCGCCAAGTTCGGGGAGCCGGGCGACCCGTTCGACCCGACGCGGCACGAGGCGCTCTCGCACGTCGGTGAGGACCCGGAGGTCGAGGTGACCACCTGCAAGGTGATCGCCAAGGCGGGCTATCGGTTCGGCGAGCGAGTCGTGCGGGCGGCGCAGGTCCTGGTTGTCGATCCGGCCTCACCACAGCGCGACGAGCCGGCGGCCGCGGCGGATACGGATACGGATGCGGGGATGCCGGAGGGGGTCGAGTAGGAGGTGGGCAGGTGAGTCAGGACGGATTCCGGGCCGATTGGGCCAACAAGGACTTCTACCAGGCACTCGGGGTCGGCAAGGAGGCGTCGGCGTCGGAGCTCAAGAAGGCCTACCGCAAGCTCGCGCGCGACAACCATCCCGATTCCAACCCGGGCGACTCGGCCGAGGCCAGAGCCAAGCAGGAGAAGTTCAAGGCGGTCGCCGAGGCGTACGACGTGGTCGGGGATCCCGAGAAGCGCAAGAAGTATGACGAGATGCGGGCTGCGCTGGGTCCTGGTCTGGGCTCCGGCCGGGGGGGCCCGGGCGGCTTCGGCGGTGGTTTCGGCGGCGGTGCCCCCGGAGGCTTCGACCTCAACGACCTGTTGCGGCAGACCGGCGGACTGCGCAATGGGGG
>JBOFLE010000071.1:0-15520 GCA_051657705.1 Nocardioides sp. | reverse complement strand
CACGGCCGACCAGCCAGCGGTCCCTGGCCCCGCCGTCCACGCGTTGTCGCGGCTGAGTGACGTCATCGCCGAGGGGAGCCTTGATGAAGGTGGTTTGCGCGATTCCGTGGTGGTCGACAGGGAGAGGACTCGTCTGCTCCGGCGCCGCGTGGACTCTCACTGGCAGCAGTATCAGTCGGCCGCCTATCGGCGAGTATCCATGCGGCTTCCGGACACACTTCGTGAGCTGAACGGACGCGTGGAGCCGGACGGGAACCGCGCTATTGCTCGTGAGTTGAGCAGACTCCGTTCGTGGACCTACCAACTGGCGGCAAGCTTGGCGTACAAGTTCGGAGAGCCGGCCCTTGGGATCGTCGCGGCAGAACGAGGACTCTCCGCGGCAGGTGCTGCCGGCGACCCTCTTCTGGGTGGCGTGGCGCTCACCCGGCTCGCCCATGGCTGGCGAAGCCTCGGGCATCTGGACGAAGCGATCGACCTGACTCTTCGCGGTGCCGCGTCGATCGACGAGAGCGGGCTGGGTGATTCCGCAAGCGCAGGCGTGCACGGCGCGCTGCTGCTCCACAGCGCGATGGCCACCGCGCGGAAGAGCGATGTCGGCACCGCACGGAGCCTTCTGGCGGAAGCGCGGTCGGTCGCGCGCTACAGCGGCGACGCCAATCACTACTACACCGCTTTCGGGCCCGCAAACGTCGACGTGTGGACCGTCGCCGTGCTGGCCCGATCAGGCGACACCCCGGGCGCACTGGCACGAGCCGAGAAAGTAGATGTCAGCCACCTTCCGGTGGCCGAACGAAAGGGTGCGTTCCTGGTGGATCACGCGACTGCCCTCGCGGCTCATGGTCGGCAACGCGACGAGCATGCCCTCGATCTTCTACAGGAGGCCGAGAGGCTGGCTCCCGAGGAGGTCTTCGGGAGACCGGGGAGCCGCGCGCTGCTCGAAAGCCTCGCCCGCCGCGCCGGCCCGAGCTGGAGTGGGCGCGCGCACCAGCTCGCCGGTCGGATGGCGGCTGCCCGATGACGGCCAAGGTGCTCTACCACCTCGTCTGCGCGGCGCCGCCGGCCCTCAGTGTCGAGGACTTCGTCGGGCTCGCCCAAGACTCCTCATGGGAGGTCTGCCTGATCGCGACTCCGAGAGCCGCGACCTGGATCGACCTGGGTAGCCTGCGGGAGCTGACGGGGCACCCGGTTCGGACGGACCACAAACGACCTGGTGAGCCCGACGTCCTGCCGCCACCAACGGCAATGACGGTCGGTCCCCTCACGTTCAACACTCTCAACAAGTGGGCTTTGGGAATTGCCGACAATCTCGTTCTCGGCTTGCTCACCGAAGCGCTCGGACTTCGACTACCTGTCGCGGCCCTGCCTTACATGAATGCGGCCCAGGCGTCGCATCCGTCGGTCCCGATAGCCGTGGATCGGCTGCGTCGGGCCGGCGGGCGCGTCCTGCTCAAGGACGATCGTCACCCCGGGTTCGAACCTCATCCGCCCGGAAAAGGCGATCGACGTGGAGTGCAGTGGCGGCTTCTCCTGGATTCCGTCGCTCCTCGCTGACGCCCAACCGCTTCCCGATGGACCAGGCCGGGTCGGGAGCGGCTGAGTCTTATCGGGTCGACGTTGCAGAACAACACCGAGCCAGGCTGCATGGAAGGTCCGCTCAGCTCGGCGACCACTCGTCGGTGATCGGTGCGTCTGCTGCCGCCAGGTCGTCGGCCTCGGCCAGATGGTCGGCCCAGGCCCGCGGGTTCTCCGCCCGGTACCGACCGACGGCCGCAAGCGCGGCGGTTTCCCAGTTGGCTCTGATCCAGTCGAGGTCGGTTCGCGCCTGCCGACGTACCTCGTCTTCGCGACGGAAGAGGTCCTCGCCCTTCGTTAGAACCAGCGTGTACGGCCGGCCCTGCCGCCGGGTGACGTGACGGACAGGCACGCCGACGGCGTCGATCTGCTGGTGGATGTGTTGCCGGCCCTGCGTGGCCAAGGGCCACTCGTGAGCGTGTTCCGAGCGAGCCACCAAGAACGTCCTCAATCGATCGCAGAGGTCGCAGCCGCATCCGGTCCAGTCGATCGACCAGTCGCCCTGGGCTCGTGCCGGCCGGTCGAGGAGTCGGGTCAGCCGGCCCGAGCAGTCGCCGGCGATGGCGGCCACGCCGGGGCGCGGCGGGGGTCGATGTGCCCGCAGCAGCGGGACCAGCAGTTCGATGATGAACTCGCCGGAACCGGCCAGCTCCTCGGCGATGATCGCGGTGAGTGGGTCGGAGGCCGCCTCCAGCACGCGCGCCGCCGGGACAGCCAGTTCGTCGAGGCTCGCCCGCCGTCGCTCGGGATGGGCGTCGCGGCCGGCCTTGTCGATCAGGCTCGACAGCCAGCGCCAGCTTCGGTCGGCGCACCCGTCCGCGATCGGATCGGCTTCGTGGTCGCGCAGCGCACGACACAGCGGCACCAGAGTCTCGGTGATCCACCTGATCCGGTCCGGCCAGGCGAAGTGGTACGGGGGCTCCCAGTTATCGACGAGATCCAGCATCCACCGGTCTCCGTACGCAGTTGTCAGCGCCGCTACGAGCCCGCCATGGTCGGCCGTCAGCATCTCGATGCGAAACGGCGCCAGCAACATCCGGGCCGCCGATGCGTCGCCCAGAGCTGCGGCGACCCGGCTCGCCGGGTCCAGCAGTTCCGGTCCGAGGTCCCGCCAGAACGGCTCGAGGGATGTCGCGTCGGCACGCGCGCCGTCGAGGTCGCCATCGTCGATCTTCGCCAGGATGGTCCGCAGCGCCCAGGCCGACCCCGCTTCGGCGCGCGTGGCGAAGGCGTTCTTCCGCGGCCAGATGACCATCGCCGCGCGCCGGTACCACCGGTCCACGGTGTTGCCGTAGTTGCCCATATAGCCCTCGTACTCGGACTCGTACGGCGTCAGCGATCTCGTCGGCGTCACCGCACAGACCTCGTGATCGTCCAGCGGCAGTCGGATGGCCTCCTCGGCGCCGTCGGGGCTGGTCCACCAGTCGAGGACGATCTCGTCCTCGATCAGCTCGTTGAGTTCGTAGTCGGTGCTGTCGTGATCCTCGTCCTCGTCCTCGTCGTAACCCCAGCCATGATGCGCATACTCGTCGGCCGGAAGGGCATCCCAGGTCTCCTTGATCTCCGCCAACGCCAGCACGCTCTCGCATCCGGCTCGCTCGGCAGCGAGGCGAAGGGTCGCGACCCGGTCCGCGTCCTGGCCCTTCAACCGGCCCGCCGCTAGGCCGCTCTGGGTGTAGTCGTGATCGAGCAGGAATGCCAAGCGGGTGGGCTCGCCCAGGTCGTGGTTGCCGTACCGGCTGCGGATGCGCGTGGTGAAGTGCTCGTCGAGGTACGTCGCGGCTTCGGCCACCGGACCGGCCGACGGCTCGCCGGGACTACTGAGGATCAGGTTGAAGGTCAACGTCACCCGATGCCCCGACCGGACCGGCCGGACTTCGTGGCGGCGGTCGGCATAGAAGGCCACCAGCACCAGCTCGTCTCGCGAACCGCGGTAGGTTCGCTCGGTCCCGGCATCGTCCACCACGAGTTCGCCGCCCGTGTGCACCGACGGCAGCACGACCACCAGGCTTGCGACCATCCCGTCGTGCTTCTCGGAGTCCTGATGGGGGAGGAAGAACTGGCCCTTGCCGTAGATCAGCATCGAGTGCAGCTCGGCGGTCAACCGCGCGCCGGCCGGCAGGCCCAGTTCGTCGCCGAAGTGCTCCAGCGCCGAGTCGAGGTGAGCCTGCCACCGCGCGCCGCCGATCTCCACCTGATCCGGGGTGAGTTCCCAGGTGTCGCGGACCGACGGGTCGCTCAGCGTCTTCTCGCCACGCCCGAACTTGGCCGGCCGCGCCACTTCGGCCAGCCGTCTCGCCTGGGCAGCCCGGATCGGAGTCGATACCGGACCCAGGCCGGCCACCTCCAGCACGAGCGCGTCGCCGGGGAGCCGGAGCATGGCGCTGTCGGCCTTCGGCGGCTCGGATCCGGCGAGAACCCGTGCGAGTCGGGCGCGTGGGGGCTTGGGCACGAAGCGCCTCCTCGTTGCCGCATATCGAACGGTGGAGGGAACGGGCTGACAACCCGAACCGACCCGCTGGGAGCCTCAGACCATAGCGGCACACCCGCTTGGTTGACACGTCGGCAACCCGATCCGAGAGCATCATCCAAGGCCCCCCTGCTGCCGCAGCCTCACCCGGCCGACGCACCACGCGTGCACAAGGCTTTGTGGGCCCTAGGGACGTCCGGTGTCGAACACGTTGACGCCCTCTGCCTGCCAAGCGGTGAGGAGCCGGGTGTCACCCGAAGCGGCCACGAAGCCTGAGTCGCTTGCGGCACGGGCGGCGGCGCAGTGGGTCGCGTCATAGCCCCGAAGTCCGTAGGTGCCGGCCAGTCGCGCCGCTTCGATCATCAGCGCGTGGTCGAGTTCGATGACGTCGACCGCCGGCCACAGGTCGTCGAGGATGGATCGGCCCTGCTCGGCCTCCTCCTTCAGAATCCGTCCGATCCGCGCCGCCATAGCCAGGGCTGCCGCCGCTTCGACGTACGCCAGCCTCGTGACGACGACGCGGTCTGCGCCGTCCCAGAGTTCGCCGCACGCCTCGGTCGTCGACTCCTCGATCAGGAGTGGCACCAATGCGGAGGTGTCGACGTAGACGATCACCGACGCTGTTGGTCGATCAGGTCGCTCACCGTGCCGTTGCCTTTGACTGGCGCGGGCCGGGTTTCCTTCCGGCGCGTCGCACGGGTGATCTTCCCCTCGGCGATCAACTGTTCGAGCTTCGTAGGTACGCCGACGGGAACGATGCGCGCAACCGGACGACCATGATCGGTGACGGTGATCGTGTGCCCCTCGCGCACGGACGCGAGATGACGACTGAGTCCGTCTCTCAGTTCCCGAACCCCGATGTCCACTCCAACCTCTCAATGTGGCTATATTGACTGACTACAATATGGCTATTCTCGCAGGTTGAATCGTGGGTGTCGAACCACGCGCCGACCGACGACGATCGTCTGCCTTCGAGACGGTAAGCGTGTGATGCCACGGAGGAACCGACAGCGCCACCTGGCGGTTCCGGAAAGCACGCACGATTCCGGACCCATCACCGGCCGGGCGGCGTCCTATGCTGCTCAGGTGAGCGAAAGCGCGGTCGGCACCGGCCGGGCGGCGTGGGAGGCCGCCGCGGCCGCCGTGCTCCGGCGAGCCGGCAGGCTCACCGCGGACGATCCGGACTCCGCGGCCTGGAAGGCGCTGGGCGCCACCACGATCGACGGTGTGGAGATCCCCTCGCTGGGGATTCCCGGGGACGAGCCGGGCGCGCCGATCGCCGGCCTGGCCGGGCGCACCGAGAACGGCTGGGACATCCGGGTGCGGACCGCCGGTGGCCCGGAGGCGCTCGACGAACTGGAGAACGGCGCGACCTCGCTCTGGCTCACCACCGAAGCCGAGCCGGACACCGCCCTGGACACCGCCCTGGACGGCGTACTGCTCGATCTGGCGCCGGTCGTCCTCGACCCGCCCGACGGTAGCGGCCCCGGCGATCAGCTCGCCGTCGCCGAGCGGCTCGCCGCCGTGGCGAGACGACGCGGATCGGATCTCGCATCGGGCACGAACCTGGGCCTCGATCCGCTCGGTCGAGCGGTCCGCGCGGCCCTGGCGGGCGGACGACCTCGGCCGCCGGGGCTCGAGATTCTCCCCGACGCGGCTGAGCTTGCCGGCGGCATCGGAACGCTGGCGTTGGTCGCGGACGGAACGATCGTCCACGACCACGGAGCCGGCGACCTCGACGAACTCGGCTACCTGCTGTGGTGCGGGGCCGCGTACGCCGACACGTTGATCGCCGCGGGTCTCGACGGACGAACCGCGTTCGGGTTGTTCGAGTGTCGGCTCGCGGTCACCGACGAGCAATTCGTCTCCATCGCCAAGGTGCGCGCCGCGCGGCGACTGTGGACCCGGTTGGCCGAGCAGTACGGAGTCTCCGGAGTCCGGCAGCGGCAGCACGCGGTGAGCAGCCGGCCGATGATGACCAGATACGACCCCTGGGTCAACATGCTACGCACGACCGTGGCCGCCTTGTCGGCCGGCGCGGGCGGTGCGGACGCCGTGACCGTGCTGCCCTACGACGTGCGCCTACCCACCTCCACCGCGCTCTCGTCCCGAGGATTCGGGCGCCGGATCGCCCGGAACACCTCCTCGCTGCTGATCGCCGAGTCGCAGATCGCCCGCGTCGACGACCCGGCTGCCGGCGCGTATGCCGTCGAGCGGCTGACCGGGGAGCTCACCGAGCGCGCGTGGACCCGATTCGAGCGGACCCGCGCCCTCGGCGGCCCGCTGGCCTATCTGGAGCGCGGATACCTGGTCGCCGACGTGCGGGCGAGTTCCGAAGCCCGGCGCGCGGAGGTGGCTTCCCGCCGTCGCCCGGTCACCGGGGTGAGCGAGTTCCCCGACCCGGGGGAGGAACCGCGGCCGGTCGACGGTCTCGAGTCCCGGGCGTCCGCCTATGCCCGGGACTTCGAGGCGATGCGTGATCAGCCGGCTCCGGAACAGGTATTCGTCGCGGCGATGGGTCCGGTCGTGGCGCACACCCCGCGGGTCGGGTTCGTCGGCAACCTGCTCGCTTCCGGCGGGATCCCGACCGCCGTGAGCGGGCCCGCCGGCGCGGCGGCCGAGGTGCTCGCGGCGTACCGGGGCCAACCGGTCGCCTTCCTGGCCGGACCGGATTCCGCCTACGCCGAGTGGGGCGCGGAACTGATCGCGGCGCTACGGACCGCCGGGGTGCGGTACGTCGCCCTGGCCGGCCCGCCGGGTGGGACATCGGGCGGGATGTCCGGCGGCCTTGCGGTCGACGAGTCGTTCGCCGCCGGAGACGACGCCGTGGCCTTCCTGCGGCGATTGCGGGAGTGGCTGGGCGCGGACGAGGTGGCGGCCGACCTCCCCGCGACCGGCGTTCCCAGCCGACCGGCCGAAGAGCAGGCGCCAGGAGACCAGCCCGCCCTGGGTGGCGCCGTCCCGGCACCACCAACCGCCGCCACCAGCTCCACCGGTGGCTGGATGTCACCCGAAGGCATCGAGATCAAGCCCGGCTACGGACCGGCCGACCTCGAGGCCGTCGATCACCTCGGCGGCTGGCCGGGCCTCGCGCCGTACCTGCGCGGCCCCTACCCGACGATGTACACCACGCAGCCCTGGACGATCCGGCAATACGCCGGATTCTCCACCGCCGAGGAGTCCAACGCGTTCTACCGCGCCAACCTCGCGGCCGGCCAGAAAGGGCTGAGCGTGGCCTTCGATCTGGCCACCCACCGCGGCTACGACTCCGACCATCCGCGGGTCCGCGCCGACGTCGGCATGGCCGGCGTCGCCATCGACTCGATCCTGGACGCGCGCACCCTGTTCGACGGCATCCCGCTGGACCGGATGAGCGTCTCGATGACGATGAACGGCGCGGTGCTCCCGATCATGGCGCTCTACATCGTCGCCGCCGAGGAGCAGGGCGTCGCGCCGTCGCTGCTCACCGGAACCATCCAGAACGACATCCTCAAGGAGTTCATGGTCCGCAACACCTACATCTACCCGCCCGGGCCGAGCCTGCGGATCGTCTCCGACATCTTCTCCTACACGGCGGCTCACATGCCGAAGTTCAACTCGATCTCCATCTCCGGTTATCACATCGGTGAAGCCGGGGCGACCGCCGACCTGGAGCTGGCATACACGCTGGCCGACGGGGTGGAGTACCTGCGAGCCGGGCTGGCGGCCGGTCTCGACATCGACGCGTTCGCGCCCAGGCTGAGCTTCTTCTTCGGCATCGGTATGAACTTCTTCACGGAGGTCGCCAAGCTCCGCGCGGCGCGCCTGCTGTGGGCCCGGCTGCTGGAGCCCTTCGAGCCACGGAATCCACGGTCGTCCAGCCTGCGCACCCACTGCCAGACTTCGGGCTGGTCGCTGACCGCGCAGGACCCGTTCAACAACGTCCAGCGCACCTGCATCGAGGCGATGGCCGCCACCCAAGGCCACACCCAGAGCCTGCATACCAACGCCCTCGACGAGGCGATCGCGCTGCCGAGCGAGTTCTCCGCGCGCATCGCCCGCAATACCCAACTGCTGTTGCAGCAGGAGAGCGGCGCCACCGCGATCGTCGATCCGTGGGGTGGGTCCTACTTCGTCGAACGGCTGACCCACGACCTCGCCCGGCGCGCGGCCGAGCACATCGCCGAGGTGGAGAACGCGGGCGGCATGGCGGCCGCCATCGAGGCCGGGATCCCGAAGCTGCGGATCGAGGAGGCGGCCGCGCGTACCCAGGCCCGGATCGACTCCGGCACCCAGGCGGTGATCGGCGTCAACAGGTATCGAGTCGCCGACGAGGAACCGCTGGAGGTGCGCAAGGTGGCCGGCGACGAGGTGTATCGGCAACAGGTCGCCACACTCGAACGCCTACGCGCGGAGCGGGACGATGCCGCCGTACGCGGGTCCCTCGATGCGCTGACCGCGGCGGCTCGCGTGGACGGCCGCCCTGCCGGGCCGGACGCGAACCTCCTGGCCCGCTCGATCGACGCGGCTCGGGCGGGCGCGACCGTGGGTGAGATGTCGACGGCACTGGAGCGGGTCTTCGGCCGGCACCGGGCGGTGATCCGTACCATCTCCGGGGTGTACAGCTCCGAACTGGGTGATCGCGACGGCCCCGGCAGTGCCGTCGCCGCCGTGCTCGCCGCGACCGCGGAGTTCGCCGAGGCCGAGGGGCGCCGGCCCCGGATCCTCGTCGCGAAAATGGGTCAGGACGGACATGACCGCGGGCAGAAGGTCGTGGTCACCGCCTTCGCGGATCTGGGATTCGACGTCGATGTCGGGCCCTTGTTCTCCACGCCGGAGGAGGTCGCCAAACAGGCCGTCGACAACGACGTGCATATCGTGGGGGTGTCGTCCCTGGCGGCCGGGCACCTGAGGCTGGTGCCTGCTCTCAGCGAAGCCCTGGCCGACGCCGGCCGCCCCGACATCATGATCGTCGTCGGCGGCGTGATCCCTTCCGACGACGTGCCCGCGCTGAAGGCCGCGGGCGCGTCCGCGGTCTTCCTGCCCGGCACCGTCGTCGCCGACTCCGCGTTGGAACTGCTCGCGGCGTTGCGCGAGCGGCTCGCGTAGTGGACCTGGAGACCGGAGTCCGGTCCGGCGACCGCGCGATCCTCGCGCGCGCCATCACATTGATCGAGTCGACGCGGGCGGATCATCGCAAACAGGCCGACGAACTGGTCCGTCGCCTCGGGGCCGCCGGCGCCGATCGGGCTGCCGGCCCGGGCATCCGGGTCGGGATCTCCGGAGTCCCCGGAGTCGGCAAGTCCACGTTCATCGACGCGCTCGGGTCCAGGTTGACCGAGGCCGGCCACCGGGTCGGGGTGCTGGCCGTGGACCCGTCCTCCACCCGCACCGGCGGGTCCGTGCTCGGCGACAAGACCCGGATGGCGCGGCTGGTGGGAGATCCGGCGGCGTACATCAGGCCGACGCCCACCTCGGGTTCGCTCGGCGGGGTGGCCCGCGCCACCTCGCGCACCATCGTGCTGTTGGAGGCCGCCGGGTACGACGTGGTGCTGGTCGAGACGGTCGGCGTCGGCCAGTCCGAGGTCACGGTGGCGGAGATGGTTGACACGTTCTGCTTCCTGACCCAGTCTCGAGGAGGCGACGAACTGCAAGGCATCAAGAAGGGCATCGTCGAACTGGCCGACGTGGTCGCGGTCAACAAGGCCGACGGCGGCCGCGAGGCCGAGGCCGAGACAGCGGCCCGGGAGTTGGGCGGCGCGCTCCGGCTGGTGCGCGGAGCCGAGGACGCCCCTCGGGTCGTCACCTGTTCCGCCCTCAGCGGCGCCGGGCTCGGCGAGGTCTGGGATCTGGTGCTCGCGCACCGGGCCGGCCTCGGCGACGAGGGTCTCGCCGGACGTCGCGCCGAGCAGCAGGTCGGCTTCGCATGGCGACTGGTTCTGGACGAGTTGGACCATCGGCTCGTCTCTTCGAGCAGGGTTGCGGATGCCCGTCGCGCCGCCGAGGCCGAGGTCCTTGCCGGCCGGCTCACGGCGGCCGAGGCCGCCGACCGGATTCTGGCGGAATACGACGAGGGGCGCTGATCCAGCCTCGGCGCCGGAGAGTGGCTTTGGTGCCACCATGAGGACGGTGCCGGTCGTGGTACGCGATGGACTGATATCGTCCAGGCGCCTCCATCAATGGCGAAGAGGCCTCAAGGCACGTTCGCGACAACGCAGGCGTGCATCCGCAGAGCGGGCACGGCCCGATGGACTGATCAGGTGAACGCGCGTGGGCGACTACTCGGGAATGGCGGATCGCTACGACCTCATCATGACCTCGGGGTACTACGACTACGACCGGGTGGCCGGCGCGCTGGCGACGCTGTCCGGGGCGGCGTCCGTGCTTGAGCTGGGCTCCGGGACCGGTCTGATCCTGGAGCAGTTGGCCCGTCGGCGCCCCGATCTGGCGCTGGCCGGCGTCGATCTGACCGAGAGCATGCTCGATGTCGCCCGGGCTCGGCTGGACAACCGACCGGACATCGCGCTGTACCGGCAGGACGTGTCGCAGCTCGATCTGAACGACAAGTTCGATGTGGCGTACTCCTACGGCGGTGTCTGGTACTTCGCCGGCGAATACTCCGACACCGACGACTCCGGTGGATCTCTGCAGCTCGTCAGCCACCTTCGCGATCCGGCGCAGAACCGGTCCGGACTGCGTCGACTGGCAGGTTTGCTCCCGCCGGGCGGGCGGCTCCTGCTCGGCATCCAGGGAGCGCACCACGACTACGCACGACCGATCAGCAACGGCATGCTCTACTCCCAGCAGATCACCGGGATCGTTGACGGTTTCCACAAGCGGTATCGGCTGACCGACGGCGACACGGTCGTGATGGAGGAGTCCCTCGACTACCGCACCTACTCCTTCCAGGCCGCGCTTGACTTGTTGGCGAGCTGCGGATTCGACGCGCTGGGGCCGGTGGGAGACGGCGCCCCCTTGTTCCTGGCCTTCGGCAAGCATGACTGAGCCGATGCGGATCGGATTCGTCGGCACCGGCTCGATGGGTGCGCCGATCGCCGCCAACCTGATCGCGGCCGGTCATCGGCTGGTGGTGCACGATCGGCGTCCGGCGGCGGTCACCGACCTGGTCGCGGCCGGAGCGCGGCACTGCGCCGACCTCGCCGACCTGGCGCGGCACAGTGACGTGGTGATGCTCTCCCTGCCCAGTCAGGTCGAGGTCGAGCAGGTGTGCCTCGGCCCCGAAGGGATCCTGGGCCAGATGCGTCTCGACGCGATGCTGGTCGACTTCTCGACAGTCTCGGTCGCCCTGGTACGCCGCCTCGTGGATGCGCAGGCCGCCCACGGCTTCCGCTACCTCGCGGCGCCGGTCTCCCAGGGAGTCGACAATGCCCGCCTGGGTGCGCTGTCGATCTTCGTCGGAGGAGACGGCGCGGATGTCCGTCGCTGCCGGCCGCTTTTCGACCGGATCGCCCATACCGTGTTGCATACCGGCGACCAGTTCTCCGCCCTCGCGGCCAAGCTGCTCACGAACCTGCTCTGGTACGTGAACGCCGCCGCGATCGGTGAGGCGCTGCTGCTCGGCGCGAAGTCGGGGATCGCGGTCGAGAGCCTGCGGTCGGTGGTGATGAACAGCTGTGGTTCGAGCTGGGTGGCGGATCACGACATCCCGTCGATCTACGACGGGTCGTTCGACCCCAGCTTCACCCTCGGCCTGTGTCGCAAGGACTTGCGGCTGATCCGGGAACTGGCGGCCGTCCACGCCGTACCCGACGAGTTCGCCGAGCTGGCCGAGCGGGTCTTCCAGCGGGCCCTGGACCGATACGGCCCCGAGGCGCCGGAACTGTCGGTGGTCCGGTTGCTGCAGGAGTCCACCGGAACCGACCTGCAGACCGGCGACCGGGGGCACCAGAGGCCGTAGTCCCGCCACAGCGGTTGGGGCGGAAGGACTCGGGCGGCGTCAGGCGGTCAATGACGCGGGGTCGAGTCGCAGCGGGAACGGGAGATCGACGGCGAACTTCTCGCCGGGGCCGGCGTCGGCGCGGACCGCGTACGCCTGGTCGGCCAGTTCCCATGCGGTGATTCGGGACTCGATGGGATCGACGACCCAGTAGCCGGCCGTACTCCACTGTTGGTACGTGGCGAACTTGAGGTTGAGGTCGATCAGGCGGGTGCTGGGAGAGAGCACTTCGACGGCCAGCAGCGGTCCGCCGACCATCTTCTTGCCTCCGAGCGCCAGCTTGGTGGCGACGAGTAGGTCGGGTTGCAGGACCGTGGTCTCGGCGAACTTGACGTCGAGAGGTGCGAGCATGACCTCCAGTTGCCGCGGGCATGCCGCGACGAGTGCCGAGTACAGGCGCCCTACCGCGCGTTGATGCGGGATAGCCGGTGCGGGCGTCACGATCAGCGTCCCGTCGATGATCTCGTAGCGGTTCCTATCATCGGGCGACGCCTGGTAGTGCGCCTCCAGGTCGTCCGCCGTGAGCGGTCGGTACTGCTCCAACAGCGTCATGGTCACCATGGTGCCTCCTTCTGGTCATACTCGAAAGCCTGGCATCGGTCGACGGACCACGCGAACGTTCCTCCACAGCCGCGGCTCCTGTCGGTAGCGAGTTCCGTCAGCTGGTTCAGGGCTCCCTGCCCGAGCCGTGCTGCCGCCGCGTTGTTTGGTCGTAGTCCAGTCCGAGGATGGCCTTGCATTCGTTGACGAAGTCTCGGCCGCTGTGGTGGGGGTTGCTCCGGGTGAGCTGGGTTTCGAGGGTGAGCAGGGCGCTGTCGAATCTGGCGGCCGCCGGCCGGTGGTGGGCGCGTAGCCAGCGGACCCATCGGATCCGGTCCATCAGGGAGCGACACGAGCTCCTATGCAATGCCGCGCCCGTGATCTCGAACGACTTGACCGACGACCGACCTCGCTCGTGGTGCGGAATGCCGAGCGGCGATCGAGCGCTGGGATTAGAGTGATGCCAGTGACAGAGTCCGCGCACCCGGAGATCTCGACGTTGATCGAGGAGACCGTCGAGAAGGACGCCGACACTCTCGTCGATCTGCGCCGGCAGATCCATGCGCACCCCGAACTCTCCTGGCGTGAGGTCCGCACGACCGAACTGGTCGCGGAGAGACTGGCCGACGCCGGATGGCGGGTGACCAGGCCGTCTCCGACCGGTCTGTACGCCGATCTAGGCCCGGCCGCCGGTGGCCGGGTGGCGTTACGGGCGGACCTGGACGCTCTGCCCGTCTCGGACCGGACCGGCGATCCGTGGGCCAGCGAGGTGCCCGACGTCAGCCATGCCTGCGGACACGACGTCCACACCACGGCGCTGCTCGGCGCCGCGTTGGCGCTCGCGGAGGTCGACCGGACGCTGGGCTTGCCGGGCGGCGTTCGCGTGATCTTCCAACCGGCCGAGGAAGCGATACCGGGTGGCGCGATCGCCGCCATCGAAGACGGTGTGTTGACCGATGTCACCCAGATCTTCGCGCTGCACTGCGACCCCAGTGTGGACACCGGGCAGGTTGGCTTGCGGGTCGGCGCGATCACCGGTGCGGCCGATGGACTCACGGTGCGGTTGCGTGGCCGCGGCGGGCACACCTCCCGGCCGCACCTGACCGAGGATCTGGTGTTCGCGCTGGGCAAGGTGATCACAGATCTGCCCGCCGCCGCCGCGCGACGGTTCGACCCGCGCGCCGGAGTGAGCGTGGTGTGGGGACGGGTCGGGGCCGGAGTCGCCAAGAACGTGATCCCGCACGAGGCCGAACTGGCCGGCACCGTGCGGATGCTGGACGCCGATGCCTGGGCGGGCGCCGAAGCTGTGATCGGGCCGTTGATCGCGGAGATCGTGGCCCCGTACGGCGTGAGTGCCGAGCTCGACTACGACCGGGGGGTGCCGCCGGTGGTCAACGATGCCGACGCGGTCGCCGGGTTCGCCGCGGCCGCGGCCGTCGTGGTGACCGAATCGGGCATCGTGCCGACTCGGCAGAGCCTGGGCGGCGAAGACTTCGCCTGGTACCTGCGCCGGGTGCCCGGCGCGATGGCGAGGCTGGGCACCCGGACGCCCGCCGGACCGACGTACGACCTCCATCAGGGCAATTTGCGGATCGACGAAGGCGCGATCACCATTGGCGCCCGTTTGCTGGCAGAGGTGGCAATCGGAAGCCTTACTCGACTCTCGCCGGATGTCGCGACGAATTCCGAGGTCACCGACTCATAACGGTTGATCTTCGAGGAGGCCCTCCTCTTCGCGTGAGGCCGGGTACGGAGATATCGTGAGCCCGACTCTGTGCCGACCAAGATGCGGCGCAACGAATCTCCAGGAGGGCATCTTGCGTCACATGACCAAGATTGCGGCCGTCCTCGCCACCGCGGCGGTGGTCTTGGCCGGCTGTGCCAGAAACGACGACAGCTCCTCGGGTGGCTCTGACGAACCCAAGGCGGACAGCACGTCGGCCAGCCCGAGCGAGGACGCCGGGTCCGGTGACATCTGCGCGGACGCCGAGGGCGACGGCCCGAAGGTCGGACTGGCCTTCGACGTCGGTGGTGTCGGCGACCTGTCGTTCAACGACTCGGCGGCCGCCGGTCTGAAGAAGGCCGTCGACGAACTCGGCGCGACGTGCACCACGGGTGAGGCTGCCGACGGCGAGGCCGAGTCCGCTCGCGAGGACCGGCTGCGGCAGTTGGCCGACACCGGCCACAACCCCATCATCGGGGTCGGCTTCGCCTATTCCGAGTCGGTCAACAAGGTCGCCCCGGACTACCCGGACGTGAGCTTCGCGGTCATCGACGGTTTCGACCCCGACAAGGAGCCGAACGAGAACGTCGCCTACCTCGGCTTCGCCGAGGAGCAGGGGTCCTACCTGGTCGGTGTCGCCGCCGCCAAGAAGTCCGAGGCCGGCCACATCGGCTTCGTGGGCGGGGTGAAGATGGACCTGATCAAGAAGTTCGAGGCAGGATATGTTGCCGGCGCCAAGTCGGTGAACCCCAAGATCAAGGTCGAGGTCAAGTACATCCAGGAGTCCGACTTGTCCGGCTTCGGTGATCCGGCCGGCGGAAAGCAGGCGGCCACGGCCGAGTTCGAAGCCGGGGCCGACATCGTCTACCACGCGGCCGGGGCATCGGGTTCCGGTGTCTTCGACGCCGCCGTGGAAGCCGACAAGTGGGCGATCGGCGTTGACTCCGACCAGTACCTGAGCGCGTCGGAGGAGCAGAAGGAGCACATCCTGACGTCGATGCTCAAGCGGGTCGATGTCGCGACGTTCTCGATGATCGACTCGGTGGCCAAGAAGGCGCCGTTGACCAGCTACACGGTCTACGATCTGGCCAAGGACGGGGTCGGGGTCTCGGTCTCCGGCGGCTACATCGACGACGTCATGAGCGACATCGACGCTGCTCGCACCGCGATCGTCGGCGGCGAGGTCGAGGTACCCACCGTCCCGAAGGGCTGACAGACCACGCTGACCCGTCCTTTAGTAGCGGCCGACCCGTCCCTTAGTAGCTACTAAGGGACGGGT
>JBOFLE010000070.1:0-33982 GCA_051657705.1 Nocardioides sp. | reverse complement strand
TGCCTTTCCAGGATCCCGCCGAGAAGCTCCGCTGTCTGCTCCGGGGTCTTGGCGTCGAACGAGAGCCACGTCGTCACGCGGTCGTCACTCACCAACGCATGGACCTCGGCCAGATCGGCATCGTCGAACTCGCGCAGGGAGAACCGGCCGGCACGAAGCTCCACCGGGTACGAGGAGTCGACCCCTCTCACCCCGTGCGGCCCGGCGGCCTCGGTCACGGTCGCATCACCAGAGGCGCGCGGACGTAGTCGTCCATCTCCTCAGCGAACCGGTCCCGTGAGGGGCTGGATGTAGGCCCGAGCGAACCAGGTGCCGATCGCCGCCCGATGCAGGTGTCCCGCAACTGCCCGGTCGCCTTCGATCGCCATGACCGCGTGCACGTGCACGGCTCCGCCGACGATCTCGCCGGTCGCGGTCATCTCGGCGGGTTGGACGTATTCGGTGATCACGTCCGCGGTGGCGTCGTCTGCCGGCATGGTCGAAACAGTGAAAGAGTCAGCCGCGCCGATCAAGGTGACGATCGCGGCGTTGGTGATGCCCCGATCCTTGGCCTCGCGAGCCAACGTCTCCAGCAGTTCGGCGTTCTTCACTTCGATGACATGCACGCGCAACTCCATTCAGCTGAGTAGGGGGCTGAGGTCACGCAACATCATTGCAGCGCACCAACGAGCGCCGGCATCACGTGCATTGAGGACCTCCTTGGCCAACCGCGACGCGACGTACGAGGCTTTGCCCGGGTGTGCGAACGGGTCGGTGGCAATCCCACCCGACGCCGACACGGACAACGAGCACTGCGCCAGGACCGGCGCCTGGCGGCGACCAGAAGAGGGTCCAGTCCAGGTGGGTCGAGTTGGCTCAATCGAGTCCGGCGGCTGCGTCTTCGGCGATGTGGGCTGCCGCGTGGCCGGGGTCGGCTGTGGCTGTTACGGGTCGTCCGATGACGAGGAGTCCGGCGCCGGCCGCGATGGCATCGGCCGGGGTGGTGACTCGCTGTTGGTCGTGGGTATCGGCTCCGGCTGGGCGGATGCCGGGTGTGACGGCGAATACGTCGGGGGCTATGGCTCTGACCTCGTCGAGGTCGGTGGCGGCGCAGACGATGCCTGGGCAGTTGGCGTCGACGACGTTGCGCAGTCTCTGATGCAGTAGGTCGGTGTCGGCTGTATCGCTGGTGAGGACAGTGACTCCGAGAGCGATAGGCGCCTGGTGTCCGCCGGCGGCAGCGCCTTCGGCGAGGCCGGTGATGCCGGCGCGCAGCATGTCGGGTCCACCTGCGGCGTGCATGGTGACGTAGCGGACTCCGAGCCGCCCGAGGACGGTGGCGGCGCGTTGGACTGTTGTCGGGATGTCGTGGAGCTTGAGATCGAGGAAGACATCCATCCCAAGGTCACGGATTGCGGTGACGGCTTCAGGGCCGCTTGCGGTGAATAGCTCAAGTCCGACTTTGGCGACACCGAAGTGTGGGCTCACCTGCTGCACCAGTCCGATGGCGTCGCGCAGGTCGGGCACGTCGAGGGCGACCGCAAGGCGGTCGCGGATGTCGCCGCGTAGTGTCGCGGTGGGCACGTGAGTCACTCCTCGTCCGGTCCTTCGTAGGTTTCGAAGGTCAGCACGTTACCGCTTGCTGGTCGCAGGTTGATGACGGCCTCTAGTGGTTCGCCGGTGGTGTCGTAGGTGCCGTGAATTTGTTCGAACATCACCGCGCCTGCGTCGATTCCGAAGCTGATTTGTTCGTCGGGACTGGCGTGGCGGGCTCGGACCTCGTTGATGGTTCGGTCGATCTGATAGCCGGCGGCTTCGAGGAGCGCGACGACCTTGATCTTCGGATCGGCCTCAAGCCCGGGCGCGCGCTCGATGACCGAGCGTGGGAAGAACATCGAGGTCTGCTCCGACAGTACGCCGTTGATGGTGGTCCTACTGTCTCGACGGAACACGGTCGTGGCCACGTCAACCTGGAGCAGGTCCGCTAGCGCTATCGGCACGGTCTCCCACCGCGTGAGCACGGTGGCTTTCTCCACCGCGCCTGTCACGTCGGTGGCGAAGAGGAGGCCGTCACTGTTGCGGGCCCGGGCGTAGCGTCCAGTCATCGGCCACGCCGCCGCCCGCCGCTCAGGCGGTACCACTAGCGGCCGCATACCCGGCCGTGCGATGAGCAGCTTCTCGGCGATCAGCTGTTGGATAGCGCGGCCGGCGGTCTTCAGGTTCACGTCGAACCGTTCGGCGATCGTGGCGTTTCCCGGTAGTGAGCCGTCTTCGTCGTAGTTGCCGGCGATCAGTTCGGCTCGAAGGACACGGGAGATCGCGAGGTACTCGGGATCTCGACGGGCCACGGTGTCGAAGTCTACGCGGGCGGTCAGTCACTATGTAACCAGGTGGACAACCACTAGGTGGTTAGGTAGGATCGAGTCCAGTAGTCGCTTGTTGGTGTCCACGGTGTTCGACGGTCACCGGGGAGTGGCTCCGGTAAGTGAGAGATGGCCCCAGCGGATGGCAGTCCGCTGAGGCCGTTCGGCTGAAGTACTAGGTCGCATCGCCGGTCCGGCTCTCCAACTCGGAAGGGACTTCCTGTGATGACTGGTTCGGGTGAATCTGCCGCGATCAACCGCGCCGGGGGTTCTCAGGCTGACCAGTTGGCAGTGTTGGCGGCCGATCTCCTCGACGCGCAGGAGGCGCTCGATCGCGTCGATGCCACCGGCGACGAATTCCCGCGCGGGGCCGACGACCTCCCACTCGACCAGGCAGGCTGGTCGCAGTGGTACGACCAGGACTACACACCGCCGCCAATTGCCTCAACGAGGCATTCGACGCCTTCGAAGCCGCACTCGCCCGGATGTTTCCCGGTCGCCGGCTCCAGAGCGTCCTCGACACCTGCCACACACTCGTGGCTGCCCACCACGACCACGCCAACCATCACGATCACAACGAATGCCGGCGCACCCCATAGGCTCCCCGGCACCCACGGAACGCCGCGCGTGGGTGCCGGGGACTCCGCCGGCACGGCCGTCCGCTACGCCCGACCGAAGGCGCCGACACCGCCGGCGGATTCGAGATCGTTACGTGCCGTAGGTGGCTGGATCTGGTCCGGTGCGGTGTCCGTCGTTGAGGGTGGAAATCCGCGCGCGATCTTCTTGGGTGAGTTCGAGGTCGAGTGCTCTCAGGTTGTCCGCCATACGTCGCGTGTCGAGCGTCTTGGTGAGGGGCATGACGCCTTGTGCGAGGCTCCAGCTCAGCAGGACTTGTGCTGGTGTGGCTGACCTGATGGCGGCGATTTCGGTGACGACCGGGTGGTCGAGCATGGTTCCGTGGCCGAGTGGGCTCCAGGCCTGCGTCACGATGCGGCGCTCGTTGTCGTAGCTCCGGATGACAGGTTGGGCCAGGCGTGGGTGCATCTCTACTTGATTGACGGCCGGAGTGACGCCGGTCTGGGTGATCAGGGTTTCGATCTCGGGTGGGTTGAAGTTCGATACGCCGATCGACCGAGTGAGCCCCTCTGTCTTCGCGTCGATGAGGGCGTGCCAGGAGTCGACGAACAGTCCCCGGCTCGGGACGGGCCAGTGAATCAGGACGGAGTCGAGGTAGTCGAGGTTCAGTCGCGTGAGGCTGTTCCGCACTGACTGGGCGGTGAGGTCGTAGCCGAGGTCGAGGTGCCAGACCTTCGTCGTCACGTGGAGTTCGGTACGGGTGCAGCCGCTTGCGGCGATGCCGCGGCCAGTGCCGGGTTCGTTCTGGTAGTACGCCGCGGTGTCGATCGCTCGATACCCAACGTCGATGGCCTGCTCTACTGCCGTGGCTGCTAGGTCGTCTGGGACGCGGAAGACACCGAATCCGATGCGCGGGATGGTCGTGTCGTCGTTGAGGTGGATCTTGTCCACGGCTTCGCCGTCCTCGAGAGTCGGGGGTTCACGTGCATGGCGTGGTGGCTACCTGTCCAGGCTCCGATCCGGAGGATCACGTCGTACGCCGGCGAGCCACGAATGGACGAGCGGGACCACCGAGGCCCCTTCGCCGCTGGCGGCGGCCACCCGCTTCATCGAGCCCGAGCGGACGTCACCGACCGCGAACACCCCTGGCACGGTGCTCTCCAGGCTTCGCGGTGGCAGCCCGTTGTGCCACTTGTCCTTGGGTACGTCGCGGCCGGTGAGCACGAAACCGTGTTCGTCGAGAGCGACCTCCGGCGGCAACCAGGAGCAATGCGGCGAGGCTCCGAGCAGGAGGAACAGGCCGCCGGCCGGCCGCGTGCTCCGCTCGCCGGTCTCGACACTCTCGACGGTGAGCCACTCGAGCCGGCCATTGCCGCCGCCGTCGACCACTCGCGAGCAGGGCTCCACGGCGATCCGCGACAGGTAGCTGATCTCATCGATGAGGTAGTGCGACATCGTCTCCGCGAGCGCTGGCCGGCGGATCACAATCGTCACCGACCTCGCGAACCGGGACAAGTGTACGGCGGCCTGGCCGGCTGAGTTGCCCCCGCCAACGACGTACACGTCCTGGTCCTCCATCTCGCGCGCCGCCGCCATGGCCGCGCCGTAGTGGACACCCATGCCCACCAAGTCCTCGATGGGATCGACGCGGAGTTTGCGATAGCGGACCCCGGTGCAGACCACGACAGCTCGGGCCCGCAGGTCCCCACCGGCCGTGCGCAGCACGTGGGGCTCGCCGGCCAGCAACTTCTCCACCTCCCACCCGGTCTGGAACGTGGTGCCGAAACGGAGTGCCTGGATGCGCGCCCGCTGGGCCAGCCGCATGCCCGAGATGCCGCGCGGGAAGCCCAGGTAGTTGCGGATCATCGAACTCGTGCCGGCCTGGCCACCGATCGCGTCGGCCTCCAGGACCACCGTGCTCAAGCCTTCCGAGGACGCGTACACCGCGGCGGCGAGGCCGGCCGGCCCGGCTCCCACCACAGCCAGGTCCACGACGTCGGTGACCGACAGGGCGTTCGGCGTGCCGTACATCGCCTTGGCGACATCGCGAACGGTGCGGACCGAATAGACCTGCCCGGTCAGCGCCCACACCACCGGGAGTTCAGCGTCCGGCCCGGCCTCCGCGAGGATCCGCCGGCCTACGTCGCTACCGGGGTGGTAGACCCGGTTCGGCATGCCCATCCGGTCCAGAAAGTCGCGGATCTCCGCGATCAACGGAGTCGGCTCGGCGGCGACGATCTTCATCGACACCACCTCCGGATTGGCAACGCTGGATCCCCAGTCCGACAACAGATCGGTCACCGCGTTGTGGAACTCCTCGTCGCGGATCCCGCGAGGCATCAGCAGATAGGCGTCGTACTTCCCCATGGCCATCCCCGGGCGGAGCCGGTCCGCGTCCTCGAGGAACTGCTCGGCGGGCGCGACGATCATCCTGCGCGCGGTCGGAACCAGGGCCCGCCAGTGCCCGAACGCGGCGAGAACGTCGGCATCGGGCAAGCGGGAGTCGCTCACCAGCAACGCGACTGTGCCGGATGAGTCCATGACCTCCTCGATGGCGGCCGAAGCTTCGGCGCACGAGCGGGTGATGCGCAGGTCGTACTCCCGTGAGTAGCGCCAGAACTGCTCCCGGAGAACATCGGCGTGGTCCTCGGAAACCAGGACGATCGACGGAGGTCGCGGAGCATTCGATGCCGATTCACTCACCACCAGATCCTAAGGTGCGGCCCAACCCGAGTGACTCGACCGGATGACCGGTGCGGGTCCGGCTGACCAGTCGACCCCCGCTCACCGGATCGAGGCTAAGGTCCGGACCATGGCGAACCCGGACCCGGCCTCTCCAGACCAGGAGCGACAGGCCCGCCTGGACCACGCGAATCCGCTGCGTCACCAGGCCAAGGGCGTGATCGGCCTGATCCTGGTGCTGGCCCTCGTCCTCGGCGTCATGTACGCCGTCAGCCGGCTCCGGCGGCCGAGCGAGGTACCTTCTCCCTACTCCGCGCCGGCGGGCTCGACGTCGGACCCGGCGCCGGCGATGCCGCTGGATGACGAGCGGCTGGACGACGCGGAGAGCCGCACGGTCGAGGACAGCGTGTATCCGGAGGCCGGCGACCCCGGCGTCGACGCGCTGCACTACGGGCTGATCCTGGCCTGGGAGCCGTCCGGCAAACGACTCACGGGCCGGGCGACGATCGCGTTTCGGGCCGCCAGCACCGCCGACCGGTTCCGGCTCGATCTGAGCGAGGCGCTCGAGGTCACCGCAGTCCGCCTGGACGGCCGAACCGCCGCGCACAGCCACTCCGGCAAGAACCTCGAGGTCCGGGGCGACGTGACCGAGAACCGGCGCTACCGGCTCGAGATCGAGTACGCCGGCACCCCGGAACCGGTGGTGGCGCCCGGCGAGCGCGACGACGCGCCGACCCTGGGCTGGCATGTCACCGAGGCGAACGAGACCTGGACCATGCAGGAGCCGTTCGGCGCCTACACCTGGTACCCGGTCAACGATCAACCCGCCGACAAGGCGCTCTACGACTTCTCGTTGTCGGTGCCGGAGCCGATGGTCGGGGTGGCCAACGGGGTGCTCGAGAACCGGGTGCGTGACGCCGGCCGCACCCTGACTCGCTGGCACCTCGACGAGCCGGCCTCGTCGTACCTCGTCACGGTCGCCTTCGGCGACTTCACCGAGACCACGGCTCGCTCGACCCGCGGCGTGCCGATCTCAATGTGGACGCCGACGGGTGACCCTCAGGCCCTGGAGGACGTGCGGGTCCTGCCGGAACTGGTCGACTGGGCCGAGCGCAAACTCGGCAGCTACCCGTTCTCCAGTCTGGGCCTGGTCGCCGTGCGGTCGGACTCGGCCATGGAGACCCAGACCATGATCACGCTCGGCGACAGCGACTACATCCGGTCGCGCGAGGTCATCGCGCACGAACTCGTGCACCAGTGGTACGGCAATCAGGTCACCCCGTCCGACTGGCGCGACGTCTGGATGAACGAAGGCATGACGATGTATCTCCAAGGGGTCTACGAAGCCGAGAGCGAAAACCTATCGATGGACGCGAAGCTCCGTGAGTGGGCTTCCTCCGAGCGCGCCGATCGGCGCAGGTCGGGTCCGCCCGGAGACTACGACCGGGACCGGTTCGGCAACCTCAACATCTACTACGGCCCGGCATTCATGTGGCACGAGGTCCGCAAGAGGATCGGCGAGAAGAAGTTCTGGGCGATGGTCAGCGAGTGGCCGGCCGCGCACGACAGCGGAGAGCTGAGCGGAACCTCGGACCGGGACGCCTACTACGCCTGGCTCGAGCGAACCACCGGCGCCGAACTCTCCGCACTCTTCGACGCGTGGATCATGGGTAAACAAACCCCACCCCGCCGACCCGTCCCCAAGTAGCGGCCGACCCGTCCCGAAGTAGCGGCCGACCCGTCCCCAAGTAGCGTGGCTGGCGATGGTGGGATTCATCGACGGTCGAGGAGCGGTCGGCGTCCCACCCGGAAGGAGGCAAGCCATGCGCATGTTGCTGTTCGGAGGCAATGTCTTCTTGGGCAAGGCCATCGCCGAAGCGAGCCTGGCGCGCGGCCACCGCGTGACCTGCCTGACCCGCGGCCGATCCGGCGGCCTGCCCGCGGCGGCGCACCACGTGGCACACGATCGCCGTGACCCTTTGCCGAACGCCATCCTCACCGATGAGTTCGACGCTGTCATCGACGTGGGCCGCAGGCCATCGCACGTACGCACGGCGGTCGCCGAGCTTCCAGGCCCACACTGGACTTTCATCTCGACGATCAGCGTCTACGCGAACGAGCCGGGCCCGCGCACCCTGCTCGACCCCGTCTTCGACGACCCCGAGGGCGACGCTCCACCGGAAGCCTACGGCGGGATGAAAGTGGCTTGCGAGCGGCTCGTCACGGAGCACACCAGAGGCCCGGCGATCGTCCGGCCCGGTCTGATCGCCGGCCCGGGAGACCCGACCGGGCGCTACACCTACTGGCCCAACCGCCTCGCGGCGAGCGACGACGGCCGGCCCGTGCTCGCACCGGGCGAACCGGACTCTCCAGCCCAGCTGATCGATGTCCGCGACCTGGCCGCATGGATCGTCCGCCTCTCCGAGAAGAAGCAGCACGGCATCTGGGACGGTGTCGGCCCCACACGCACCTGGGGCAGCCTCCTCGCCGACACCGCCGTCGGTGTCGGTGTCGGTGTCGGTGTCGATCCGGCATATGCCTGGCGCTCCCACGAACACCTGGCCGCGGCCGGAGTGACCCCGTGGATGGGTCCGCGGGCGCTCCCGATGTGGCTGCCGCTTCCCGAGTACCTCGGCATGGTGACCGTCGACCCGGCTCCGGCTCGGGCCGCCGGGCTCGCCACCCGGCCCCTGGCCGAGACCGCGGGTGACACGCTCGCCTGGGCGCGCTCCGATCCGACCGCCGTCGTCGACGGCATCGGGCGCGCCCGAGAGTCCGAACTCCTGCGGTGATCCGCGACCCGCGGCCACCCAATTCGCCCACGTCCGGCAACTTCCCGGCATACTGAACCCTGGCCAGCCGGCGCCGGGCATGACCAGCACTGCCATGACCAGGACCGGGCCGTTCCCCCCACTACGAGGTTGTGGTCGTCACCGATGTCTAGCTCAGCGGGCGAACCCGCTCCGGGCGCTCCGGGCGATCGATCCTGGACGTGGGTGATCGCGGCGGTCGGCGTACACGTCTACACCGCCACCGGATTCGTGCTGGGTTTCCTGATGATCCTGGCGGCGTTCGAAGGCCGCACCGCCGACGTGTTGTGGCTGTTCCTGGTCGCGATGATCATCGACGGGACCGACGGCTTCCTGGCCCGCAAGGTGCGGGTGAACCTGGCCACCCCATGGTTCGACGGGGCCCTGCTCGACAACATCGTCGACTACCTGACCTATGCCTTCGCGCCGATGATCTTCCTCTGGGCAGGTGGTCACCTGCCCGAGGGCGAGGCCGGTGTCTTCTTCGCCTGCCTTCCGCTGCTGGCCTCGTCGTACCAGTTCTGCCGCAGCGATGCGAAGACCCCGGATCACTACTTCATGGGGTTCCCGTCCTACTGGAACATCCTGGCCTTCTACGTCGTGGTCTTTGATGTCGCCCCGGCCTACACCTCGTTGTTGCTGGTCATCTTCTCGATCCTGGTCTTCGTGCCCGTGCGCTACGTCTATCCGTCCCGCACCGAGAACCTCTGGCACACCAACATGGCCCTGACCGTGGCCTGGCTGGTGGCGTACGCCGTGATCGTGGCGCAACTGCCGGACCCGAACCCGCTCGTGGTGGCGCTCTCGCTTGCCTACGTGGCCTTCTACACCGCGGAGTCGCTGGTGCTGACGCTGCGTCATCATCGAGCGGCGAGCGCGACACGCCGGCTGGAGACCGTCTGAAGCGGTGGAAACCCCCACGCCAGGACCATGCGAGCGCCGGACGTGGGGGGTTGATGTTCAAGAGCGTTTTGCCGGGCGCCTGATACCTGCGTGACACTTTCTCGGTGGACATCGTTTCCGCGCCCCTGGGCGCCGTACCCGGGCCGACCCGGCAGAGCATCGTTGCCCTCGATCTCGAGGGGGTACTCGTGCCCGAGATCTGGATCGCGGTTGCCGAACGCACCGGCATCGACGAACTCCGGCGCACCACCCGGGACGAGCCCGACTACGACGTGTTGATGAAGCGCCGGCTCGACCTTCTCGACGAGCACGGTTTGACGATGACCCTGGTCGCCGATGTCATCGCCGAACTGGCACCGCTGCCCGGCGCTCGAGCCTTCCTCGACGCGCTTCGAGCCGAGACCCAGGTCGTCTTGCTGAGCGATACCTTCGAAGAGTTCGCGGCGCCGCTCATGCGCCAGCTCGGGATGCCCGCGATCCTGTGTCACCGGCTGGTCGTGGTCGAGGACCGGATCGCGGACTACGCGTTGCGGATGCCCGATCAGAAACGTTCCGCGGTGGAGGCCTTCCGCGCGCTGAACTATCGCGTGGTCGCGGCCGGCGACAGCTACAACGACGCGACGATGCTGCGCGCGGCCGACGCCGGCATCTGGTTCCGCGCGCCGGAGGCTGTTCGAGCGGACTTCCCGGCGTACCCAGCGACCACGTCGTACGACGAACTCGCCGAAGCCATCTCCGGAGCGATCTCCCCGCCCCGATAGCCCCCGCCCGCCGAGGCGTCACAAAAGCCAGCCGACACGTCACAAATGCACGGCGAGGCGTCAACACAACGCGGAGCTACCGCTACGCGGGCGGCAGATCGATCAACCGCGACGGGTCGGCCATGAGCGAGGCCACCTCGAAGAGGAACCTCGATCCGGTGGCGCCATCGATGTGTCGGTGGTCGAACGACAGCGACAGAGTCGTCACCTGCCGAATCGCGAGGGCGTCACCCCCCGCGGATTCCACGACCCAGGGCCGCTTGGCGATGGCCCCGAGAGCGATGATCGCCGACTCGCCCGGGTTGATGATCGGCGTACCGCCATCGACGCCGAACACGCCCACGTTCGTGATGGTGAACGTACCGCCGGCCATATCCACCGGTTGGGTCCTACCCTGTCGAGCTGTCTCGGCGAGCGCATGGATCCCCCGCCCCAGATCCACCAGGCTCAGGCGATCCGCGTCCTTCAGATTGGGCACGACAAGGCCCCGGCTGGTGGCGGCCGCGAATCCGAGATTGACATAGTCCTTGTAGAGGATCTCTCCACTGCCTCCGTCCCAGACCGAGTTGACTTCCGGCGTACTCCGGATCGCCTCGACGCATGCCCGCGCCAGTATCAACAACGGCGAGAGCTTCACGCCACGGAACTCGTCGCTTTCCTTCAGTCGCTCGACGAGCTCGACGGTCGCGGTGACATCCACCGTGATCCAGGTAGTGACATGCGGAGCGGAGAACGCGGACACGGTCATCGCCGTGGCCATGGCCTTGCGCACGCCTCGAACAGCCTCCCGACGTTCGCGATCGGGCGATGCCGCGGACGAAACCCGATCCACGTCACCGACCGTCACCACACCGTCCGCCGCCGAACCGACTATCGCGCTGAGCTCGAGGCCGCGTTCCTTGGCCAGCAACCTGGCCGATGGCTTGGCCAGCGCTCGACCGGAGGTCGGGGTTCGGTTCGGCGCTTGGTCGGCGCGGCGAGCGCGACGTCGTACGGCAGCTTGCCGCGGACCGTAGCCCACCAGGTTTGCCTCGGGCTTCTGTGACGTCTCACCGTGCATTTGTGACGCGTCGGCGTGCATTTGTGACGCGTCGGCGATGGAGAGGAGGGGGGTGCCGACCGGGACGGTGGCGCCTTCGGCAACCAGCAGAGCGGTGACCTGGCCGGCGTACGGCGAGGGCAACTCGACCACGGACTTCGCGGTCTCGATCTCCACCACGACCTGGTTGATCTCGACGGTGTCCCCGACCTGGACCCGCCAGGACAGGATGTCCGCCTCCGTCAGCCCCTCGCCGACATCGGGCAACAGATACTCAGACATCGGCAGCTCCTCTGATCCAGGCCTAGAACGCCAGAGACCGGTCGATGGCGTCACACACCCGGTCGAGGTCCGGCAGGAAGTGCTCCTCTACCCGCGCCGGCGGATACGGGACATCGAAACCACCGACCCGCAACACCGGCGCCTCGAGCGCGTAGAAGCACTGCTCGGTCACCTGCGCGGCCACCTCGGCGCCCAGTCCGGCCGTCACGTGAGCCTCGTGCACGACGACCAGCCGGCCGGTGCGCCGTACCGAGGAGAAGACCGGCTCCAGGTCGAGCGGTGAGAGCGTGCGCAGGTCGATGACCCCGACCGACCTGCCGTCCGACTCGGAGGCGGCGGCCGCGGCCAGGCAGACCGCGACCGACGGCCCGTACCCCACCAGCGTCAGGTCGGATCCTTCGCGGACCACTCGCGAGCTGTACAGCGGCGGCGGAGCATCGGTGCCGGTGTCGTCGACGACCTCGCGACCGGAGTGATACTGACGCTTGGGTTCGAGGAAGATCACCGGGTCGGGATCGGTGATCGCCTGCTGGATCATCCAGTAGCCGTCGGCGGGGTTGGAGCACGCGACGACCTTGAGACCCGGGGTGTGCACGAACTGCGCCTCGGGCGACTCGCTGTGATGTTCGACCGCGCCGATCCCACCGCCGAACGGGATCCGGATCACCATCGGCATCGGGTAGACCCCGTGGCTGCGCGCGCAGTACTTGGCGACCTGGCACACGATCTGGTCGTACGCCGGGTAGACGAACCCGTCGAACTGGATCTCGATCACCGGCCGGTAGCCGCGCATCGCCATTCCGACCGCGGTGCCGACGATTCCAGACTCGGCCAGCGGCGAGTCCATCACCCGATCCGAGCCGAAGTCCTTCTGCAGACCGTCGGTGATCCGGAACACCCCGCCGAGCACGCCGATGTCCTCGCCCATCAAGACGACCTTCGGATCGTCCTCCATCGACTTTCGCAGCCCGGCGTTGAGCGCCTTGGCAAGGGTCCACTCGCTCATGCCGGACGCTCCTGGAAGCTCGCCAGATAACCGGCGTACCAGGCCCGTTGCGCGGCGACCGGCGCCGGCGGCTCGACGTAGGCGTGATCGAACATGCTCAGCGGATCCGGATCGGGCATCGCCTTGGTGGCCTCCCGCAGCCGGTGCCCGAGCTGATCGGCCTGGGTCTCGAGATCGTCGAAGTAGGCCTGATCCACATGGTTGCCGTCGCGGAGGTACGTCGCCACCCGCAGCAACGGATCTCGGGCTCGCCAGGTCTCCAGCTCCCCGGGATCGCGATAGCGGGTCGGGTCGTCGGTGGTGGTGTGGGCCCCCATCCGATAGGTCACCGCCTCTATCAACGTCGGTCCCTGCCCCTCGCGCGCACGTTGCAGGGCGGCGCCCACCACGGCGTACGTCGCGAGCACGTCATTGCCGTCCACGCGGACGCCGGGCACCCCGAAGCCCAGTCCGCGGCGGTAGAGGGGAGCCCGCACGTGCAGCTCCGTCGGCTCGGAGATCGCCCACTGGTTGTTCTGGCAGAAGAAGACCACCGGGGCGTGGTACGCGGCGGCGAACGCCAACGCCTCGTTCACGTCGCCCTGAGCGGTGGCACCATCGCCGTACGCCGCCAGGACCGCGGTGTCCCGCTCGGGATCGCCGGTCCCGACCGCGCCGTCACGCTGCACGGCCATCGCGTATCCGGTGGCGTGCAGGGCGTGCGCTCCGATCACGATGGTGTTGTAGCCGACGTGCGCGGCCTTGGCGTCCCACCCGCCGCGGTTCACGCCGCGGAACAGCTCGATCAGATCGAGGGGGTCGACCTCCTTGCACCACAGCAGCCCGTGTTCGCGATAGGTCGGGAAGGCATAGTCCTGTCGCCGCAAGGCTCGCCCGGCGCCGATGTTCGCGGCCTCCTGGCCGAGGACCGGTGACCAGATGCCGACTTCGCCGTGCCGCTGCAGCGCGGTGGCCTCGGTGTCGAACCGGCGCAGCAGATGCATGTCGCGATACAGGCCGCGCAGCAGGCTGATCTCGTCGGCACGGGCCACCTGCCAGGCGAGGGCGGGATCGTGGACGCGGCGCCCTTCCGGCGTGATCAGCTGATGCGGGCGATCACGCTCGGCGGCGAAGCCAAGCTCCGGCGAGTCCACGGGTCCAAACTACCCACTCCCGGGCGCGGCGGCGACTTGGGTGGGTCAGATCACGACCTGCCCGACGGCGCAAACCATCCGGAGAGATCAGGTCCGGACGGGACGATCTGCGTCGGATTCAGGTCCGTGTGAACGAAGTAGTAGTGAGTCTTGATCTGTTCGAAGTCCGTGGTATCGCCGAAACCGGGTGTCTGGAACAGGTCGCGGGCGTAGGCCCAGAGCACCGGCATCTCGGTCAGTTTGTTGCGGTTGCACTTGAAGTGACCGTGATAGACCGCGTCGAAACGCACCAGGGTGGTGAACAGCCGGACGTCGGCCTCGGTCAGGCGATCGCCCATCAGGTACCGCCGGTCCGCGAGACGCTCCTCCAGCCAGTCGAGGGTCTCGAAGAGCCGGACGTACGCCGCGTCGTAGGCCGTCTGGCTGCCCGCGAACCCGCACCGGTAGACGCCGTTGTTGAGGCCTCCGAAGATCCGCTCCATCACCGGTTCCATCTCCGCGCGCCGGTCGGCCGGCCACAGGTCGGGCGCGTCGGCGCGATGATGCGCGGTCCACTCGTGAGCGAAGTCGTGGGTGATCCACGGAAAGTCGTTGGTGACGACCTTGCCGGTGGCGATCTCGACGACAGCCGGCACCGTGATCCCGCGCGGATAGTCGGGGATCCGGGCGAAGTAGGCCTGCTGCAGCCGCTCGATGCCGAGCACCGGGTCGACGCCGCCAGGGTCGAGATCGAAGGTCCAACTCCTCGAATCGTGAACCGGCCCCGGCGTCCCCAGCGAGATCGCGTTCTCGAGCCCCAGCAGGCGGCGAACGATGATCGACCGGTGCGCCCACGGGCACGCCTTGGCGGCGATCAGCCGGTACCGGCCCGGCTCGACCGGCCAGAACTCGCCCCGGAAATCAGCGGCGAAATCAGCCCCGCTGTCAGCCCGGACGCCAGCCCCGACAGCGGCACCAGGGCCGTGTTCCGGCCGGCGACCGCCCGCGGTGATCCGGTCCGGGAGGTAGCGCATGTCGCGCTCGAAGCTCTCCCCCGGGTTGACGTAAGTCCCCTGCGTCTTTGAATCTTCACCCACCTTGCCATGGTACGACGCTCCGGCGCCTGATCGATCCGGGTCACCAGTTGACAACGATGTCAGCTCGCGCCATGCTCGCGTCGTCTCTCGGTATCCGCCGGCAATCGGCGAGGAAGGTCGGGGAAGTGCCGGACGCGCCGCGGCCGCCATCTCGGCGGGCCACTTTGCGCGATGTCGCGATCCGGGCCGGCGTGAGCACCAAGACCGCCTCCCGCGTGGTCAACGCCGAACCCGGGGTGAGCGAGGCCAAGCTCACGGCCGTCAATCACGCCATCGCCGAGCTGAACTATCGCCGCGACATGGGAGCCAGCAGCCTGCGCCGAGCCGACGGCCGCACCCAGGCCGTCGGCGCCGTACTGGAGGACCTGGCCAATCCCTATTCCGCCGAGGTTCACCGGGCCCTGGAGAACGAGGCCCGCGAACGCGGCGTGCTGATCTTCGCCGGCAGCGTCGACCAGGACATCGAGCGCGAGCGACAGTTGGTGCGAGAATTCACCGCCCGCCGCGCCGACGCGCTGGTGATGATGCCGGCGTCGGCCGACCACGAGTACCTGGCGACCGAGGTCTCGCCGAACACACCCGTGGTCTTCATCGACCGCCCACCCCACGGCTTCCCGACCGACGCCGTACTCACCGACAACGCACCCGGAGCGGCCACGGCGGTCGAGCACTTGGTGGCGCACGGCCACACCAGGATCGGGTTCCTCGGGGACGCGATGAGCATCCCGACGGCCCGCGAACGTCATCGGGGGTTCCTCGACGCCATGAGCCGCCGCGGACTGAGGATCCCGCCCACCGCGATGGCGACCGGGCTGCACTCGGACGACGCCAGTCGGAGCGCGGCGGAAGCGATGTTCGGCGTCGAGCGGCCGCCGACCGCCGTCTTCACCGCCCAGAACAACATCACCAGCTCGGTGATCCGGGTACTCGCCGGCCTCGGACTCCGGGATCAGGTGGCCATGGTCGGCTTCGACGACCTGCCGTGGGCCGACCTGTTGCAGCCCGGGATCACCGTGATGGCTCAAGATCCCGCGCTGATCGGCCGGACCGCCGCGGAGATCGTCTTCGCGCGACTGGGGGGAGACGACAGCGCTCCGCGAACCGAGATCATTCCGACCAGACTCATCCGGCGCGGTTCCGGAGAGCTCCCCGCCCCTCGCTAGCGGGGGCGGGACCGCTACTACGGGACGGGTCGACCGCTACTACGAGACGGGTCGGCGGGGGGTACCACTAGGATCGAGCCCGTGCGCATCGTGAGCTGGCTCGTCACCAACGCGATCGCTCTCGCCGTGGCGGCCTGGGCGATCGACGGGATCTTCTTCGACGGTCCCACCGAGGGTTCGGCCGAGCTGGGCGAGAAGCTCCTGCCGCTGCTTGCCGTGGCACTGATCCTCGGGCTGGTCAGCGTGTTCGTCGAACCCGTCGTGAAGTTCCTGTCCCTTCCGTTCATCGTCCTCACCATCGGGCTGTTCCTGCTGGTGATCAATGCCCTGATGCTGATGCTGACCGGGTGGATCGCGGGCCGGGCCGGCGTCGGATTCGAGGTCACCGGCTTCTGGCCCGCGCTGCTGGGCTCGATCATCATCACCGTGGTCACCGGTTTCATCGACCTGGTCGCCATCGACGACGACTGACCGATGAGCGACCCGGATGAGTAGCCCGGCGACCACCGGCCGCGCGCCCGGCATGCGCATCGCGGTCGTCTGCCTGGGCAACATCTGCCGGTCACCGGTCGCCGAGATCGTGCTCCGGAAGCGGCTGGCCGACGCCGGACTCGCCGGCACCATCTCGGTCGAGAGCTTCGGCACCGGGGCCTGGCATCTGGGCGAATCGATCAGCCCGCATTCGGGGAGCGCGCTGCGGGCGGCCGGGTACGACGACGGGGCCTCCCATCGGGCCCGGCAGATCGATCGCGCGTTGTTGGCCTCGTTCGATCTGGTCCTGGCCATGGATCGCTCGAATCTGGCCGATCTCCGGCGGCTCGCGGGTTCCGGAGAAGGGGCCGAGGTGAGGTTGTTCCGGGATTTCGATCCGGACGGCCGAGGCGCCGATGTGCCCGATCCGTACGGCGGTACTCCCCAGGACTACCAGCGGGTGCTGCTGATCGCGGAACGCACCGCGACGCGGATCGTCGGTCGGCTGGGCAGCGGGTCGGTGGGCGGGGAACAGCCGTGACCCGGAACAACACGGTCGCGGGCCGGGCCGAGGCGCTGCTGGGCGTGTCGGTCGTGGCGACCTCGCCGGTGGCCGGCGGCGAGCAGTCGACCTGCACCCGGCTCCGACTGGCGGACGGCACGACCGCCCTCGTCAAGACACACCCGGATCCACCCGCCGGCTTCTTCGCCGCCGAGGCGCGGGGGCTGACCTGGCTCCGATCCGCGGTCGGCGACCTGCCCGGAATCGAGGTCCCCGAACTCCTCGCGCACGATTCCGACTGCCTGATCGAGCGGTGGGTCGAGCCGACGAGACCATCGGTCGACGTGGCCACCGCGTTCGGCCGAGCGCTGGCGGCAGTGCACGTGGTGGACCCCGACCAAGACACGGCCAGCGACTTCGGCACGGGGGACTTCGGCACGGGGGGATTCGGCGCGGGCGAGGACGGTTTCATCGGACCGCTGCCGATGAGCAACACCCCGGCCGACACCTGGCCGGAGTTCTTCCTCACCCGCCGCGTGCAGCCGTATCTGAAGGTGGTCGCCGATCAGGAGACGGTGTCCGCGGAGGAGGCCCGACTCATCGAGCGCGCCGCCACCCGGGCGGCCGACCTGGTTCCCGCCGAGCCGCCGGCCCGCCTGCACGGCGACCTGTGGAACGGCAATGCCTTGTGGAGTGTCGACGGCGCGGTGGCGCTGATCGACCCCGCGGCGTATGCCGGACACCGCGAAATGGATCTCGCCATGCTCACCCTGTTCGGGCTGCCGCACCTGCCACGAGTTCTCGGCGCCTATCACGAGGCGGCGCCGTTGGCCGACGACTGGGAGGACCGGCTGGCGATCCATCAGCTCTTCCCGCTCCTGGCCCACGCCTGCCGATTCGGGCGCGGGTACGCCGCCCGCGCCGTGGAGATCGCCCGACGCTTCGCCGCACCCGGCTGACCCGTCCCGAAGTAGCGGCCGACCCGTCCCGAAGTAGCGACTCTTAGCGCCGTTTCAGGTCCACCTGGCATCCTGATCCGGTGAGTCCCCCCGATCGACCCCTCGTCCTGGTCGTCGACGACGACCAGGCGGTGCGCGAATCCCTGCGACGCTCGCTGGAGTTCAACGGCTACCAGGTGAGCCTGGCCTCCGACGGTGCGCATGCCTTGGCCAGCATCGGCGGGGCACACCCGGACCTGGTGATCATGGACGTGATGATGCCGCGGCTGGACGGCATCGAGACCACCAAGACCCTGCGCAAGGCAGGCAACGACGTGCCGATCCTCGTGCTCACCGCCCGGGATGCCGTCGGCGACCGGGTCGAGGGCCTGGACGCCGGCGCCGACGACTACTTGACCAAGCCGTTCGCCCTGCAAGAGCTGCTGGCCCGGATCCGGGCGCTGCTCCGCCGCGTCGTCTCCGCCGACGACGCCCCCGAAGAGCTGCGGTACGCCGACCTCAGCATGGACCTGGCCACCCGTGAGGTGCGCCGAGCCGACCGCGTCGTGGAGCTCACTCGCACCGAGTTCACGTTGCTGGAGATGTTCCTGCGGCGTCCCCGGCGGGTGCTGGAGCGCTCGTTCATCCTCGAGGAGGTGTGGGGGTACGACTTCCCGACGACCGCGAACTCGCTCGAGGTGTACGTCGGATACCTCCGCCGCAAGACCGAGGCCGCCGACGAGCCTCGGCTGATCCACACCGTGCGCGGGGTCGGGTACGTCCTGAAGGACCAGTGAGCAGGACGAATCCCGTGGAGAGGCTCACCCGGAGCTGGGGCGAGCGGTGGGCCGGGCAGGGCTGGCACTACCGGCGCTCGCTGGCCAGCCGGGTGACGCTGCTCACCACCATGGCCGTCGGCTTGTCCGTCGCGTTCGTCGCGCTCGGCGCCTTCGCGACCGTCCGCGTCCAGATGACCCAGGCGCTGGACGACTCGCTGCTGGACAGGGCCAGAGCCGCGGCGCGGTCCGAGGCCATGTCGGCCTTGATCTCGCGCGAGGTCCCGTCGGCGGCGTTCGGCGCCGCGGACGTGCGCATCGCGATCATCGACAAGGGCGGCATCGTCCGGACCGCGGACTCCGGCACGGCCGCCATCCGGATCGGGGAACCGGAGTCCGAGGTCTGGGCCAGGCGACGCGAGTACTCGATCCGGACGTTGAGCGACGGCACCGAGGAATACCGAGTGGTCGCGGTCCAGGCCGGCGACGGGCAGGCCCTGGTGCTGGCCCAGTCCTTGGGCTCGCAGGAAAGGGTGCTCAACCAGCTCAGCAGCGTGTTGCTGGTCTTCGGGATCGCCGGCGTGATCACCGCCGCGCTCGCGGGCTGGATCGTGGCGATCAACGGCCTGCGGCCGGTACGCAAGCTCACCCGCTCGGCCGAGGAGATCGCGCGCACCGAGGACCTCACGCCGATGGCGGTCGAGGGGGATGACGAGATCGCCCGGCTGTCCATGGCCTTCAACTCGATGCTGACGGCGTTGTCGGCATCCCGGGATCGGCAACGACAGCTGGTGGCCGACGCCGGACACGAACTGCGCACGCCGCTCACCTCCCTGCGCACGAACCTGGATCTGCTGGCCCAGGCGGAGCAGGGCAATGCGTTGCCGGCGGAGGCGCGCCAAGAACTCCTCGACGACGTCCGGGCTCAGATCGAGGAGTTGACGACGCTGATCGGCGACCTCGTCGAGCTGGCCCGCGACGACCGTCACCCCCACGTGGTGGACCAGGTCGACGTCGCCGATGTCGTGGATCGCGCGGTGTCCCGGGTGCGCCGCCGCGCGCCGAGCGCGGTCTTCGACGTCCATCTCGAGCCCTGGTGGGTGCTCGGCGAGTCCGTGGCGCTGGAGCGAGCGGTCACCAACCTGCTCGACAACGCGGCGAAGTGGGGGCCGGCGGACGGCACGATCACGGTGCGGCTGCTCGACGGCACCCTCAGCGTCGACGACGAGGGCCCGGGGATCGCCGACGCCGACCTTCCCCATATCTTCGAGCGGTTCTATCGCTCCGAGGAGTCCCGGTCCATGCCCGGCTCGGGCCTGGGCCTGGCCATCGTCGCGCAGGTCGCCGAGCGGCACTCCGGATCCGTCTTCGCGGTCCGCGGTCCCGCCGGGGGCGCCCGGATGGTGCTGATCCTGCCCGGCACCGGCACCCCGCCCCCGGCGGAGCAACGGCTACTCCTCGAAGACGCGACGTAGTCGTGCCACCTTCCAGCACGACTCGGCGTACTCGTCCGCCAGCACCGACTGCACCGTGATCCCACCGCCGGTGCCGAGCTCGTAGCGCCCGGTTCCGTCGGTCATCAGCGAACGGATCACCACACCCAGATCGGCCCGGCCGTCGGCGCAGATCCAGCCGAAGGCGCCCGCATAGACGCCTCGCGGCGAGTCCTCGACCTCCCCAATGATCTCCATCGTGCGGCGCTTGGGGGCGCCGGTCATCGAGCCGGCCGGGAACAGCGCGCGCAATGCGGCGACCGTGCTCACCGGGGTGCGGAGGCGGCCCCGCACGGTGGACACCAACTGGTGCACGCCGGGGTAGGACTCCACCTGCATCAACTGCGGCACCTCGACCGTACCGGGATCGCAGACCGTCGCGAGGTCGTTGCGCAGCAGGTCGGTGATCATCAGGTTCTCGGCGCGGAACCTGGGGTCACCAGCCAATCGCAGCCGGGAGAGCCGGTCGGCCTCCGGAGTGCCGCCACGCTCGGTGGTGCCCTTGATCGGCTTGGTCTCGAGCCACCGGTCCTCGGTGATCAGGGCGTACCGCTCGGGTGAGGAACTCAACAGCCAGCCACGGTGGCCCGGTACGTCGTGTTGCAGGAATCCGGCGTACGGCGCCGGATTGAGCCGGCGGAGCCGGAGGTAGGCCCGGGCCGGGTCGAGATCGCTGGTCGCCTCGGCGCGATAGGTGAGGTTCACCTCGTAGGAGTTGCCGGCGCGCAGGTGTTCGCGCACCACCTCGAACGCCTTCTCGTACGACGCCGGCGGCGGGCGGCCGGCCGGCTCCGCAGGTGTGTCGTACTCATCGGACGGATCGACCGCGGCATGCTCGAAGAACCTCAATCCGCGCGGGCGCATCCAAATGGCGTCCGGGATGCCCAGGCCGGCCCGCCCGGCCCCTTCGGCGATCCGTTCGGGGCGGCGGGCCGGCAGGTCGTGCCGGGCGGCGTACCCGAAATAGCCGATCCAGTGGTCGTCGGGGCGACCGGCCGGGATCTCCCGCTCCAATGCTTCGAACACGTCGTCGCCCACCACCACCGACTCGCCGCCGGCGTGCCGCCGGACTTCCCGAGCCGCGGCATCGTAGGTCAAGGACACGTCATGGTCGTCCAACCAGCCGATCATCGACCGCTTCGCCGACCAGTCCCGGGCTCCGCCGCCGTCCAGCCAGAAGCAGCGGCGGTAGCGGCCGGCGATCTCGCCGAACAGGGCGACCGGATCGGTGGCCGGATCACTCATGGGACATCGGCGTCGCCGGCCGGTGGGACAGGAAGTTCTCGATCATCCGCGTGCCGTGCTCGGACAGCACCGACTCGGGATGGAACTGCACGCCTTCGAGCGGCAGGCCACGGTGCCGGACGCCTTGGACGACCCCGTCGGAGGACCGCGCCGTGACCACGAGCGATCCGGGGATACCGGTCGCCCGCAGCGAGTGGTATCGCACCGCCGAGAAGCGTTCCGGCAGCCCCGTGAAGACACCGCGGCCGTCGTGGTCGATGGTGGCGATCTCGCCGTGCGCCGGCTCGCCGCGCTCGACCGTGCCGCCGTACGCCGTCACCAGGCCCTGCATCCCCAGGCACACGCCGAGCACCGGCCGCGACCCGGACCGCAGTACGTCGCACCCGACCGAGAAGTCGGCCGGATCGGAGGGGTGACCGGGGCCCGGGGACAGCACCACGTGGGAGTACCGGAGCACGTCCGCCGCGCTGACCTGGTCATGTTGTACGACGTCCGGCAGCTGCCCGATCACCCCGGCGATCAGGTGCACCAGGTTCCACGTATAGGAGTCGTAGTGATCGACGACCACGATGTCGGGCGGGTCGGCCACGGGCTCGGTCACGGGCTCGGTGCGGGTGCCAGCAGGTCGCGGACCAGGTCGTGTACCAGGTCGTAGCCTCGCTCGGTGAGGATCGACTCGGCGTGGAACTGCACTCCCCGGTAGTGCGGGCCGGCCAGGTAGTGGATGTCGCCGGACAGCGGATCCACCTCGACGCTGACCCCGGCAGGTGTGCCTTCGGGGAGTGTGCCGCCGGGCGCCCGTCCGACGAACGTGTTGTAGAAGCCGACTCGTTCGGTCCGCCCGCCGATGGCGACCGCGGACTGCGTGCCCTGGAACACGATGTCCTTGAAGGCGAGCGGGATACCGAGGCGCTCGCACAGGGTTTGATGGCCGAGGCACACGGCGAGAAACGGCTTGCCGGCCGCCAGGAGGTGATCGACCGCGTGGCGCATCCTCGCGATCTTGGGGTCGTCGCCGTCGCGAGGATCGCCGGGTCCGGGGCCCACGATCACCAGATCCCACGGATCGAACCAGCCGTCCAGGTCCTCCGGGAGGTCCTCGTGACGGAGGATGTCCGCACTCATCCCGAGCACCGACAAGACGTGCCGCAGCATCCGGACGAAGTCATCCTCGCCGTCCACGATCACAGCCTTGAGCCCGGTCAGCCACGGCTCCGGGGTGGCGCCGGCCTGGTCGGTCAGCCAGAAGGTCGACAACTTGCGGTTGCGGGAATTCAGCGCGATCAGCACGTCCTCGTCGCGAGCCAGCGCGCCGATGTCCTCGCTCGACACGGGAGCCGGGCGCACCAGGCCGAAGGCGCTCAGGATCCCGCCCGCCTTCGCGTGCGTCTCGGCCACTTCGTAGGCCGGCACGGAGTCGCGCACCAGGGTGGCGCCCGCGGTGACCTTGAGGTTCCCGGCGGGATCGACGTCCGCGGTCCGGATCACGATCGGGCTGTCGGCGGTCGGCTCGCCGTCCGGATCGCGGCCGAGCAGCGCCAGCGCCGCGCCGTAGTAGCCGCGGCCCTCCGACTCGTACTCCTTGATCAGCCGGCACGCGTTCTCCACCGGGCTCCCGGTCACCGTCGCCGCGAACATGGTGTCCCGCAGCACCTCGCGGACATCCCGGCGGGTACGGCCGGCGAGCAGGTACTCGGTGTGGATCAGATGAGTCATCGGCTTGAGGAACGGGCCCACCACCTGGCCGCCCTCGTGGCAGATGTCGCACATCATCTTGAGCTCTTCGTCGACGACCATGAAGAGCTCGAAGATCTCCTTCTCGTCGACCAGGAAGTCCAGGAGCTTCGACTTGAGCGGCTGGTCACCGGCCGAGCCGGCCGAGCCCTCCGGGGCCCGCGGGATCCGGAACGTGCCGGAGATCGGGTTCATCCTGACGTCGCCGCCGCGCACGCTGACGTGCCGCTCGGGGCTGGCTCCGATCAGGTAGCGGTCCCCGGTGAAGAAGCAAAACGTCCAGTACGCCCCGCGCTCCCGGGCCAGCAGCCGGCGGAAGACGGACAGCGCCTTGGCGCCGTCCCAGTCCGCGACCACCGCCCGGTAGTTCCGGCCCACCACGAGGTTCGCGCCCTCGCCCTGCCCGATCTCCTCGCGGATGATCGCCTCGACCACCTCGGCATAGCTCGCGTCGTCGGTCTCGAACCCGCCCGGGTCGACGAACGACAACTCCGCGTCCGGAAGGGCGGCAAGCGCCTGATCGACCGGGATCTCGGTCTCGGACTCGATGTCAACGGCCACCAACGGCGTACCGTCGTCGTGGGCCTGGAAACCTCGTTCGGCGACCTGCCGGAACGGAATCGCGAGCAACCGGTCGAACCGTCGGCCGGTCGGCGGCGGCCCCGACTCCAGGGGGACGTCGAGGAGCGACTCCGGCTTCGTCGGGCGACCGCCGAGCAGGGTGACCGAGTCCGAGTCGCGAAGCCGGATCGCCGCCCAGGCGTCATGCCGGATCAGCGCATCGAAGGCGGATCGGGCACGCGCGCTCAAGGAGGCGGTCGATGACATGTCCCCACCCTAGGCGGTCCCCTCCCCGGCCGAGGCGTCACAAATGCACGATGAGACGTCACAAAAGCACCGCGACACGTCACAAAGGCACGGCGAGACGTCATCGGGTGATCCCCCATACGGAGAGCACGACGGTTAGTGCGGAACCCCGAACGTAGCCGAGCAAATCCCACTTGCGGCAGAGGAGATTCCGGCCAGGAGACAACCGCTAGCAGATCGTGGTGAGGAGCTGGGTCGCGCGGGTGAGTACGACGTACAGCGTCGCCCGGCCGGCGGTGGACTCGGCCTCGATCTCGTCGGGACATACGACGATGATGCCGTCGAACTCCAGACCCTTGGTGTCCAGGCCGGTCAACACCACGATCCGGTCCTCGCCCGACGGCAGCACCGAGGAATCGATCGCCGCCGTCGCGCCGGCCGCGTCGCCGGCAAACTCCGGCCAGGACGCCAGCCACGAGTTGACCTCCGAACGCCTGGCGACCGGAACCACAATGCCGACCGTGCCGTCGACCCGGCCGGACATGTCGGCCAGTTCCGAGCGGAGGGTCCCGGCGAGGTCCGCGGCCTCGGTGAGCATCCGCGGCCCGATCCCGGTCGAGCGCACCGCCCTGGGCAGGTCCGCGTCCAGGCCGACGCGTTCGGCGTACGCCGCGGCGTAGGCGTAGATCTCCGCGGAATTGCGATAGTTGGTGGACAGGTGGTGCTCGTGCAACTGCTTACCCGCCAGAGCCGTGGCACGCGCCCGGGCCGCTTCGGCGCGATCGGGCCACGACGACTGCGCCGGATCGCCGACGACGGTCCAGGTGGCCGCCGGGCCACGCCGGCCGACCATCCGCCACTGCATCGGACTGAGATCCTGCGCTTCGTCGATCAACACATGCGCGAAGGCGTCCTCGGAGATCCGGTGCGCCGGCGGCGCCCACGCTCGGCCCGACGGCGCGTACTCGCGATCGGCGGCCGTGGTCAGCTCCTGGAGATCGACGCCCTCGGCGAAGACCACGTCGTCGTCGAGCGTGCGTTCCTCGACGGTCTTGGCGGGCAGGTCGCCGAGGGCGTAGCGCAGTTCGTCGAGCAACGCGACGTCCTCGATGCTGGGGCTCTCCGCGACCCAGGACTTGGTCAACAGCGCTTGCTCGGCCCCGGTGATGACTCCGTCGCCGACGCGCGCGAGGAAATCGCCGTCGCGGAGCCAGCCCAACACCTGTTCCGCCTCGAGCGGCGGCCACCAGCGGGCCGCGAAGTCGACGAAGTCGTCGGTCCCGAGCAGGTCGTCATCGAACGCCTCCCGCCCCCGATCCAGCCCGCGCTCACTGGTCACCTGCCGCCACATGACGTCGAGCAGCGCGTGGGCGACCCGGGGCAACTGGCGGTTGCGCGGGCCATGATTCATCAACTGACGCCGTACCTGGCCCAGGGAGCGCCGATCGAGCGTCAG
The DNA here is from genome assembly GCA_051657705.1 of Nocardioides sp. GTDB lineage: Bacteria > Actinomycetota > Actinomycetes > Propionibacteriales > Nocardioidaceae > Nocardioides. The sequence goes on along the minus strand of JBOFLE010000070.1, from coordinate 8,787 downwards.
CCGATTATCTCGCCAGAACAGCGAGAACGCACCGGGACCGCCCGGCACCTGCTGCCGGGCGGCCCGCCGCAGCAGTTCGACCATCCGGCCCGACCCCTTGACCTCGGCGACAGCCGGCTCATCGTGCCGGAATGCCCGTACCCCACTGACCACCTCGCCCAGCGAACGCAAGGCGACCGCAGTCTCGCCCAGGGACGGCAACACGCTCTCGATATAGCGCATGAACACCCCGCTGGGCCCGACGATCAGCACACCGCCGCTTTCGTAGCGCCGCCGGTCGTTGTAGAGCAGGTAGGCCACCCGATGCAGCGCGACCACGGTCTTGCCCGTGCCGGGCCCACCAGTGATCGACACCACGCCCTTGGCAGGCGCCCGGATGGCGCGGTCCTGCTCGGCCTGGATGGTGGCCACGATGGAGTGCATCGAGCGATCTCGGGCGCGGGAGAGCTGCGCCATCAGCGCACCCTCGCCGACGATCGGGAGATCGATCCCGGCCACCGCGTCGAGCAGTTCGTCCTGGAGCGCGACCACCCGAGCCCCGGAGCAGCGCAGCACGCGTCGCCGGATCACCCGTTGGGGGTCGGCTGCCGTGGCCTGGTAGAACACGGCCGCGGCGGGGGCCCGCCAGTCGATCAACAACGACTCCTTCTCGGAGTCGCGCAGACCGATCCGGCCGACATAGCGCGGCCGTCGATCGACCTCCGGGTGCACGTCGAGGCGGCCGAAGACCAGGCCTTCGTGGGCGGCGTCGAGCTGGGCGATTCGCTTGGCTGCCTGGAACACCATGGCGTCGCGTTCGACCAGGCCGCCCTCATGACCGAGTCGGGCCCGGCCGTGCCCCTCCCGGGCCAGCGCCTGGGCAGCCCGGGCACTCCGCTCGAGCTGCTGGTAGACGCGGTCCACCACGCGTTGCTCGTGAGCGATTTCGCGCTCGCCGATGTGGTCGGAGTCAGCACTCAACGGCGATCTGGTCCTGTTCCGCACGGGGGCTCTGGGGGCGCCGGATGGCGTCGCCCGATTTCGGGCAAGTCGCCAATCCTACCGTGTCGGCTCGATGATCCGGATTCGCGTCGACCCGGCAGTTGTCCTCCGACACGCCGACAATCTGGCCAGATAACTGCCGGGTCGACGGAAGGGGCCACACTCGTTCTCGGAATCGAAATCCGATCGGCCGCCGGGCTGCGAAGAGAGGGCAAGGAGGGCGTTGTAGATGAGGCAGATGAGCGAGTCACACCAGGGACGCCGGATCGCCGTCGTCGGCTCGGGCGTCGCCGGGCTGACGGCCGCGTACGTGGCGTCGAAGAGCGCGCGGGTGACGCTCTTCGAGGCCGACGGGCGCCTCGGCGGTCATGCCGACACCCACGACGTCCTCACGGCCGACGGCCGGCGCCTGGCCATCGACACCGGCTTCATCGTGCACAACGAACGGACCTATCCGACCCTGCTGCGGATGTTCGCCGAACTCGGCATCGTCACGCAGGAGTCGGAGATGTCGATGTCGGTCAGCGACGCCGAAACCGGCCTGGAGTACGCCGGCGCGCTCGGCGCGCGGGGCGTGATCCCGCGCGCCGGACACCTGGCCGACCCGTCCTATCTCCGGATGCTCACCGAGATCCCGCGCTTTCATCGCCGGGCCAAGGAACTGCTCGCGGCCGACCCGGCCACTCGCGTCTCCAACCCCGACGTCACCTTGCGGGAGTTCCTCGCCGCCGGCCGGTTCACCCCGTACTTCGAGCGGCACTTCGCCGAGCCGCTGGTGGCCGCGGTCTGGTCCTGCGATCCGGCCATCGCGCTCGACTACCCCGCGCGCTATCTCTTCGAGTTCCTGAACCACCATCACATGCTCGCGGTGTTCGGATCGCCGGTGTGGCGCACCGTGACCGGAGGGTCGCGCGAGTACGTCGACCGGATTGCGGCGAGCCTGGCGGACGTACGCACCGGTACCAAGGTCACCTCGGTTCTGGAGACCTCCGACGGGGTGCGGCTCACCGACGGCAACGGTCACGTCACGACGTACGACGCGGTGGTGATCGCCACCCATCCCGATCAGGCGCTGGCCATGCTGGCCGAGGCCACCGCGAGTCAACGCGACGTCCTGGGCGCGATGCCGTACTCGACGAACACCGCGCTGCTGCACACCGACACCTCCCTGATGCCCGCCGACCGCCGGGTATGGGCCTCGTGGAACTTCCGGCGACCGCCCGATGATCAGCCCGGTGGTCCGCTCGGTGAGCGGGCGAGCGGGGCCGACGCCGTCACCGTGACCTACGACCTGACCCGGCTGATGCGGCTGCCGACGAAGACCCACTATCTGGTCACCCTCGGCGGAGAGCACCTGGTGGACCCGGGGGCGGTGATCGGGCGCCGCGAGTACGCCCACCCGATCTACCACCCGGCCTCGGTGGCGGCTCAGCGCCGGCTGCCGGAGTGCGACACCGACCGGGTCGCGTTCGCAGGGGCCTACCACGGCTGGGGTTTCCACGAGGACGGCGCGCGCTCCGGTACCGCCGCCGCGGAGCGGCTCGGCCTGGCCTGGCCCGCCACGACTGCCGGCTCGGCGATTCCGGCGCCCCGGATCTACGCCAGCACGATCCGGCACACCCGCCGCGCACCGTGGCGGCGGACCTTCACCCACCGAGCGCACACCTGGTTGGTCGACCTCGACGATCTGCCCGATCACGGCATGCTGGGCCGGTTCGAGGCCCGCGACCACCTCGGCGACCCCAGCCGTTCGATCCGGGCCAATGTCGACGCCTACCTCGCGCGGCACGGCATCGAGCTGGGAACCGGGCGGGTACTGATGGCAGCCAACGCCCGCGCCTTCGGCTATTGCTTCAACCCGATCAGCGTGCATTGGTGCTTCGACGACACCGATCGGCTGGCGGCGGTCGTGGTGGAGGTGCACAACACCTACGGCGACCGCGAGGCCTACCTGGTCCACCCGGACCCGCAGGGACGAGCCACGACCGCGAAGCGGATGTACGTCTCGCCCTTTCACGGCGTGGACGGCAGCTATGACCTCGCGGTCCCGATTCCCGGGCGCCGGCTGGACATCGCGGTCACCCTGACCACCGACGACGGCGAGGTCTTCTCGGCCGGCCTGACCGGCCGGGATCCGGCCAGCCCCACCGCACGGGAGGTACGCCGGGCCGCCCCGGCTGCCGCGCGCGGCAGCGCGTTGATCCGCGCGCACGGGATCCTGCTCTGGGCGCGGCGTCTGCCGGTCCGGGCCCGTCCGGCCCATCCTCGTCAGGACGGTGTCTGATGACCCTCACCGAGCCCACCAGACCGGACCGCCCGGCCGGATCGCCGATCGGCAGGTGGCCCGGCCTGTTCGACGTACCGTCCGGCCCGGCCGTCGCCGTCGCCGCCGCGGTGACCCGGCGGATCTTCGCGATGGCCACCGGCCGCCTCGGCGTCCGCGTCCTCTCCCCCGCCGAGGCATCACAAATGCACGCCGACACGTCACAAAGGCGGGCCGACACGTCACACGATCACCAATCCGATCCGGTACTGATCCTTCGCCGCCCCGACGAGTTCTTCGCCCGGGTCGGCTCCGGAGGCCTGATCGGATTCGGCGAGTCCTACCTGACCGGGGCCTGGGACTCGCCCGACCTCGACCGGTTGCTCACCGTGCTGGCCCGCGACCTCACGACCCTGGTGCCGGCCTGGATGCAGAGCATGCGCAGGGCCTACGTCGCGCGGCACCCTCGCCGGCATCGCAACTCGACCGAGAACACCCGCGACAACATCGCCCATCACTACGACCTGTCCAACGACCTGTTCCGGGCGTTCCTCGACGAGACGATGACCTACTCCTCGGCCCTGTTCGCCGACGACACCGAGCAGGTCGGCACGACCCCACGTGCCAGCCGTGCGGTGCCACCCGGCGTACCCGATCGGACCCAGCTGGCGGACGCCCAGGCCCGGAAGATCGAGCGACTGCTCGACCTCACCGGAGTCGGCGACGGAACCGACGTCCTGGAGATCGGCACCGGCTGGGGCGAACTCGCGATCCGCGCCGCGCGGCGCGGTGCCCGGGTGCGCTCGATCACCCTGTCCGCCGAGCAACGCGCGCTGGCCATCGCGAGGATCGCCGCGGCCGGGATGGCGGATCGAGTGGCCGTCGAGCTGACGGACTATCGCGACGTCACCGGCGAGTTCGACGCGGTCCTGTCGGTGGAGATGATCGAAGCGGTAGGGCACGAGTTCCTGCCGTCGTACTTCGGCACCATCGACCGGGTGCTCCGGCCGGGCGGCCGGGCGGGCATCCAGGCCATCACGATGGCTCACGATCGAGTGCTGACCACACTCGGGACCTACACCTGGATCAACAAGTACATCTTCCCGGGCGGCTTCCTACCGTCGATCCGGCTGATCGAGGAGACGCTCGCCGTCCACACCACGATGCGGCTGGCAGAGCGGATGGAGTTCGGCCCGCACTATGCCGAGACCCTCCGGCTCTGGGACGAGGCGTTCGGTGCGACCGACACCCGCGCTCTCAGCTTCGACTCGACCTTCGACCGGATGTGGCACTTCTATCTCAGCTACTGCCGGGCCGGATTCGCCACCGGCTACATCGACGTCCAACAACTCCTGCTGACCAAGCGGGCGCCGTGAACTCCGGCCTGTCGGGCTCGGACTGGGCCACCCTCGCCCTCGCCGCGGCGGCCGTCGCCGGCGCACAGTTCGTCACCGCGCTGATCGCGAGACGCCTCGGCCGGGTGTCGGTGGTCGACGTGACCTGGGGTCTGGGTTTCGTCGCCGTCGCCGTGGTGAGCGCCGCCGTCGCGGACGGTACGCCGTGGCGCCGGGCGCTGCTGCTGGTGCTCGTCGGCACCTGGGGCCTGCGACTGGCGTGGCACATCCGGCGCAAGCAGCGTGGTCATTCGGGCCGCGACACCCAGGAGGATCCGCGATATGCCGAGCTGATCGGCAAGCCCCTCGATCAGGGCGGGTTCGGCATCGCCGTGCGGAAGGTGTTCGTGATCCAGGGCCTCTCCATGCTGCTGGTGTCGCTGCCGGTGCTGGCCGGGATGATCCTGCCGGTTCGACTGCCCTGGCTGATCGGGGTCGGCCTGCTGGTCTGGGGGGTCGGCGTCGTCTTCGAGACCGTCGGCGACGCCCAGCTCGCGGCGTACAAGCGCGATCCGAACCGACCGCCCGTGCTCGACACCGGCCTGTGGGCGTGGACCCGGCACCCGAACTACTTCGGCGACTCGTGTGTGTGGTGGGGGATCTGGCTGATCGGAGCGGCGGCCTCGGGGTGGCTGCCGGCGCTGCTGACGGTGGCGGGCCCGGTCGCGATGACATACTTCCTCGCCTTCGCCACCGGGGCGCGCCTCCTCGAGAAGTCGATGGCGAAGCGGCCCGGCTACCCCGAGTACGCCGCCCGCACCCCGATGTTCTTTCCGCGACCGCCCCGTCGCCGCACCACCTGACCGCCCCGACGCCGGCGCCGTCGTCACCCTTTCTCGGCGCCGGCGTTCGCTCCTTGGGTGAAGAAGCGCTGGAAGACGATGAAGACGATCGCCGTCGGGATGGTCATCACCAAGGCCGCCGCCATGCTGATCGGGAACTGCTTGCCGGACCCGAGCCCACCGCTGGTGAGTTGGGCGACGCCGCGAGTCAGCGTGAAGAGATCGGGATCATTGGCGGCGATGATGAAGTGCCCGAGCTCGTTCCACGATCCCTGGAACGAGAGGATCGTCAGCGTGATCAGCGCGGGCTTCGCCATCGGCAGCACGACCGACCAGAAGATCCGGAACGTATTCGCGCCGTCGATTCGGGCTGCCTCCTCCACCGAGACCGGGATCGACTCGAAGAACTGCTTCATGATGAACACTCCGGCGGCGTCGACCATCAGCGGCACGAACAACGCCGGATAGGTGTTGTAGATCCCGAGGTAGTTCAGCACCAGGAACTTGGGGATCAGGAGCACGATGCCGGGAACGGCCATCACCGCCAGGACCGCGGTGAACAGCGCGCCCCGGCCCCGGAACCTGAGCCGGGCCAGCGCGTAGCCGGCCATCGAACAGAACAACACCCGGCCCAGGGTCACCATGATCGCCACGAAGGCGGAGTTGGTGAACCAGGTCGGGAAGTCGCCTTCGGCCAATCGCTCGAAGGCAGCCGTGGTCACCGGATCCGGGAGCAGCCTCAGCGGGTTGTCCACGGCGTCCTTGTTGGCCTTCAACGAGGTCGAGATCTGGACGATGAACGGGTAGATGTAGGCGATCGCGAAGAACAGCAGCGCGGTATAGATCGCGAGCTTCTTGGCCGTACCGCTCTTCTGGTGGGTACTCATCGCGCCACCTGCGCGCGTTGCCGGCGTTCGTCTCGTTTGCGCTTCGCCTCGTCCCGGTCACGCAGGACGAAGCGCTGGATGCTGGTGAGCACGAAGATCAGGGCGAACAGCAAGAAGGCCATGGCCGCGCCCTGGCCCCACTGCCGCTGCCCCAGCGCCGTCTGATACGACAAGTACGCCGGCGTCAGGGTCGTCTTGGCCGGCCCGCCGTCGGTCATCACGTACATCTGATCGAACACCTGCCAGGTGCCGATCAAGCCGAGGGTCAGGACCAGGATGATCGTCGGCCGCAGGTGTGGCAACGTCACGTAGCGGAACACGTTGCGCTTGGTCGCGCCGTCCACCATCGCGGCCTCCTCGACTTCGCTCGGAAGGTCCTGGAGCGCGGCGATGAACATCAGCATGAACGTTCCGGCGGTGGTCCAGATGACCTGGATCATGATCGCGGACATGGCCACGCTGGGACCCTTGACCCACTCCCACCACGACAGGCCCATCACGTCGTTGTCCGCCAGGGCCGACGGGGGCCGGTCGATATCCCACAACCCGAGCGCGTTGCCCGCCATGTGCAGGAGCCCGCGAGAGTCGGAGAACCACGTGGGTCCGTCGATGCCGATCAGTCCCAGTGTCTGGTTGACGGCTCCGGTGCCGGTGAAGAGGAACAGGAACACCAGCGAGATCGCCACCGACGACACGACCGACGGAAAGTAGAACGCGGTGCGGAAGAACGTGCGGCCCCTCAGGAACCGCTGATTGACGATCACCGCCAAGGTGAGCGCCAGCACGGTCTGCAGCGGCACCACGCCGAGCACGTAGTAGAAGGTGTTCCGGAGCGAGATCAAGAAGTCCTGCCGGCTCAGCCCCTCCTCGGTGATCAGCGCCCGGTAGTTGTCGGTGCCGACGTAGGACACGCCCGAGGAGAACGGGCTGCCGCGCCCGGTCCAGTCACTGACCGACACCCACAGGGCCATGAAGATCGGCAGCACCAGGAAGAGCCCGAGCACGAGGAGCATCGGCGTCACGAAGAACCATGCGGCGCCGGTCTGGTTGGTGCGACGGGCGCGCTTCGGGGTCCGCGCCCCGTCGTTGTCGGGGTCCCGAGGGGGCCCGGTGGACCGGGCCCCCTCGACATCCGTCAGCTCGCCCGAACCGCTCATCGGCGGCGTGCTCATTTGCCCAGCACCGAGCCGGCATTGGTATCGAACTCCTCGAGCACCGCGGTCAGGTCGGCATCGGCGAAGTTCTCCAGCTTGGAGTTCAGGTCCGCTACCTGTTGCTCCATGCCGGGAGCGGTGATCGGACCCTGACCGTACTCGCCGCCGGCGATGAAGGCGGCGTCGTCGGGGTACGCGGCGTTGTACTGCTCGGCGGCGCTGATCCGGCTCGGCATCACCCCGAACGCCTCAGCCGCCGCGAGCTGGTTGTCGACGGAGGTGAGGCTCTCGATCAGCGAGACGGCCTGCGCCTGGGCGTCGGAGTCCGCGGCGACGCCCCAGCACTGGGTGAACAGCAGTGTGCCCTTGCCGGCCGGTCCGGCGGGCAGTTCGACGCTGATGTACTTCACGTCCGGGTAGTCGTTGGACATGGCGCCCTTGATCCAGTTGCCCTCGATCGTCATCGCGGCCTTGCCCGCCCCGAAGGCCTCGCCACCCCAGCCGGCGTCGACCTGGGCGGCCCAGGCGAAGGACCCCTCCTTGAACCGCTCTTGGACGAAGCCGAGCGCCTCGGTCGTCTCGGGCGAGGCCGCGGTCGCCTCACTGCCGTCCTCGGAGAGCCACCAACCGCCGTTCTGGACCGCGAACAAGCCGAGCCGATCGATGCCCGGAGAGAGCGCCAGGCCGACCTGCTTCTTCGTGGTCAGCTTGGCGGCGACGTCGGCCAACTGGTCCCAGTCGGTGGGGATGTCGGCATCGGTGAGCCCGGCCTTCTTCCAGGCATCGGTGTTGATCTGCAAGGCCAGCGTGCTGAAGTCCTTCGGCACGCAGTAGAACTCCTCCTCATAGGTGAAGGTGTCCTTCAACGGCTGGTAGTAGTCGTCGGAGCCCTCGATGTCCTCGGCGTACGGATAGAGACTGCCGTCCTTGGCGAAGTTCGCCCAGCGACTGGCGTCCAGATAGAACAGGTCGGGCGGATTCCCGCCGGCGAAGCCCTGGGACAGTTCCTGGGCCATGTCGCTGGCCACGGTGACGTTGACCTTGTTTCCGGACTCGTCGGCCCAGGCCTCGGTGGCCGCTTTGACCGCGTCGGTCTCGGCGTCTCCGGAGGACGCGATCAACACGTCGAGCGTGACCTTCTCGTCGGCGGCCTTCTGATCTGTCTCCTCCTCGAAGCCTCCGCCGCCGCAGGCGGCGAAGACCAGCGCGGAGGCACTCAGCACGGCCGTGATGCCCAGGTTTCGGGCACGAGAGGCCGGGGTGAGTCGGGTGCGGAACGGATTCATGGTTGTTCTCTCTTCCGGTGTCGTGAGTGGACGGCTGGGT
>JBOFLE010000069.1:0-8471 GCA_051657705.1 Nocardioides sp. | reverse complement strand
CCGCTTCCAAAACGCCGAAACCCTCCGCACCACCCTCACCACCCACGGCCTCACCATCACCCACTTCGAAGAAACAGCCGGCCTCTCCCCCTACCAAGACGAAGACCCCATCCTCTGCCGCATCATCGCCCGCAAATAGCCGGCACCAGGGCCGAAGTGCTGAAACCTGGGAGCCCTCCCAGTGGTGTGTTCAGTGGTGCACAAAAAGTGCGCTGTCTGACGGGTTGTGCCCGAGGGCTACTCAACGTGTCACCGGTTCAGCGATGACACAGAGAAAGGCGAGTAATCATGGTGAATCTACGTAGTGCGAGCACCAAGCTCGCGCGGTGCGCGGGGATGGCGGTGCTGGGCGTCGGCGCGATGCTGCCGGTCGCGTCGGCTCCCGCCGACGCCACCCCAGGTGCCATCCGGTCCGAGACGCGGCCCAGCGCGCAGTCGACTGTATGTCGCGGATCAGGCCTGCCGATCCAATATCCACCAGCGGCCGGTTGCCCGGGCGGAGTGACCTTCACGACGAGTCGATGGGTTGCTCCGAGCCCGTACACGATGGGGTTCGGCGGTGCCGGCTGGCAGGGCACGGTACAGATCCGGCTGGTGAACAACACCACCGATGTCTACGTCGGTGGTGCGTCACCCACAACGGCGGCCGCGTGGCGCCTTCCTATATCCACGATCCGGGCCGGCGACCATCGCTGGCACACCGTGGGCATCGTGTCCAGTGAGGCTATGGGCGGATTCAGCGTGAACTCGGGCGCAAGGCCGACAGCGGGTGTCGTCCGCATCGTTGCCACCAGTCGCAGCTACGGTACGGGCGGTGAGTTCGCCCTCCGGAGCAGATACCGGTAAACGTCGAGATGTCCGGCGAGTGCCGGGTTCCAAGCGGCCAGTTGCGAACCCGGCACACCCGTCACAGACCCGCTTCGCTCTCTCACATGGAGTCCGCCGTGAATGAAGACGACCACTTCTCCGGATCATCGACCGCGTTGATCACCGGCGCCACCGCCGGCATCGGCCTGGAGTTCGCGAGACAACTCGCCGGTCGTGGCTACGACCTGGTGCTAGTGGCCCGGGACGTCACCCGGCTGGAGAGCACCGCCGCCGAGATCCGCGCGCGGTACGGACGGAGTGTGGAGATCCTGGCGGCGGACCTCACCGTGCCGGACCAGTTGGCGATCGTCGAGCGCCGAGTGGCCGATCCGGCCGAACCCGTGGATCTGGTCGTCAACAACGCCGGTTTCGGGTTGGCGAAACCGCTCCTGTTCAACACCGCGGACCAGGAACAGGCGATGCTCGAGATCCTGGTCCTGGCCGTGCTGCGGCTCAGTCATGCCGCACTCGGCGCGATGACCGCCCGCGGGAGCGGCGGGCTGATCAACGTGTCCAGTGTGTCGGCCTACCTACCTCGTGGCACCTACGGCGCGGCCAAGGCCTGGGTCAACAGTTTCAGTGAGTGGGCGGCGGTGGAGTACGCCGCGCAAGGCGTGCGGGTGATGGCCCTGTGCCCGGGCTTCGTCAGGACCGAATTCCACGAGCGCATGGACGTCGGGCGCGACGCGGTTCCCGAGCGGATGTGGCTCGATCCGGAGTACGTCGTTACCCGGGCACTCGACGACTTCGACCGGGGCCGCGTCGTCTCGGTGCCCAGCGCTCGCTACCGGGCGATCGTCGCCGCGGCCAAGTTCACCCCGGCAGCGTTGGCACATCGATTCCGCTCGATCGGGCGATCGGAGACCTGAACGGTCTGGTTGACTTGTCCGCATGGATGACTTCACCGTCCGGCCCCTGACGATGGCCGACGCGGCGAGCGTCTTCGAAGTGATGTCCCGGCAGGAGCTGCACGACCTTGGCAGCGTCGAGATCGAGTTGGCCGACATCGTGGCGGACTGGCAGCGGCCGAGCTTCGACATCCCCGCCTCGACCATCGGGGTCTTCGACAACGGTCTGCTGGTGGGATACGCCGAGTTCACCGGCGCCGGCCGAGGCGATGCCGCCGTGGTGCCGGAGTTCCGCAGCCGGGGTATCGGCACCTGGTTGGCCCGATGGATGCAGGACGCGGCCCGCTCCGCCGGATCTGCGACAGTGCGGATGCCGGTGCTGAAGGCCTCCGCCGGTGACCGGCTCCTGGAAGCTCTCGGCTACCAGGTCGCGTGGACGAGCTGGATGCTCTACCTTCCCCAGCACGCCGAGATCGAACCCCGGCCGCTGCCCGACGGCTTCGCCATCCGCGACGCCCACGACGCCGACGACCGGGCGGTATGGACCCTGCTCGAGGATGCCTTCGGCGAGTGGGCGGACCGGGAACGCGAGAGCTTCGAGGACTTCCTGGCGGTCACCAGGGCCCGTCCGGGATTCGAGCCCTGGAACCTCCGCGTGGTCACCGACCCGGCCGAGGGCATCGTGGCCGCCGTGGTGATCTACCTGGCCGGCGAGGAGGGCTCGGAGGGCCGGGAGGGATGGGTCGACCGGATCGCCGTACGCCGTGACCGACGCGGGCGAGGACTGGCACAGTCGCTCCTGGCCAGCGCGTTCACGGAGGCCCGCCGGCGCGGCGCGGTCCGATCGGGATTGAGCACGGACAGCCGCACGGGCGCACTCGACCTTTATCGAAAGCTGGGCATGGAGGTCACCGGCACCTGGCTCAATCGGGCCATCTCCGTCGACGGGAATTAGTCACGAGTTTCTCGTCAGCACCTTGGGCCGAGCGCGTATTGTCAATAGGGACTTGTGCCTCGGAGGAGGTCGGCTATGGATCAGCGCGTAGGGGCGATGACCTGGATGCGTGCGGCCTGGACGCTCCCGGCGGCGGCCGCCCTCGCGCTCACCCCGGTCGCGCCGGCCGCTGCCGACGACGACAAACTCGCCATCGCGGCCGGCGGCTCGATGTCGATCAGCCAGCGAGTCGAGACACCCTTCGTGCCGGCCGTGCCGGACATCGTCCTGGTCGTCGATCGCACCGGCAGCATGGCTCCGGCCATCACCGACGTGAAGTCGAAGATCGCCCACGTGATCGCCACGATCCGAGCTGGCGAGCCCAACGCCCGGTTCGGCGTCGTGGCCTACTGCGACACCGGTGAGGCCACCCCACCGGTGAGCGTGATCAGCCCGCTGTCCAGCGACGCGGCCACCGTGATCGACCGCGTGATCGCCATGCCGCTGTGCTACGGCGGCGACCTCCCCGAGGCGCAGTTCGCAGCGCTCGAGGGCGTCGGGTCGGGCCTGATGAACTTCCGGCCGAGTGCCAGCCGGGTGATCGCTTGGTTCGGCGATGCCCCCGGCAACGGCCGGCTCGCCTCCGAGTCGGCCGCCACCGCGGCCCTCAACAGGAGCAAGGCGCGGGTGGTTGCGGTCTCGGTCGGGCGGGACCAGCTCAACGCCGGCGGCCAAGCGCGGCGGATTGTCCGGGCGACGGGTGGGAGCTTGCTGAGCGGCGTCCCGCCCGGCGGCGTGGCCAGCAGCCTGCTGACCGGTCTCACCTCGCTCCCGGTCGAGGTCAGCGCCCGAGCGAAGTGCGACGACGGCCTACGGGTGAATCTGAAGGACCGGGCGATCGAGGTGGCGAGCGGGAAGGCGGCGACGTTCGAGGAAACGGTCGTCGTCGCCACCGACGCCGAGCCCGGCGCGACGCTCACCTGTTCGGTAAGTTTCCGGATCGACGGCCGGGATCTCGGCCCGAGGTACGTGCAGGACATCTCGGTGACCGTCCGGCCCGCAAACTCACCGAGCCCGGACCCATCGCCCACCGAGTCGGTCAGTCAGTTGCCCACCCAACCACCCACCCAGTCGCCCACCCAGTCGCCCAGCAAGTCGCCCGGCGACCCGGGGTCCCCGTCGAGCCCGTCCTCGCCGAGCGGTTCGGCGTCGGCGGACAGCCCGCCCGCCGAGAGTCAGGTCGTGCCGCCGGAGCAGCGCGTCCCCTGACCCGTGAACCCGAACCACTAGACGGCCGCGTCGTCACCGCCGGACGGCTCGTCGGTGGCCAGGATCCGGTAGAGCTGCCGCCTGGTCTCGGTCAGGACCTCGATCCCTTCCTGGCGCTGCCGGTCGGTGCCTTGGGTGGCGATCTGCCAAACCGCACTCATCAAGGCGCCGATATCGGCCTTCATCGCCTGATAGTCGGGCGCGTCCGAGGGTCGGGCGAAGGCGGACCACACCGATCCGAGCTCTTCGAGGTGTGCGGCGACGTACTCCTCACCCGCCGGCGTCAGCCGGAGGCTGCGCGGGCCGGACGACTCGTCACTGGTGATCAAGCCCTCGTCGGTCAGTTGGGCGATCGTCGGATAGACCGAGCCCGGGCTCGGCCGCCACGAACCGCCCGATCGCTCGGCGATCTGCTGAATCACCTGGTAGCCGTTGAGGGGCTCGGTCGCCACGACGTCCAGGATCGCGGCGCGGACATCGCCACGGCGGACCCGCCGGGCTCGGCCACCATCGCCTTGGACCAGGCCGAACAGGCCGGCCAGCCAGGGCGGGGGACCTTGGTGTTGCTGCCCCCGATCGCCGGGCCGGCGACCACCTCGATCACCGCCGGGCCAGTCGCCGCTCCAGTCCTCACCCCAGGCACTTCTTCCGTATCGATGGTTCATCGCTATCTCTTTCATGTTAGTGACTATCGGATTATTACTTTCGATAGTAGGAGGGGAGCCGACAGCGTTCAAGGCCGTAGATTTGCCTCATGAGCCTCACGCGCGTCCGCTCCGCGGCGTACGCCGTCGGCCTGAGGCTGACCGACCCGACCCTTTTCGTCCCGGCCTTCCTCGTGTTCACCATGACCGGGCTGTGGGTGGACAGCTTCACCACGCTTCCGCAACAGGTGCTGCTGTCGGTGGTGCCGTGGGTGGTACTACTCGTGGTCGCCCTGCCCCTGACCACCCACGACCGGATCCGGGTGGCGGTCGTCGTCGTGGCGGCCACCATGGGCGAGATCGTGGGCTCGATCATCTGGGGTCTCTACGTCTACCGGCTGGAGAACCTGCCGCTGTTCGTTCCCGCGGGCCACGGGCTCGTCTACCTCGCGGGGTTGCAGATCAGCCGGCTCCCGGCGCTCCATCGGAGGCGAGGCTCGTTGATCGGCGTCGCGATCGGGCTGGTCGCCGCCTGGGGCACGATCGGGCTTACCGGCTGGCTCGGCCGGGTCGACGCCGCCGGGGCCTTCGGCTGCCTGGTGGTGATCGTGTTCCTCCTGACCAGCCGGAACGCGCCGGTGATCGCCGGGGTGTTCCTGGTGGTCGCGGTGCTCGAGATCTACGGCGTGTGGATCGGGACCTGGAGCTGGGTGCCGGTGGTGCCCGGGCTCACCGTCGGTGGCGCCGAGATCACCATGGGGAACCCACCGAGCGGCGCGATAGCCGGGTACGTCGGATTCGATCTCACCGGCGTGCTGCTCGGGCCCTACCTCGCCCGCTGGCTCGGGCACGCGGACGAACCCACCGCACCCGGAGCCACTACCCCCCGGCGTACTTCCGCGCCACGTAGCTGACGAAGTCGTACACGCCGTCCTCGGCGGGCGCGAGCGGGCCGGGCAGGTATCCCGGGGTGTTCATGCCGCGTTGCACGGACTCGCATGCCGCCCAGTCCTGGCGATTGGTGAGATCCCAGAAGTCCACCGCATAGGCCGGGCTGAAACCCTCCCGCTCGGCGGCCGCCTTCGGGAACGCCCACGAGCAGCGGATTCGGGTCGTGCCTGCCGAGACCGGCGCCAGCAGATGGGTCATCACATAGTCCGGGTGCAGCGAGATCAGCATATTGGGCAGCACCGCGAGGTACATCACGGTCCGCTGCTGAACCTCGTCGAGTCCGGTGATCACGGTTCCGTTGCTGCGGCCGTCGAGGGACATCGTCGCCATTCCCTCACGCAGATCCATGTCGCCACCGACCCAGCCGCCCTGCGGTGGCCGGTTCTCGCCGGACTCGGGCGAGCTGACCGCGCACAACTCGGGATGGATGGACGAGCAGTGATAGCACTCCTGATAGTTCTCGACGATCACCTTCCAGTTCGCCGCGACCTCGTATTCGTGCGTCTCGACCGTGACCAGGTCGTGGGCGTCGTACCTCTCGATGATGGGTTCCAGGCCCTCCACGTGCTCCTCGAAGGTGGTCTCCGCCTCTCGGTCGGCGAACACCCAGCCGTGCCACTCCCGCAGTTCCACCGGATGCAGGGAGAAGTCGGCGAAGTCGAAGCCCGTCGCCTGACGGAAACCCGGGGCTCCGATCAGGGAGCCGTCGAGCCGATAGGCCCAGGCGTGGTACGGGCAGACGATCGCCCGATTCTCGGCCGTCCCGCCGCAGGGCAGAAGCTCGTGCCCCCGGTGCCGGCAGGCATTCTCGAATCCCCGTAGCACACCGTCGTCGCCGCGCACCACGAGAACACCGCCGACGCCGGCCGCATAGACCTTCATCTGTCGCGGCTTCGTCACCTCCTCCGCGCGGCCCAACGCGATCCAGCCGTTGAAGATGTGGGCGCGCTCCCAATCGAGGACTGCGTCATCGAGGTAAGCCGCGGCGGGAAGCATCCGGCTCTGGCCGAACGGCTTGACGGCATCGGCCAGTTGGGCGGGGTCGACCGGAGCAACGGGGGGCTGGGGGGATTTGAACACTCATTCAGTTTAGGGACGACCCGTTTCGTCGCGCCATGGATTGTGAATGGTTTGTCCGGCCTGGCTCAGGCCAGTCCGAGGACGGTCATCGCGGTCAGCAGATAGACCGCGGCGGCGATTGCCGCGTACGCGTAGCGGGCACGGTGACCACGTTGCCACAGCCGGTAGGCGCCGACCGTGCACAGCGCCGCCCCGGCGATCTGCATTCCCACCCCGGCGATTCCGAGGAGGCCGGCCAGCGCGCCGGCCGCACCCATCCCGGGGATCAGCACATAGCTGATCATGCAACGAAGAGCGCTGGTGTAGATACCGACCCTGACGTGCCCGGCGGCGACGGTGTCGTCGTCCATCCGGGAAGTCAGGTCAGCGCCCGAGCCCGGGCGCTGCGCCGGCGTACCAGCCAGGTGGAAACCCCGGTCACGGCCAGCAGCAGCGGCATGAGGCCCATCACCAGCCAGGCGAGTCGCCACCAGCCGTCGACCACGAAGCCGGCATGAGTCGGATAGTTCCACTGGTCCCACATCGACTGGGCCGCCGACTCGTCGGGGAAACCGTAGGTCACCGTCGCCGCGCCGGTGCGGCGATCCACGGCGACACCGAGATTCCCGGCATAGCTGCTGTGCCGGAAGGGATCGAGTCCGTCCTGGAGCCACACGGTGTAGGCCGCGGTCTCGTCGTACCCCTCCTCGCCTTGGGCGATCGGGATGTCGACCGACGCCGGCGGATGGTCTCCGGTTAGCGCCCGGGCGGCGGCCACGGCCGCGTCGGGCCCGATGTCGGGACCACTGCCCGCCGCCGACACCGCGTCGGGGGCCTCGATCGGATCGCCGGGGGTGACGGCGTACCAGCCCTTCCCGATCAGCTCGGACTCGAACCCCGCGCCGGTGACACCCCAGATCAGCAGCAGCGGAAGCGCGGCCATCCCGGCCAGCTTGTGGAGATCGGTGTCCCGGGCGAAGCGACCCTTTCGCCATCGCACGCTGACGCCGGATCTCCACCGGCTCGGTCGCGGCATCCACAGCCACATCCCGGTGAGGGTGAGGTACGTCAGGAGGAGACCCAGGATCAACAGGGTCAGGCCGGCATAGGTGACCGCGGCGCCGTCGAAGCCGAGCCACTGGGTGCCGGGGACACTCTCGTTCAGCGCGGCCAGGTATCCGGGTTCGCCCTCGCAAGCCAGGAAGCAGTAGTGCAGATTCTCCAGGAAGCTCAGCCACGCGGGCGCGTGCTCGACCTTGCCGAGGTACTCACCGGTCACGGGATCGACCGTGTGGGAGATCTCGTAGTCGGTGACGCTGAACACCCCGTGGTCGAGGAGTACCGCCGTCGGGGCGAAGTCCGGCTGCTCCTTGGCGATGACATCGACAGCTTGATCGAACGAGACCGTCCGCGAACCATCCGCCGCCTGGTAGGCCTCGGCATTGAGCAGTCGGTGGAGGGGCTGGCCGTAGAGCAGGACGGCGCCGGAGGTGCTGACCACGAGCAGCACCAGCCCGAGGACCAGCGCAAGCCAGCGATGCGTGAGGATCATCATGCGTCGTATCGGCTTGCGGCGGGTCCGCGACACGGCGCGAGGGCGGCCGGGCCTACCGAGTCGAGTGGCGTCGCGCAGCGTCATCAAGCCCTCCACGAGATGGTCGGGTGAGAAAGCATGTCCATTGACTTAGGTAAGCCTAACTTAGGCATGCCTAACCAACAATCCGACGCCTCGGCGTGCTTTTGTGACGGGTCGGCGTGTATTTGTGACGGGTCGGCGGGTTAGTCTCCGATCTCCTCTGGCGAGGGGGCCCGTTCCGGGCTGAAAATGGTGGTCCGGTCGCCCGCCGATGTCGTGGTTCTATGGTCTTGCGAGGCCGTGGGTTAGTCGGGCGTTGGGAG
>JBOFLE010000068.1:0-2629 GCA_051657705.1 Nocardioides sp. | reverse complement strand
GGGGCGCGGACGTCGTGCAGCACAACCGGGTGCTCGGCATCCGGCCCGGACCGGAGGGCGGCTGGCGGCTGGACACCGAGCTCGGCCCCGTCGCCGCCGAACACGTCGTCAACGCCGGTGGCCTGTGGGCACGTCGGGTCGGGCGGATGGTGGGGGTAGACCATCCGGTCGTGCCCATGCAGCATCACTACCTGGTGACCGAGGCGGTGCCGGAGATCGCGGGCCTCACGCAGGCGATGCCGGCGGTGACCGATCTGGAGGGCCACACCTACCTGCAGCGTGAGGGCGACGGGGCGCTGCTCGGGGTCTACGAGACCAATCCGGCGCACGGGAGCCTCGACGGCGCGGACTGGGATTTCGGGATGACGCTGCTGCCGCCCGACATCGACCGGATCGCACCCGAGCTGGAGATCGGCTTCCGCCGCTTTCCGGCGCTGGCGCGGGCCGGTATCAAGAGGTGGGTCAACGGGGCGTTCACGTTCACCCCCGACGGCAATCCGCTGGTCGGTCCGGTGCGCGCCCGGCCCGGATACTGGGCGGCCTGCGGGGTGATGGCGGGGTTCTCCCAGGGCGCCGCGATCGGCCTCGCCCTGTCGAACTGGATCGTCGACGGCGACCCCGGGGACGACGTCTTCGCCATGGACGTCGCCCGCTTCGGGGACTGGGCGGCCGACGATGCCTGGCTGCGAGCGACCACCGCGCAGTTCTACGCCCGGCGTTTCGTGATCGGCTACCCCGGCGAGGCGCTGCCGGCCGGGCGGCCACTGCGTACGACGCCGGCGTACGACGAGCTGCGCGCCGCCGGTGCCCGGTTCGACGTGACCTGGGGTCTGGAGGTGCCGCAGTTCTTCGCGGACGATCCGGGTTTCGTCGAGCGGTACTCGCTGCGCCGGAGCAACGCCTTCGACCTGGTCGCCCGCGAGGTCGCGGCGGTCCGGTCGGCGGTCGGCGCCTACGAGACCGGCCACTACGCTCGCTACGAGGTGACCGGCCGCGACGCTTCGCGGTTTCTCGACAGGTTGCTCGCCTCACGGCTGCCGGCCGTGGGCCGGGTCCGGATGGCGCCGATGCTGGCCGCCTCGGGTCGGCTGCTCGGCGACTTCACGCTCAGCAGGCTGGCCGAGGATCGTTGGTGGCTGATCGGGTCCTACCACCTCCAGGAGTGGCATCTGCGCTGGTTCGATATCGTGCGGGCCGAGTTCGGCGCCGGGTTCGAGATCGAGATCGACAACCTGTCCGATCGCCGGCTCGGGTTCGCGCTGTCCGGCCCGGCCACCCGGGATCTGGTCGGCACCCTCACCGACGCCGACATCGACGACACGGCGCTGCCGTTCATGTCATGCCGGCTGATGGAGGTCGCCGGGCTGCCGGCGATGGTCGCCCGGCTGTCGGTGACCGGTGAGTTCGGCGTGGAGATCACGGTCGCCGCCGAGCATCACCGGCACCTGTGGCGCTCGCTGCGGGCCGCCGGGACGGCTCATGGTCTGCGGCCGATCGGCGACCGGGCCGTCGACAGCCTTCGGCTGGAGAAGGGGTACGGCGTCTGGTCCGCCGATTTCACCCAGGCGATGACCCCTCAGATGACCGGGCTGGACAGGTTCGTGGACTGGTCCAGGTCCGGCTTCGTCGGCGAGGCGGCGGCCCGGGCCGAACGAGAGACTCCGACGAGCCGGCGCCTGGTCCTCCTCGATGTCGCGGCCCGATCCGCGGACGCTGTCGGGGAGGAAACCGTCCGGATCGGCGATCGCCCGGTGGGCTACGTGACCTCGGGTTCGTTCGGACATCACGTCGAGCGGAGTCTCGCTCTCGCCTGCGTGGATCGCGAGGCTTCGGCATCCGGCGAGCCGGTGAGCGTCGCCGTACTCGGCGACCTGCTCCCGGCGACGATCCTCGACGAGCCGCCCTACGACCCCGCCGGCGAGCGCCTGCGCGGCTAGGACCCAGCTCAGTGTCCACCGCCGGATGGCGACCGCCAGACCCGGAGCGGGATATGCCGCGCCGCGTGGGTGAAGTCCCGGTCCGTGGTGAGGAGCGTGAGGTCGTGCGCGATGGCGAGCTGGGCAATCATGAGGTCGACGACTCCCAGCTGAATCCCGGCCGCGCGGCAGGTGCGTCCCAGGTTCGCGGCGGTCAGGTAGTCGTCGCGCCGGGGCTCGACGAACGCTATCGCCGCGAATCGTCGGGCCAGACTCTGGCGGGCCGGTCCGGGGACGAACCCCTGGAGGAGTTCCAGTTGAGTCATGCCGGTGGTCACCACGTCCTCGGTGCCGGCAAGGGCTGAAGCCAGCGCGGCGACCTCCGGGACGTCCGGCGGCGCATTCCGCCGGAACGCCAGTGACCAGACGCTGGTGTCGACCAGAAGGGTCATTCGTCCAGGAGCCCCAGCTTCCGGTCACCGGTGCGGCGTTCCTTCTTGTAGTCGTAGCCTTCGTCCCATTCCAGTGAGCCGAAGAGCTCCAGTAGCTCGCGACGCTCACGGCGCGCGATGAACTCCTTCAGCGCGATGGTGACAGCTTCCTTCTTGGTGCGCACGCCGCTGACCGCCAGCGCCTGGTTGAGCAACTCGGGGTCGATCGCTAGATTGGTTGCCATGTGTGTCTCCTTACACATGAGTCTACACAGATGTGTT
>JBOFLE010000067.1:0-32122 GCA_051657705.1 Nocardioides sp. | reverse complement strand
TGGTTCGTCGCCGGGTAGGTAGTCCACGTGCCGCGCAGCAGCACCACGCACGACACGGCGTACGAGCCGCACGTCGGCACTCCGGTACCCACGGTGACGCTGCAGCCGGTCACCTTGCCTCCGGTGCCGTCGGCCGCGGTGCCCGTCACCAGGCACCCACGGGCCCGTCCTTCACCGGTCAAGGGTGCGGTGCCGCGCTCGGTGAACGTCCAGCTCTTCAGGCCCGAGCCATCGCACACCCGGACAATGCGTGCGTCATAGTGGCCGCCGTCGGAGACCCGCCAGTCGAACGCGCTGTCGACGCACCTGCCGTCGGTGTCCGTTCCGACGTCCCTCGCCGACGGAGTCACCGTCAACGTCACCGTCCGGGCGCTCACGCTCCAGGTCTGTGAGGTCGCGGAGTTGCCGAGGCGCTGAGAATAAGTCCCCGCGGCCAACGCCTGGGCCTGGCTGGCGCCGACCGCGATCAACACTCCGGCAGCACTCAGTACGAGAAGTCTCTTCATTGTCCCCCCACGGAAAATGAACAAGTTGGTCCCGAGATTGACCTTCCCCCGGAGCAGCATGAACCAGGGCGGGCGCCACTTGTCATGATGCCGGCGCAGATGACGACGAGATGATCCGATCGGGCTATCCGGCGGTAGTCCCGGAGGAGACCTTCCCGGCTGACCCGTGGCCGAGCCGAACTACGCGCTGCCCGCCGGGGCGAGGGGGTCTCTTGAAACCTTCAGCCCCACACCCGGTGCCAGCCGGGTACCTCGGTGGTCGGGCGCGCGGCCGGCCCGGTGTAGATCGCCGCGGGTCGGATGAGCCGACCGGTCCGCTTCTGTTCGAGGATGTGCGCTGCCCAACCCGCGCTTCGAGCGCAGGTGAACATCGAGGTGAACATGGTGGCCGGCACTCTCGCGAAGTCGAGCACGATGGCCGCCCAGAACTCGACGTTGGTCTCCAGGACGCGGTCGGGGCGGCGTTCGCGAAGCTCGGCCAACGCGGCCCGCTCCAATGCCTGGGCGACCTCGTACCGCGGCGCGGCCAACTCGCGGGCGGTACGCCGTAGGACTCGTGCCCTCGGGTCCTCTGCTCGGTAGACCCGGTGGCCGAAGCCCATCAGCCGCTCGCCGGCGTCGAGCAGTTCCCGGACATAGCCGCGCGCATCGTCCCGCTTCTCGACCTCCTCGATCATCCCGAGCACGCGCGACGGCGCGCCGCCATGCAGAGGGCCGCTCATCGCGCCGATGGCCCCGGACAGTGCGGCGGCGGCGTCCGCGCCGGTCGAGGTGATCACCCGGGCGGTGAACGTCGAGGCATTCATGCCGTGCTCGGCGGCCGACGACCAGTAGGCGTCGACGGCCTTCACGTGCTTGGGATCGGGCTCGCCCTGCCAGCGGATCATGAATCGTTCGGCGAGCGTGCGCCCGCGATCGACGTCGGCCTGAGGCACCATGGGCCGGTTGAGTCCACGCGCGGCCTGTGCGACGTAGGACAGGATCATCACCGCGGCCCGACTCAGATCGGCGCGTACCTCCGCATCGGTCGCGTCGTAGGACTGCTTCATGCCCCAGATCGGCGCCAGCATGGCGACCGCGGCCTGTACGTCGACTCGGATGTCGCCGGTATGCACTGGGATGGGGAACGGTTCGGCCGGCGGCAGCCCCGGTTCGTAGCTGCCGTCGACCAGCAACCCCCAGACCTTCTCGAACGGGACCCGGCCGACGATCTCCTCGATGTCGACGCCTCGGTAGCGCAGCGCGGAGCCCTCCCGGTCCGGTTCGGCGATCTCGGTCGCGAAGGCCACGATGCCTTCGAGTCCGTGATGGACCGTGCTGTCGGGCCCCGCCTTCTCTGGGGGTGTCTTTTCTGGGGTTGCCTTCTCGGGGGTCGCTACGTCGCGCATGAGTTGATTCTGCACCGTGCCCGAAGTGTGCACACCCTCTGGCATAGAGTTCCGAACCATGGACCTTGGCGCGATCCTCGGCAGGCTCGACACGGATCAGATGGGTGACGCCGTCGAGCTGGTCATCAAACATCAGGGTTCGTTGGAGGTTCTGGCCGCGCTCCCGGGCTACCTGGACAAGATCGCCGATGCCTTGGCCGGGGCCGGAGCGCAGTCGCGCGCGGCTGCGCTCGCTCTGGTCGGCGAGGGCGGCCAGGATGGGGTCCGAGACACCATGAGGGACGCCGCCGGGGCTCTTGGTGAGATCGCCTCGTCGGTGAGCAAGGGCGTCGAACGGATCGCCGAAGCGGCCGAGGGGCTGGGCAGGGTGCCGCTGATGGACGGTCCGTCCAAGAAGCTGGTGACCGCGACCACCGATCTGGGTGGCTCGGCCGAGCGGCTCGGCGAGCTGGCAGTGGCGATGAACACGATCGGCGACACGCTCGGCGCGGTCGGCGAAGCGCTGGCCAAGCTCGGTGACCGGCTCGGCGAGTCCGGAGCTCACACCCGGGAGTTCGTCGAGAGCTTCGGCGAGTTCGGCTAGCCTGTCTCCGTCATGGACCCGGTTGATCTCAGAGCGTTGAGACGTGAGTACGCCAGCGGTGGGTTGACCGAAGATGACCTGGACGCCGATCCGATCGAGATGTTCCGGCGTTGGCTCGCCGATGCGGTCGCGGCCGGGCTTCATGAACCGAACGCGATGGTGGTGTCCACCGTGTCGGCCGATGCTCGTCCTTCCTCTCGCATGGTGTTGCTCAAGGGGTACGACGATCGCGGTTTCGTCTTCTTCACCAACCTCGGCTCACGCAAGGGTGCTGAGCTGAGAGCGAATCCGGCCTGCTCGGTATTGTTCCCCTGGCATCCGCTCGAACGGCAGGTCCGGGTCGACGGATCCGCCGAACTGGTGTCGCGGGACGAGGTCGCGGCGTACTTCGAGACTCGCCCCCGCAATGCTCGGCTCGGCGCCTGGGCGTCGCCGCAATCACGTGTCGTCGCGGGGCGCGATCAGTTGACTGCGTCGTACGCCGAGTACGAGAGTGCCTATCCCGACGAGGTGCCGGTACCCGAGGAGTGGGGTGGTTTCCGGGTCGTCCCGTCCTCCGTCGAGTTCTGGCAGGGCCGCCCCGGCCGAATGCACGACAGGCTCGTATATCGCCGGTATCCCGCCGACCCGATGACTGTGATCTCGTTGGATCCGGCGACTGGCCCGGGTTCGGTGACTGGCTCGGGCGTGGCGGACTGGCGTACGGAACGCCTAGCCCCCTAAGCGCCGAGGCGTCACAAAAGCAGGCCGAAAGGTCACAAATACACGGTGAGGCGTCACATAGGGCGATCTTCTGTGACGCCTCACCATGTGTTTGTGACCTTTCACCGCAGTTGTGAGTGAGCGCTCACTCATCTAAGGTGGGGCGGGTGACCCGTGCTCCCCGACTCGCGCCGGCCGAACGCCGGACGGTCCTGATCGACGCCACGCTTCCCCTGCTCATGGAGCACGGGCGCGGGGTGACGACCAAGCAGATCGCTGAGGCGGCCGGGGTGGCCGAGGGGACGATCTTCGTCGTCTTCGACAGCAAGGAGGATCTGATCGAGCAGACCTTGGCGGCGGCCTTCGATCTGGCACCGTTCGAAGCCGCGCTCGACGCGCTGCCGACCGATGTGGCGCTGCGTCAGCGGTTGATCCGCTACGTCGAGCTGCTGCAACAGCGCCTGACGTCGATCTTCGGGTTGATGCGCGCCATGGGCATCGTCGCTCCACCCGAGTCCGCCCGGCATCGGTCACCGGAGCGGAAACGGATCTTCGCCAAGGCGGCGGCCTACGTCGCCCCGGCGCCCGGGGAGCTGGCCGTCTCGGTCGATGAGTTGATGCACCTGGTAAGGCTGCTCACCTTCTCCGGCAGTCACTACGAGATCGCGCACGGAAGGCTGCTTTCTCCCGAGGAGGTGGTCTCGGTGGTGCTGGACGGAGTAGCCCGAGAACGGTCGCCGGTGCCCGAGACCGAACCGGACCACGACACGCGACGACGAGAGGGCCACTCGTGAACCTGATTCGGCTGACCCGCGAGTTCGTCCGGCCGTACCGGCTGTTGCTCGCGACGGTCGTGGTGCTGCAGTTCGTGTCCACGGTGGCGGTGTTGTACCTGCCGAGCCTGAACGCCCAGATCATCGATCGTGGGGTCGCTCGCGGCGACATCGACTACATCATGTCTGCCGGCGGCCTCATGCTGGTCGTCTCGTTGATCCAGATCGCCGGGTCGATCACCGTGGTCTGGTGCGGCGCGAAGCTGGCCATGAGCGTGGGACGTGACATCCGGACCGCGATCTTCCGACAAGTCGGCTCGTACTCCACCCGTGAGGTGCAGCAGTTCGGCGCGCCGTCGCTGATCACCCGGCAGACCAACGACGTACAGCAGGTGCAGACCCTGCTGTTCACTGTCTGCAACTTCCTGGTCGCGGCCCCGATCATGATGATCGGCGGCGTGCTGATGGCGATGCGCGAGGACTTCGGTCTCTCCTGGCTGCTGGCGGTGACCATTCCGGCGCTGATCGGATCGGCGGCGTTCGTGGTCACCCGGATGGTGCCCGCCTTCAAGGCGATGCAGGAGCGGATCGACGACGTCAATCGGCTCCTGCGCGAGCAGATCACCGGCCTTCGAGTGGTGCGTGCCTTCGTGCGTGAACCGTACGAGACGGCACGCTTCGCCGATGTCAACGCCGGGCTGACTGGTGTCGCCGTACGCGCCGGCCGATGGCAGGCGTTGCTCTTCCCGAGCGTGATGGTGATCCTCAACCTCTCGTCGGTGGCGGTGATCTGGTTCGGTGGGCAGCGGGTCGACTCGGGTGCGATGGAGGTGGGCGCGCTCACCGCGTTCTTAGCGTATCTGGTGCAGATCCTGATCTCGGTGATGATCGCGACGTTCACTCTGATCCAGTTGCCGCGTGCCGCGGTGTGCGCCGACCGGATCACCGAAGTGCTGGAGGTGACCTCCTCAGTCCAGCCCCCGGCCGAGCCGGTGCGCATGCTGTCGCGCCCCGGCGAACTCGCCTTCGAGGACGTCGAGTTCTCCTATCCGGGCGCGGAGCATCCGGTGCTCAGGGACATTTCGTTCGCCGTCGGACCCGGTCAGCGCATCGCGATCATCGGCTCGACGGGAGCCGGAAAGACCACGCTCTTCAACCTGATTCCACGCCTGATCGATGCCTCCCGGGGCCGGATCACCGTTGCTGGAGAGGACGTTCGCTCCATCGACCCGGAGGTGCTGTGGGCGCAGATCGGGCTGGTGCCCCAGAAGGCTTTCCTCTTCACCGGCACGGTCGCCTCGAACCTGCGCTACGCAAACCCCGACGCGACCGACGAGCAACTCTGGGAGGCGCTGGAGATCGCCCAAGCGCGCGACTTCGTGGCCGCGATGTCCGACGGGCTGGACTCGGCGATCTCCCAGGGCGGTTCCAACGTGTCCGGCGGGCAGCGGCAGCGGCTGGCCATTGCTCGCGCCATCCTCAAGGCGCCGGCGATCTATCTGTTCGACGACTCGTTCTCGGCGCTCGATCTGGCCACCGATGCCAGGCTGCGAGCCGCTTTGCGACCCCTTACCCGGGACGCGACCGTGCTGACCGTGGCCCAGCGAATATCGACGATCCGGGACGCCGACCTGATCCTGGTCATCGACGACGGCACGGTGGTCGGTCGCGGCCGCCACGACGAACTGGTGGCGAGTTGCCCGACATACCGGGAGATCGTGGCCTCGCAGCTCAGCGCGGAGGAGGCAGCCTGATGAGGACCGCTAGCGACGATCCCGCGGCCACCGGGACCGGCCGGATGAAGGAGACCGAACGCGTGGTCGGTGCGCCGGGTCCGGGGCGCGGGCCGATGAGTACCGGACAAGTCGGCGGAAAGGCCCTCACGTTCCGTTCTTCGGCAGGCAGATTCGTCGGCCAGATGCGTCCGGAGCGATGGCTGGTGATGAGCGTCGCCGTGCTGGCGACCGGATCGGCGACCCTGTCCGCGGTGGGTCCCTGGATCCTCGGTATGGCCACCGATCGGGTCTTCACGGGGTTGATCGGGAGCCGGCTCCCGTCCGGTATCAGCAAGGCGGAGGCGATCGAGGCGGCCCGGGACCGAGGTGAGGACCGGTTCGCCGACATGCTCTCGGCGATGGACGTCGTACCTGGCGTGGGTGTCGACTTCGGCGCGGTCGGGCGGGTACTGCTGGTCGTGCTGGCGATCTACCTGGTCTCCGCTGCGCTCGCGTTCGTGCAGGGTTATGTCCTCAACGACGTCGTTCAGCGAACTGTCTATCGGTTGCGATCCGATGTCGAGGACAAGGTGCACCGCCTGCCGTTGAGCTACGTCGACCGGCAGCCACGCGGTGAACTCTTGAGCAGGGTCACCAACGACATCGACAACATCAGCCAGACCTTGCAACAGACCTTGAGTCAGCTGTTGACCTCCCTACTCACGGTGGTGTCGGTGCTGGCCATGATGGTGTGGATCTCGCCGTTGTTGGCCGTCGTCGCGCTAGTCTCGGTGCCACTGTCGATGCTGGTCACCAGCGTGGTGATGAAACGGTCTCAGGGCCTCTTCATCGCCCAGTGGCGGCGGACCGGAACCCTGAACGCGCACGTCGAGGAGACCTTCTCCGGTCATTCACTGGTCAAGGTGTTCGGTCGCTCCGCCGATGCCGAGCGGATCTTCGCCGAGGAGAACGACAAGCTGTACTCGGCCGCGTTCGGAGCCCAGTTCGTCAGCGGCCTGATCATGCCGATCATCGCGTTCCTCGGGAACTTGACCTATGTGCTGATCGCGGTGATCGGCGGCTTGCGGGTGGCATCGGGGAGCATGTCGCTGGGGGAGGTGCAAGCTTTCGTGCAGTACTCCCGGCAGTTCACCCATCCATTGATCCAGGTCGCCTCGATGGTCAACCTGTTGCAGTCGGGCGTCGCGTCGGCGGAACGGGTCTTCGAGTTGCTGGATGCTCCCGAGGAGACTTCGGACCCGGTTGCGGCCTCGGCGGATCCTGGCCTCGCGCGGCGCGGTGAGGTGCGTTTCGAGAGCGTCAGCTTCTCCTACGACCCGGCGCGGCCGCTGATCGAGAATCTGGACCTGGTCGCCCGGCCCGGTCAGACCGTGGCGATCGTGGGGCCGACCGGTGCCGGCAAGACCACCCTGGTCAATCTGATCCTTCGGTTCTACGAACTGAATGCGGGCCGGATCACCCTCGACGGTGCCGACATCGCCACGATGCAGCGCGCCGAGCTGCGCCGCCAGGTCGGCATGGTTCTGCAGGACACGTGGCTGTTCGGTGGCACGATCCGGGACAACATCGCCTATGGCCGGCCGGGTGCGACCGAGGACGAGATTCTCGATGCGGCACGCGCCGCGTTCGTGGACCGGTTCGTGCGCTCGTTGCCCAACGGCTACGACACGGTGGTCGACGAGGAGGGCTCCAACCTCTCGGCGGGCGAGCGCCAGCTGATCACGATCGCCCGCGCGAGCCTCTCGAATCCGGCCCTGCTGATCCTCGATGAGGCGACATCGTCGGTCGACACCCGTACCGAACTGTTGTTGCAGCACGCCATGTCCGCATTGCGCAGCGACCGGACCTCCTTCGTCATCGCCCACCGGCTCTCCACGATCCGTGATGCCGACCTGATCCTGGTCATGGAAGACGGCGCGATCGTGGAACAGGGCACGCACTCGTCCCTTCTCGCGGACGGCGGTGCTTACGCCAGGTTGTACGACGCCCAGTTCAGCGCTGCCGCAGCATGAGCCCCGCCGACCCGTCCTTGAGTAGCGGCCGACCCGTCCCGTAGTAGCCACGTGAGGGACGGCCGGATGCAGCGCCGTGACCTCGCGTGTGAGTAGCCGGTGGAGCACCGGCCCGAAAGGCTGCGTTGGTGACGTCTCGGCGTGCATTTGTGACGCGTCGGCGCGCGGGCGGGGCTACCAAAGGGTCGCGACGGCGACGTTGAGGACGGTCAGGCCGAGGATCGAGAAGAAGAGACGGTCGCTGATCCGGGACTTCCGCATGTTCGCCATCACCAGACCCATAACGACGAGGCCGACCACCAGTTTGACCCCGATCTTGGCGTGATCGACGGGGTCGTCGCCGGCTTCCAGCAGTCCGGCCGCGACCAAGCCCGCCACTACTGCGGTGCCGATGCCGTCACGCATCGGCCAGGTGATCCGCTTCTCGGGTTCGCGCGCCTGGGCGACCGTCGCCCCGAACAGCGCAGCCCAGCCCAAGAGGTGAACGACGAGGACGACGTTCTGAAGTATCTCCATAGTGGTCAACCCTAATGACTCTCAGGGAGCGATCAGGGGCGCGCCCCGAGCCGCATCAGGGCAATACGCTCTAGAGTCGAAGCCGTGACGAGACCGGACCGCGTACCGAGCACGGCCCCGCCGACCGATCGCTCGTCCGGCACCATCGTCACTACCCGCGACCTCACCAAGCACTACGGCGCGGTCACTGCCCTGGAGAGCCTCGATATCACCATCGGCGACGGCGTCACCGGCTTGGTCGGCGCCAACGGGGCCGGCAAGTCGACATTGATCAAGATCCTGTTGGGCCTGTTGACGCCGACCGCCGGCAGCGCCGACGTGCTCGGGCACGACCCCCAGAGTCAGGGGTCGGCGATTCGGCAGGCCGTGGGGTACATGCCCGAACACGACTGCCTGCCGCCGGACGTGAGCGCCAGCGACTTCGTGGTTCACCTCGCCCAGATGTCCGGGTTGCCGCGGACCGCGGCTCGGGAACGCGCCGCCGACGTACTCCGGCACGTCGGGCTGCTGGAGGAGCGCTACCGTCCGATGGGTGGCTACAGCACCGGCATGAAACAGCGCGCCAAGCTGGCTCAGGCGCTGGCCCACGATCCCAGGTTGGTCATGCTCGACGAGCCGACCAACGGCCTCGATCCGGCGGCTCGCGACGACATGCTCGGTTTGATCAGCCGGATCGGTCACGACTTCGGCATCGCGGTGCTGGTCACCTCGCATCTGCTCGGGGAGCTCGAGCGGGTCAGCGATCACGTCATCGTGCTGGACGGCGGCAGACTGCTTCGCGCGTCCGCGACCACCGACTTTCTGGTCACGACGGGCACCGTGCTCATCGAGGTGATCGGTGCGGACGACACGCAGGAGAGTGCGCAGACCAGGATGGGGAAGGCCTTGTACGAAGCCGGGTTGCCGTGCCGGCCGCGTGGCCAGCAGATCGAGATCGGCGAAGTCGCCTCGGAGGCGGCCTACGACCTGATCCGCGACACGGCCTGCGAGGTCGGCGTCGGATTGGTGCGCATCCAGGCCGATCACCGTCGGATCGAGGACGTCTTCACGGCCGGAGCAGCCCGATGAGCACTCAGCCGGCCCCGCCTGCCCGCCGCACGGGTGTTATCCACGACATCGGCTACCGGCCCTACGCCGGGCCGCGACTCGGTGAGAGCTCCGTGGCGCTGGCGCTGTTCGGCAGCGGGCTGCGCCACGCGTTCGGGATCGGCCGGTCACACAAGTCGAAGATCCTGCCGTTCGTGTTGCTCGCGCTCAATCTGCTGCCCGCGTTGATCATCGTCTCGATCATGGTGTTCACCGATCTCGAAGAGCTGCCGATCGACTATGTGGCGTACGCCGGGCAGACGCAGGCGTTGTTGAGCGTCTTCGCCGCGGCGCAGGCACCGATCCTGTTCTCTCGCGACCTTCGCTACGGCTCGATCGTGCTCTACCTGGCCCGCCCGCTGCGGTCGCTGACCTACGCCCTGACGCGATGGTGCTCGCTCACGGCTGCGTTGCTGGTGTTCCTGCTGACCCCGGTGCTGTTGTTGTTGATCGGGGCTCTGCTCGCCGACGCGGACGTGACCGAGCAGGTGGTCGATGCGGGACTCGCCGCTCTCATGGCACTGCTGCTGGCGGCGATGCTGGCCAGCGTGACCGGAGTGATCAGTGCCTGGTCGACCCGGCGCGGGTTCGCTGTGGTGGTCAGCATCGCGGTGTTGCTGCTCGGCTTCGGCGCGGTGGCGGCCGTGCAGGACATTGCCTATGGTCAGAACGCGGACCGTTTCGGAGAGTACGCCGGTCTGTTGAATCCGTACTCGTTGTATCGCGGCATCACCTCGTCGACTCTCGATACCGCGGACATCGCGATCACACCGCCCACCGGCACGGCCATGGAACTGCTCTATCTGCTGGTGGCGCTGCTGATCTCCGCCGGCGGCACCGCTGTACTGGCCTGGCGCTATCGAAGGGCGGCGGCCAGGTGACCTCCGAGCCGAACGTCCCAGCAAGCACGCTGCGCCTGGAAGCCGCGTCGCGTTGGTACGGCAACGTGGTTGCCGTCAACGACATCACCATGGAGATCGGACCCGGCGTGACCGGGCTGCTCGGTCCCAATGGAGCGGGGAAGTCGACGCTGATCGCCATGATGGCGGGTTTCTTGGCCCCGTCCGCGGGCACGGCCACGCTGGACGGCGCGACGATCTGGCGCAACACCGGCGTCTATCGCCAGATCGGACTGGTGCCCGAGCGAGAGATCAGCTTCGGCTATCTCACCGGACGACAGTTCGTCCAGGCGAACGCGGAACTCTACAAGCTGCCCGACTCCCGAGGGGCGGCCGACCGCGCCATAGGCGTGGTGGAACTCCACGATGCCGCGGATCGGCGGATCGGCACGTATTCCAAGGGAATGCGGCAGCGGATCAAGATCGCGTCCGCGCTGGTGCACGATCCCGGCGTACTCCTGCTCGACGAACCGTTCAACGGCGTCGACCCGCGCCAGCGTCTGCAACTCATGGAGTTGCTGCGGCGGATGGGCGCCGAGGGCCGCACGGTGTTGTTCAGTTCGCACATTCTGGAGGAGGTCGAGCAGGTGGCCCGGCAGATCGAGGTGATGGTCGCGGGCCGGCACGCGGCTTCGGGTGACTTCGGCGCGATCCGTCGGTTGATGACCGACCGACCGGATCGTTTCGTGGTCAGTTCCAGTGACGACCGCCTGTTGGCGGCGAAGTTGATGGCCGAGGATGCGGTGCAGGCGGTGTCGTTGCGTCCGCGCGGTGGGGTGGAGGTGGAGGTCAGCGACTTCGGGGCCTTCGCCGTGCGCTTGCCGCTGGTGGCTCGCGATTCGGCGATCAGGCTGACCGAGGTCGCTCCCACCGACGAATCGCTGGAAAGCGTCTTCGCCTACCTGGTGGCGTCGTGAACCGGACCATCGCGAGGCTCTCCGCGCAAGCGCTGTTTGGGCGGAAGCGGTTCTTGATGTTGCTGATTGTCCCGGCCTTGTTGATCGCCTTGGGTGTCGTGGTGCGGGTGTTGGCGGGCCCCGATGTCGGGTATGAGGAACTCGTGGTGGGTCTCGGGTTGGTGATCGCACTGCCGTTGATCTCGCTCCTGGCGACATCGTCGGTGCTCGGCCCGGAGATCGATGACGGCTCGCTGGTCTACCTGTTGGCGAAGCCGATTTCCCGGCACGCGGTTGCCGTGAGCAAGTTCGTCGTGGCCTGGGCGGCGACGATCCTGTTCGGCGCGGTACCGCTGCTCGTGCTGGGGCTGATCAACGACCCGGCCCGCCCTGAGGTGTCGGTCGCCTGGACGATCGCGGGTCTGTGGGCCGCGACCGGGTATACGGCGTTGTTCATGGCGGTCTCGTCGGTCACCAGGCATGCGGTCGTCGTCGGCCTGGTTTTCGTCTTCTTCTGGGAGGGGCTGCTGGGCAACCTGCTGGACGGCGTTCGCTGGGTCAGCATCGGTGCCTGGGCGAGGCAGATCGCGTCGTCGATCGAGGATCAGATCGCTATCGACGCGACCGTGGGCGCGACGTACGCCGTGCTGGCCGGTTCGGCGGTACTCGTGATCTGCGTCTGGTTCACGGGCTGGCGGCTGCAACGCTTCTCCATGCGTGGCGAAACCTAGCCGACCCGGCAGTTATCTGGCCAGATTCCCGGCGTGTCGCCGGCCAACTGCCGGGTCGATCTCCAGTTGGTTGGCGATTGTCCGGTGGCCGGCGCCCCATGACCCACCGGGCGGGCTCCAGGCTTCCTTCGCCGTCTTCGCACTTGTCAGTCGTGGCGTATTGGCTACTTGAGGACGGGTCGACCGCTACTTCGGGACGGGTCAGCGGGTGCGCGTAGGGTTGGGATGCAATGAATCCTCCAACCGCGGGTACCCACTCCTTGGCCGCGCAGACGTCCGGCATCCGGCCCGCGAGTACCGACGAGGGCGAGCGGCTTCTCCAGGGGCTGAACGACTCGCAGCAAGCGGCGGTGGTGCATGCCGGCGTCCCCCTGCTGGTGGTCGCGGGTGCCGGATCCGGCAAGACCCGGGTCCTGACTCGCCGGATAGCCTGGCTGGTCTCGCAGCGACACGAGCACCCGGGCTCGATCCTCGCGATCACCTTCACCAACAAGGCCGCCGGGGAGATGAAAGAGCGAGTCGAGGAACTGGTTGGCTCGCGAGCCCGAGTGATGTGGGTCTCGACGTTCCATTCCAGCTGTGTGCGCATCCTGCGCAAGGAGATCGACAAGATCGGCTTCAAGTCCAACTTCTCGATCTACGACGCCGCGGACTCCAAGCGGCTGATGACGCTGGTGTCCGGCGACCTCGACCTCGACCCGCGCCAGCACCCGCCCCGGGCGATCCTGCACTGGATCTCGGCACACAAGAACGAACTGCGCGACCACGACGAGGCGGCGAAGGACGCCGGTAACCCGACCGAGGAGTCGTACGCCGCCGCGTACCGTCTCTATCAACTCCGGCTCCGCGAAGCCAACGCCTTGGACTTCGATGATCTGATCATGACCACGGTGCACCTGTTCGGACAGTTTCCCGAAGTCAAGGAGAGCTACCGACGTCGGTTCCGCCACGTCCTGGTCGACGAGTACCAAGACACCAATCACGCGCAGTACGCCCTGATTCACCAACTGTGTGCCGAGGCCATGGAAGATGACCAGCCCGGCCTCACGGGCACCGAGCGGGTCGAGCCTGCCGAGCTGATGGTGGTCGGCGACGCGGATCAGTCGATCTATGCCTTCCGAGGCGCGAACATCCGGAACATCCTGGATTTCGAGACCGACTTCCCGAACGCCCGGACCATCCTGCTGGAACAGAACTACCGCTCGACCCAGACCATCCTCAACGCCGCCAACGCGGTGATCGGGCACAATGCCGGCCGGGTGCCGAAGCGTCTGTGGTCGGCCGCCGGAGACGGCGCCCGGATCATCGGGTACGTCGGAGACGACGAGCGCGACGAAGCACGTTTCGTCTCCGGCGAAATCGACCGACTGACCGACGAGGACGCGGCCCGGCCCGGCGACGTGGCGGTCTTCTACCGCACCAACGCCCAGTCCCGGGTGTTCGAGGAGACGTTTATCCGCACCGGGATGGCATATCGGGTGGTCGGTGGCGTCCGGTTCTACGAACGCCGTGAAGTGCGCGATGTGCTGGCATATCTGCGGGCACTGGTCAACACCGCCGACGAGGTATCGGTGCGCCGGGTGCTGAACACGCCGAAACGCGGGATCGGCGACCGTGCCGAGGCCAGCGTTACGGCCTTGTCCGAGCGGGAACGGATCACCTTCTGGGAGGCGCTGCGGCGGGCCGAGGAAGCGCCTGGCCTGGTGTCGCGGTCGCTGAAGAACATCATCGGCTTCGTCGACCTGATGCAGGAACTCCAGTCGATGGTGGAGGCGGGCGAGCGCGCCGACGTCATCGTCGAATCCGTGCTCGACCGTACCGGCTACCTGGCCGCCCTCGAGGCTTCCACCGATCCCCAGGATGCCACCCGGGTCGAGAATCTCGCCGAGCTGGTCGCGGTCGCCCGGGAGTTCTCGGACGACCCGATCGCCGGGCCGTCTGCCGACCCTGCCGATGTCGACGCCGGCTTGGTCACGCCGAGCTTGGCGGACTTCTTGGAGCGGGTGGCGCTGGTGGCCGATACCGACGATCTGCCCGACCAGCCGGACGAGGAGAGCTCCGGTGTGGTCACGCTGATGACGCTGCACACGGCGAAGGGCCTGGAGTTTCCGGTGGTGTTCTTGACCGGCTTGGAGGAAGGCATATTCCCGCACTCCCGGGCGCTCGGAGACCCGAGTGAGCTGGAGGAGGAGAGGCGCCTCGCCTATGTCGGGGTGACTCGCGCGCGGGAGCGGCTCTATGTCTCGCGCGCGATCATCCGATCCGCATGGGGTGCACCGATGCACAATCCGGGGTCGAGATTCCTCGACGAACTTCCGGTAGATCTCGTCGACTGGCGTCGTACCGAGGCCGCACAGACACGCTGGAACCGGCCCGACCTCTCCGGCGACGCATTCGGATCGGGTAGAGCCGGGCCGCGGTCCGGACAGTTGTCCCGGATGACGACGGCGGCCGGTCGACGGAACTTCTCGTCGGCGGCGTTGCGTGCCGATGCGGCGGCCAAGGCAAAGCCGTCACGAGAGGTGCCTTCGCTTCAGCCCGGCGACCGGGTCTCGCATCAGACGTTCGGGTTGGGCACCGTGGTCGCGATCGAAGGCCAGGCCGACAAGACGGTGGCATCGGTGGACTTCGGCTCACCGGGCGTGAAGCGGCTGCTCCTGCGTTACGCCCCTGTCGAGAAGCTCTGAGACTTCGGAGCCTCGGGAGGTCGTCAGGGGGTGACGCCGTTCGCGACCAGCGCCGCAAACGGATCCACCGGGTCTCCGCCGCCCGGGCGAACCTCCAGGTGCAGGTGTGAACCGGTGGTGTTGCCGGTCGAGCCGACATATCCGATCAGCTCGCCGGCCCGGACCACATCGCCTTCGGACGCGGCGAAAGCGCTCTGGTGGCAGAACCAGATCTCGGTGCCGTCATCGAGAGTCAGGACGGTCTTGTTGCCGTAAGCGCCGTCGGAGCCGGTCGAGGTGATGGTCCCGTTGGCGACCGCGACGATCGCGACGCCGGAGTCCGTGTTGAAGTCCAGGCCGGTGTGACGGTTCGACCACAAGCCGCTGGACTGACCGAAGCTGGCGCTGATCGTGTAGCTGGCCACCGGGAGCACCCAGCGGTTCTCCTCGATCACCTTGGACCGGGCATTCGCCTTGTCGTCCACCTTCTCCAGGGCGGCGTTGCGCTCTTCGGCCTTGGCCTCGGCCTCGTCCGTCGCGCCATCGGTGGCGCCGCCACGATCGGAGCTACGGCTCACCTCGCTCGTGCGCCGACCGGTGCTCGCGGTCTCGCTGGCCCCGCCCATCGCGTTCGCGGCCACGACCTGAACCTTCTGTTCGGTCACCCCTCCGGGGAGCCCCGGCTGGGTGGCTGTGACGACACCTCCGGTCGACACGGCGAGCGCGGCGACGCCCATCAAGACCGGTGCGGAGGGCACGATTCGAAGGAGTGGGTTGATCGGTGCGCGCTCGGAACTGTGCTTTACCGCGCGGCGCTTGCCGGGTGTCGTGGTCGTCACTGCCGGAGGCGCCGACTCCGACGGAACCGACTCCGTCAGGGCGACCCGGTTGATCCGTCGAGGTTCGCTCAGCCGAGGGGAGCCGGCATGTGTCGCCGGTGCCGAGGATCCGCCGCGTGTGCGGCGGGGGGCTCGGTGGTTGCCCATAAAGTGCGTAACCTGTCGTTGGTTTGTGAGCAGCGGAAGACGACCCTAACTCAACGATCACCAAGTCAAAAATTCGCCAGAACGCCGCTAGGCGGCCGTTGACAACGTGATCATTTCGTACTTAGATCCGTCGACTTCCCCTTGCCTGCCGAGAACTTTTCAGCTGCTTCCATGCCATCCCCCGAAGCGAGCTGTGCGCCAGTCAATCAGATTGGCCGACCGAATAAGGTCTTCTGACTGTTAAGTCCATCCTAAGTTTCACGGGTCGCCGCCGCCGCCGACCACGGTCTGGCCGGCCGTGGCCGGGGGCGGAATCGGCTCGACGCCGGTACCCGGCTAAGGTGCCTCGCAGTGAGCAAACGTCCCCCGAGAAGGACAGGACCCGACCCGTGGATCTGATGGAGTACCAAGCCAAGGAGCTGTTCGCCAAGCACGATGTGCCGGTGACCCTCGGGCTCGTCGTCACGGACGCCGCGACCGCCGGACCCGCGGCCGCCGAGCTCGGCGGCCGGGTGGTCGTCAAAGCGCAGGTCAAGACCGGCGGCAGAGGCAAGGCGGGCGGTGTCAAGCTCGCGTCCGACCCGGCGGATGCGGCAGCCAAGGCCGCGGAGATCCTCGGGATGGACATCAAGGGGCACACCGTGCGCCGGGTGCTCCTGGCTCCGACCGCCGATATCGCCGAGGAGTATTATTTCTCCTTCCTCGTCGACCGGGCCCATCGCAACTACCTGTGCATTGCCTCCATCGAGGGCGGCGTGGAGATCGAGGTCACCGCGGTCGAGAAGCCGGAGGCGGTTGCCAAGATCTCGATCGACCCATTGGTAGGAGTCGACGACGGCAAGGCCGCCGAGATCGTCGCGGCGACCCGCTTCCCGGCCGAGGTCGCCGCCGAGGCGGCCGAGGTGATCAAGAAGCTGTGGGCGGCGTTCATCGCCGAAGATGCCACGCTGGTCGAGGTGAATCCGTTGGTGCGACTGGAGGGTGATGGGCTCGAGGCTCTCGACGGCAAGGTCACCTTGGATTCGAACGCCGACTTCCGCCACCCCGAACATGCAGCCTTCGAGATCACCGAGGATGCGGATCCGCTGGAGTCGGCTGCCAAGGAGAAGGGGCTCAATTACGTCAAGCTCGACGGCGAAGTCGGCATCATCGGCAATGGCGCGGGCCTGGTGATGTCCACCCTGGACGTGGTGGCCTACGCGGGCGAGCGCCACGGCGGCGTCAAACCGGCCAACTTCCTCGACATCGGCGGCGGTGCGTCGGCGCAAGTGATGTCCGACGGCCTCGCGATCATTCTGGGCGACCAGCAGGTCAAGAGCGTGTTCGTCAATGTCTTCGGCGGCATCACGGCATGCGACGCGGTCGCCGAAGGGATCGTGCAAGCCCTCGACATCCTCGGCCGAGCCGATGGCGCCTGGGGGAACAAGCCTCTCGTCGTCCGTCTCGACGGGAACAATGTCGATGAGGGCCGGCGCATCCTCGCGAAGGCCAACCATCCGCTGGTGACGATGGTCGACACCATGGACGGCGCGGCGGACAAGGCCGCCGAACTGGCTCATGCCGGGTCGGCCGGCCTCCCTCACCCTGCCTGATCCCGCGCGACCCGAAGACTTCGACAGGACCTGATAGGACTACCCGCATGGCAATCTTCTTGACCGAGACCAGCAAGGTCGTCGTCCAGGGCATGACCGGCTCGGAGGGCATGAAGCACACCACCCGGATGCTCGCCTCCGGCACCGATATCGTGGGCGGTGTCAACCCGCGCAAGGCCGGGGAGAGCGTCCAGATCGATGGCCGGGCGATTCCGGTCTTCGGATCGGTCGCCGATGCCATGACCGAGACCGGGGCCGACGTGTCGGTGGTGTTCGTGCCGCCGCCGTTCACCCGGGCCGCGGTCGACGAGGCCACCGACGCGGGAATGCCGCTGGTCGTGGTGATCACCGAGGGCGTGCCGGTTCACGACACCGCCCGGTTCTTCGCTCACGCCCAGGCCCGGGGCACCACGAGGATCGTCGGCCCGAACTGTCCTGGGCTGATCAGCCCAGGCAAGTCCAACGCGGGCATCATCCCGGCCGACATCAGCGGTCCCGGCCGGGTCGGCTTGGTGTCGAAGTCCGGGACGCTGACCTATCAGATGATGTTCGAACTGGCCGACTTCGGGTTCTCCACCGCGGTCGGGATCGGTGGGGACCCGATCATCGGTACGACTCACATCGACTGCCTGGAGGCCTTCGAGTCCGACCCGGATACCGACGCGATCATGATGATCGGCGAGATCGGCGGGGATGCCGAGGAGCGCGCCGCTGCCTTCATCTCCGACCACGTCACCAAGCCGGTCGTCGGCTACGTGGCCGGTTTCACCGCGCCGGAGGGCAAGACCATGGGGCACGCGGGCGCGATCGTCTCCGGTTCGTCGGGTACCGCGGCGGCCAAGCAGGAGGCGCTGGAAGCGGTCGGCGTCCGGGTCGGCAAGACCCCGTCCGAGGCGGCGCGGTTGATGCGGGAGATACTGGCCGGCGGGAGATGACTCGCCAGGCGGACACCGCCGCGGCTGTCGTCCTGGCGATGGCCCTCCGAGGTGTTCGCCGTACCGGCTGCCGGGCATGACATCCGGCGGGCCCGCCACCGCGGAACCCGACGACGTGCGTGCCGGGCGTGGCGGGCTGCTGCGGCAACACGACTTCCGCCAGCTCTTCGCCGCCAGTTCGATCAGCCTCGTCGGCTCCCAACTGACCTTCCTGGCGTTGCCGGTGCTGGCGATCCGGGAGTTGGGCGCCGGTGAACTGGAGGTGGGCCTGCTGGCCACCTTCGAGAGCCTCGCCTTCCTTGTCATCGGCCTGCCCGCGGGGGCATGGGTCGACCGTTGGCGCAAGCAGCGGGTGCTGATCGCGAACGACTGGATCCGTGGGCTCGCACTGCTGTCGTTGCCGGTGGGCTGGTGGCTCGGTGCGCTGACGTTGTGGCAGATGTACGCCGTGGCGCTGGTCGTGAGCATCGCGACGGTGTTCTTCGACGTGGCCTACCAGTCCTACCTCCCGGAGATCGTGCCGTCCAAGTCGATCACCGAGGGCAATGCCAAACTGGAGATATCGAGCACGGTGGCACAAGTCGGCGGACCCGCGGCCGGGGGTTTTCTCGTCCGGCTGCTCGGGGCGCCGGCAGCCATCGTGATCGATGCGGTGAGCTTCGTCGCCTCGGCGCTGTTCGTGTCCCGGATCCGTCACGTCGACCGGGTTCCCGACCCGGAGACCCGGCGGCCGCTGCGCACCGAGATCGCCGAGGGGGTGTCGTTCGTGGTCAGGCAGCCGCTGCTCTGGCGGATTGCCGCTTGCACCTCGATCAGCAATCTCTTCGGCTCGTCCTCCGCTGCGCTGATCGTGCTGTTCGCGCTTCGTGACCTGGGCCTGAGCGAAGCTACCTTGGGCTTGAGTTTCGCGGCCGGGGCGGTCGGCGGACTCCTGGGCGCACTCTCGGTGACCAGGCTCAACACGTGGATCGGTGAGGGGCGTTCGGTACCGGTGTCCGCCCTGGCGCTGGTCCCGGCGGCAGCGATCCTGCCGATGGCCGGAGCCAGCGTCGGCGGGCTCACGCTGCCCGCGGTGCCGGTCCTGATCGCCTGGTCGCTGCTGGGCAGCTTCTCCGTCGTGGTCTACAACGTGACCCAGGTCAGCTTCCGGCAGCGATTGTGTCCCAAGCCGTTGTTGGGCCGGATGAACGCCTCGATCCGGTTCTTCGTCTGGGGGGTGATGCCGATCGGGGCCTTCCTCGGCGGCGTGCTGGGCTCTGCTCTCGGCATCCGCCCGGTGCTGTGGATCGCGGTGGCCGGTGCGGCCCTCTCCTGCCTGCCGGTGGTCTTCTCGCCGTTGCTCGGTATGCGTGACCTACCTCATGAACTGGACGAGCATCAATAGGCCCACCCGTCCCGAAATCGCGACCGACCCGGCGGTTGTACGCCGACACGCCGCGAATCTGGCCAGATAACTGCCGGGTCGGCTAGGGGGCGAGGTAGGGGAGGCGATCCAGTGCGCGGCTCGACAGGGCGATGAAGTCCGTGGCGGTCATCTCGGCGCCCGGCGCCGGGACGAAGCTCACCTGAGCGACGCGGCGGCCTGACCGCATGACCGACATCAGGTACGTCACGGACTTCTTCTCCGAGACCTCGATGCGCACCTCCCACACATACAGTTCCGTGTCGGCGGTCTTGGTGCGCTTCAGGTTGGTCACCGAGGCGCCCAGATCCTTCTTCTCACATCCCTCCAGCCGGTTTCGGATGCCATCGGTGAACGTGATCGCGGCAGGCTTGCGCCGAGTCAGCCCGGCAGTCTGGGTCAGGCCGAACTGTGGAGGCAACTGAGCATCGGTGATGACGAAGGTGCGCGAGAGGTTGCGCAGCACCGGCTTTCGGGCGAAGGAGGTGCCGTCGCATCGGGTCGACGCCAGGTTCTCGGTCGTCGGCTCGGCTCCGGTACCCAGCCACGGGGCGGTGACCTTGCCCACCGGAGGCAGGTCCGCCTGGCTCAGCAGACCCGGGAACTTTCCGACCGGTGGCGGCGCGGCCGCCTCTCGTTCGGGAGGAGCGGCGCAGCGACCGGCTCCCGCTCTCCCGCAGAGGTCGTTGACGGAGGCCGCGACCAGCGAGGTCAGTTGCGCGCGCACGTCGGTGCCGCGCCGGCCGGCCGAGGCGACGGCGGTCGTGGTGATGATCGCGCCGGTCCTGGCGGCCCCGACGGTGTGGGTGGTCGCCGGGTTGTTCCACGACCTCAGCGTGAACAGCATCGCTTGGTCGCCGACGCCTCCGAGGCGCTCGGCGGACACCAGCTGGATTCGGGGCTCGGTGCAGTCGGCAAACCAGCTCAGTACCTTGTCGTAGGCGGTCTCCGCCGACTGCGACGAGCGGGACAGCTCCGCGAACTGGAGCGCCGACATCGCCGGGCGGGCCGGTCTCCCGGGTGTCGAGTTGAATTCGCGAACCAGCGCGGCGGCGCCCTGGGGATCCGCGAAGCGCTCTTGCTGGCACGGCAACATCAGCCCGTCTCCCTCGGTGTTCCCGTGGGTCCGGGTCTTGCTCCAGTCGGCGCCGGGCGAGAGGCGGCTCACCTGGTCGACGCTGAGCAGGCCGGCCTTGACGAGGCGAGGTTCGGGCGCCGGCGGATCGACGACCTCGACCGGCTCCGCGCTGGGGGTGACCTGCTCGGCGGTGAGTTCGGGACGGACGGTGCCGTCATCGCTGACCGCCACGCCGGCAGCCGCCAGGGAGGCCAGCAGGGCAGCGGCGCCGATCGCGGTGTGGAGCCGTCGGCGGGTAGCGCCGGCACGGCGCAGGATCGAGGGGCGCGGCCAGTTGGCGCTCTC
The DNA here is from genome assembly GCA_051657705.1 of Nocardioides sp. Taxonomy (GTDB): domain Bacteria; phylum Actinomycetota; class Actinomycetes; order Propionibacteriales; family Nocardioidaceae; genus Nocardioides. The sequence goes on along the minus strand of JBOFLE010000067.1, from coordinate 11,290 downwards.
GGCGATCTCGGTCAGCGGAGCGAGGAGCTGCACGAGCGGAGCTTGTGAGTCGCGCTCGGTGGCAAAGCGAGCGCGCGCGGCCGACAGGTCGCGTACCGCGCGGGCGCCGGAGACACCGGCCTCCCGCGCGATGTCGCGGAGCGAGTTATCGCTGAGTTCCGCCAGCAGGAGAACCTTGCGTTGCTCGATCGGGAGCCGTCCGAGCGACTGGAGCGTCAGTCTCAGCTCGGGATCGAACTTGTCGCGGTGCCAGACGCGCGCCGTCGCCCGGCGTGTCGCGTAGTTCCAGGCCACGGGGCGGACCCACGAGGCAGGGTCCTCGGTGAGATTGACCTTCCGCCAGTGATGCCAGGCGGCGATGAAGGCGTCGCGTACGGCGCTGCGAGCGGCGGGGAAGTCTCCGGTGAGCGCGATCGTCTGGACCAGGAGCTGAGTGCGAGCGGACCGGTAGAACGTCTCGAACGCCTCGGCGTTGTTCGTCGAGTCGTTCATCGGTCCGCCTTCGTGCGGCGAACTACCTCGGCGAACCCGGTGCTGTCCATGACTCGATCTAAGTTACGCGAGGGTTCGAAAGCTGGCGAACCGGCGCGTCCTCAGTGCTGTGCGCGTTCATCGCGGTCATCATGGAATCGATGACTTCCCTGTTCTCACCCGGCCAGCGACTGTCCCCGCCGTCGCCTGCCGCCGGCCCGCCCGACACTCGCCACCACCGCCCACTGGCGCTGGTCGCCGCGCTGGGTGGCCTGGTCGCCGCGGCGGGACCGTTGACGGTGCTCTGCGCGATCGGGGTGATCGGTTGGTTCGTCGCCGACGCGGGCGTGCACGGGGCGCCGCGGGACGGACTGCGGGTGGCCGCCCTGGCCTGGCTCGCGGCTCATGGGTCGGGAGTCTTCGTGGCCGGCACCCACATCACGGTGATCCCGCTCGGCATCACCGCGATGTGTGCCTGGGTGTGCTGGCGCTTGGGGCATCGGGTCGGCGACTCGGTGTCCGGCTACGGGCCCGACGCATCAGGCATCATCGACGGCCAGCGCGATTGGACCGTGCCGATGGCGACTACGTTGTTCGGGGCGGCGTACCTCACGACGATCACCGTGGTCGGATTGCTGGTCACCTCCCGGACCAGCGATCCCTCGCTCGAAACGGCGAGCTGGGGGGCGATCGCGATATCGGTGGTATTCGGCGGTGCCGGCATCGCCACCGGGTCCGGTCGTGCGGCCATCTGGTTGGCGCTGTCGGAAGCCGGGCCGATGTCGGTACTCCGGCCGATCGCGTTGGGAGCCCGCGCGATCCTGGTGGGCTATCTGTGGTTGGCGGCCGGGGTCGTTGCGGCGGCGCTCGCCTCGGACTTCGGGACGGCGGCCACGATCGTGTCGCGGCTGCACGCCGATACCGGCGATACGGCGCTGTTCGTGCTCGCCCTCGGCACGCTGCTGCCCAACGCGGTGCTGTTCGGCGGCGCCTATCTGCTCGGTCCGGGATTCGCGGTAGGAACCGGGACCGTGGTGTCACCGACCCTGGTGGCGATCGGACCGCTGCCGTTGCTTCCCTTCAGTGCGGCGCTACCCGACGCCGGTACCGGTTCCTGGCTGACCCGGGCGCTCATCGCGTTGCCGGTGGTGGTGGCGGCGTGCGCGGTCGCGCGCACCTTCCGGGCTCATCCGACGACCAGGTGGTCGGACGGGTTGAGCCGGGGAGCGGGCGCCGGCGTCGTGGCCGGGATCGGTTTCGCCGTGCTCGCGGCGTGGTCCGGTGGGTCCGCCGGACCCGGCCGGATGCGGGAGGTGGCGCCCTTCGCCGGCGACGTGCTTGCGCATGGCGTCACCCTGTTCGGCCTGGGTGGCTTGCTGGGCGGTTTGGCCATGACCTGGTGGTGCCGACGCCTGCTGTCGCAATGACCCGAGGTCCTGCCATGTCCGGGCCGAGTACCCCACGCTGCGATATCGGGCCGACCGTACAGTGGTCGGGTTGGGTCGCCATCGATCCCGGACGCCTGATCTACGCGGGCAAGGTCGGCACGGCTGAGGATCACGCCCATCACGCCGTTCAGCTATTGGTTTCGCGGCACGAGCCGTTTGTTCTCCGCGACGCAGGCGGGCGGCAGCAGGCAGCGACCTTCGCGGTGGTGCCGGCCAACACGGCTCACGCGATCGTCCGCGGCAGCGCGGAGGCAATTCTGGTGTTGCTGGATCCATTCTCCCGGGCAGGGGCAACGCTGGGTGCGGGTTCCGGGCCGGACGCCGACACCTGGATCCGGGCCGAGGCGATGCCGCCCGAGAAGTGGCGGACACCGGCGGCGGCTGTCCGCGAGCTGACTTCGATTACGTCGGCGGCGACGCCTGAGGATCAGGGCCGAGTTTCTCGAAGCACCCACGTCCTCAACGCCGCGGCACTGATCCGCAGTCGTCCGTATGATCGCCTCACGCTGGTCGACGTCGCCTCGGCGGTCCATGTCTCGCCGGGACGGCTGGGCCACGTGTTCGCCAAAGAGATGGGACTCCCTTTTCGGCGCTACGTGCTATGGGAGCGGCTTCGATGCGCCATCTCCCTGGCCCGAGAGGCCCACTCACTGACGGACGCTGCGCACGGAGCCGGCTTCGCGGATGCGGCGCACTTCAGCCGCACGTTTCGCCGGATGTTCGGCGCCGCGCCGAGATGGCTCGGCCGCCATGTCGAGTGGCGAGAGTCAGCCGATTCGTTCAAGTGATTCGGCGGTGGACTCGGCACGCTTCTCCTCGTGACCCGAGATGTAATCGTCATCGGCGCCGGACAGTCCGGGCTAGCGCTCGGCGCGAGCCTTGCCGCCGTCGACTTGGACTTCCTGCTCCTTGATGGAGCGGACCAGATCGGCTCGTCATGGCGGGCCCGATGGGACTCGCTCCGATTGTTCACGCCCGCCCGCTACAGCTCTCTTCCAGGCCTGTCGTTTCCCGGCGACCCTGACCGCTACCCCGGCAAAGATGAGGTCGCCGACTATCTCGCCGACTACGCCCGCGAGTTCGACCTGCCGGCCCGGTTGGGCGTCCGGGTACGGCAACTGCGCCATACGGACGATGTGTTCGAGGTCGTCACCACTGCCGGCAGCCTGCGCGCTTCCAGGGTCGTGGTGGCAACCGGCCCGTATCAGCGCCCGGTCGTGCCGCGCCATTCGCTGGCAGTACCCAGCATCCACGCCGCGGAGTACCGCAGCCCGAACGAACTGCCTGACGGGCCCGTCGTGGTCGTCGGCGGTGGCAACTCCGGATGTCAGATCGCAGCCGAGGTTGCCAGTACCGGACGTCAGGTCCACTTGGCCGTCGGTCGGGGGCTCCGTGGTCTTCCCCAGCGGGTTCTCGGCCAGGATGTATTCGGCCTTCTGGATGCCATCGGAGTCATCGATGCGCCGGCGACCGGATGGCTGGGCGCGCGGATCCGTGATCGGGAGCCCGTGATCGGCACCACTGCGCGAAGGCTGCGTCGCCGGGGCGTCCGGATGGTCGACCGGGTCGTCAGTGCCTCGGGATCCACCCTGACCACACACGACGGGTCTGCGCTCGACGTGTCGGCAATGATTTGGGCCACCGGATACCGCCTCGACCATTCGTGGATCGACATCCCGGGCGCGACCAAGCATGGGAGCGGGATGCACTCGCTTGGTGTGAGCCCAATTCCCGGCTTGCACTATCTCGGTCTCGGCTATCTCCGTAGCCGAGGGTCTGCGCTGCTCGGATGGGTCGGACGTGATGCCGCTCTACTGGCCGACCGATTGACCGGGAACGCGTCGGACTCCCGCCCGCCGGTCTGACAGCCTCGGTCTGGATTGGACCCGAATCCGTAGCGTGTACGGCGAGGGTGTGCGGCGCCATGCCCATCAGCCACGGTGTTCCCAACCGGAACCTTCGTTGATGCCCCCATTAGACTGCCGGGCGTGTCGGCCCCCGGAATCGTGACCTCGCCAGCGCGCCTGGTGGTTCTGGTGTCGGGTGGCGGCACCAATCTGCAGGCGCTGATCGACGCCGGCGCGGACCCGGCATACGGCGCACGGGTGGTTGCCGTCGGCGCCGATCGCGATCACATCGAGGGTTTGCGGAGGGCCGAGCGGGCCGGGATACCGACCTTCGTGCGCAAGGTCGACCAATTCGAGACCCGGGCCGGTTGGGATCGTGCGGTGACCGATATCGTGAATCGGTTCGACCCGGATGTCGTGGTGCTGGCCGGGTTCATGAAACTGGTCGGCGAGTCGTTCCTCGCCGCCTTCCCGGATCGAGTGGTCAACACCCACCCGGCGCTCTCGCCGGCCTTCCCGGGCATGCACGGCCCTGCGGAGGCGATCGCCTACGGCGTCAAGCTCAGCGGGTGCACCCTGTTCGTGGTCGACGGCGGTATCGACACGGGCCCGATCATCGCCCAGCGCGCGGTGCCGGTGCTCGAAGACGACGACGTCGATACGCTGCACGAACGGATCAAGGCCGCCGAGCGGGAGATGCTCGTCGAGAACGTCGGCCGGATGGCACGCGTCGGAATCACGGTCAAAGACAGGAAGGTGCGGTTCGGTACATGAGTGAAGCAGGACACGGATCGGCGGCGACGAAAGGCACCGAGGACCGAATCCCGGTCCGGCGGGCGCTGATCTCGGTCTACGACAAGACCGGGTTGGAAGACTTGGTGCGCGGCCTGACCCGTGCCGGCGTCGGGTTGGTATCGACCGGCGGCTCGGCCGCGCTCATCGCCGAGTGGGGCCTGCCGGTGACCAAGGTCGAGGACCTCACCGGGTTTCCGGAATGCCTGGACGGCCGGGTCAAGACCCTGCATCCCGCGGTGCATGCGGGGATCCTGGCCGACCGGCGCTTGGAGACTCATGTGAAACAGCTCGCTGAGCTCGGTATCGAGCCGTTCGACCTCGTGGTGTCCAACCTTTACCCATTTACTCAGACCGTGGTCGCGGGCGCGCCGCCCGACGAATGCGTCGAGCAGATCGACATCGGCGGCCCGTCGATGGTCCGCGCCGCGGCCAAGAATCATCCGTCGGTCGCGATCCTGACCTCCCCGTCGCGCTACGCGGAGGCGCTGACCGCGGTCGGCGAGGGCGGCTTCACCCTCGAGCAACGCAAGCGGCTCGCGGCCGAGGCGTTCATCCACACCGCGACGTACGACGTCCACGTCGCTTCCTGGATGGGCAGCGTGTTGACCGATACCTCCGGAGATACCGGCTTCCCGGGCTGGATGGGCGGCACCTGGGACAAGGCCGCGGCACTGCGGTACGGCGAGAATCCGCATCAGCGCGCGGCGCTCTACTACAACGGGTTCGGTACCGGGCTCGCCCAGGCCGAGCAACTGCATGGCAAGGAGATGTCCTACAACAACTACGTCGACGCCGATGCGGCACATCGGGCGGCCCACGATCACGGTGACCAGCCCTGCGTGGCGATCGTCAAGCACGCGAATCCGTGCGGGATCGCGATCGGGGCCGACTCGGCCGATGCGCACCGCAAGGCACACGCGTGCGATCCGGTTTCGGCCTTCGGCGGCGTGATCGCCACCAACGCCACGGTGACCGCCGAGATGGCCCGCACCCTCGCGGAGATCTTCACCGAGGTGATCGTCGCGCCGGCATACGACGAGGACGCGCTCGCCGTACTGACCGCCAAGAAGAACCTGCGACTCCTGCGGGCAGCGGCCCCGATCCGCGGCGGGGTGGAAACCCGACCTATCTCCGGCGGCCTCCTGGTCTCCGAACGCGACCGGATCGACGCGGAAGGCCTCGATGCCGAAGGCCACCCGACCGGAGACGACACGAGCCGATGGCGCCTGGTCGCCGGCGAGCCCGCCGACGAGCGGATCCTGGCGGACCTTGAGTTCGCCTGGCGGGCGGTGCGCGCGGTGAAGTCCAATGCCATCCTGCTCGCCCGGGACGGAGCGTCGGTCGGGATCGGCATGGGTCAGGTGAACCGGGTGGATTCCTGTCACCTAGCGGTCGCACGTGCCGGCGACAACCGCGCGCGCGGCGCCGTCGCCGCATCCGACGCCTTCTTCCCCTTCGCCGACGGACCCGAGATCCTCATCGCGGCGGGGGTGCGCGCGATCGTCGCTCCGGGTGGTTCGGTGCGAGACACGGAGGTGGTCGCCGCCTGCGCGGAGGCCGGCGTGACCACCTACTTCACCGGCACCCGCCACTTCGCCCACTGACTCACGGCCCGCCATCATGTGCCCAGGAATCGGACCCGCCCTCGCGAGTGGCAAGATACCTTCGTGACCGCTCAAGTCCTCGATGGGACCGCTACCGCGAAGGCGATCAAGTCCGAACTGACCCACCGGGTCGCGGTCCTCCGGGAGCGAGGAGTCGTCCCGGGCCTGGGCACGGTGCTGGTCGGGGACGATCCGGGCTCGCGATGGTACGTCGCCGGCAAGCACAAGGACTGCGCCGAGGTCGGGATTGAGTCGATCCGGGTCGACCTGCCGGAGGTCGCGGGGCAGGAGGAGATCGAGGACGCGGTCCGGGGTCTGAACGCCGATCCTGCCTGCACCGGCTACCTCGTGCAGTTGCCGCTGCCGCGCGGCCGCGACGAGAACCAGGTGCTCGGCCTGGTGGACCCCGCCAAGGATGCCGACGGTCTGCATCCGACCAACCTCGGCTGGCTGGTGCTCGGCAGGCCGGCGCCGTTGCCGTGTACGCCGTACGGCATCGTCGAACTGCTTCGTCGCCACGACGTGGCGATCGCGGGAGCGGACGTGGTGGTGGTGGGACGCGGAGTGACCGTTGGCCGCCCGCTGGGTCTGTTGCTGACCCGCCGCTCCGAGAACGCGACGGTCACGTTGTGTCACACCGGGACGGCGGATCTCGCCGCCCACGTGCGGCAAGCCGACATCGTGGTGGCGGCAGCCGGAGTGCCGGGCATCATCACGGGAGACATGGTCAAACCCGGAGCTGCCGTACTCGACGTGGGCGTGTCGCGCGTCGAGGGCAAGATCGCCGGTGATGTCGCCAAGGACGTATGGGAGGTGGCCGGATGGGTCTCGCCGAATCCCGGCGGCGTGGGTCCGATGACGCGGGCGATGTTGTTGTCCAACCTGGTCTCCATCGCCGAACAACGCGTCAGCCGGTGAGCACCGGTCCGTCCGATCGTGGCGGGGCGCACAAGGACGCCGATGCCCCCGGAGGCGCCCACCTCGCCGAGCGAGGCGACAGTCCGTGGCGGCCGCGCCAGAACTGGATTCCGGAACGGGTCGGCGGTTTGCTCTATCTTGCCGTGATGGCGGCCACGGTGATCGGTCTCGTCGTGGTGGTCTCCGGTGCGTGGCGTCCCGGCGTCCGGCTGATCGGGCTCGGCCTGGTGTTGGCGGGCGGGTTGCGCGTGCTGCTCAGCGACGATCAGGCCGGCATGCTGGCGGTGCGCAACCGCAGGCTGGACGCCGCTCTGACGCTGGGTGCGGGAGCCGTGGCGCTGCTGCTGGCGTCGTGGATCCGGGATCCGCTGAGCTAGCCCCTTCCGCTGTCTCTTGCCGGCGTGTCCGCGGTCCGGCGACCGGGACCAGACCTAGACCAAGCCGAGCTGTTCGACGGCTTCGCGCTCCGCTGCGAGCTCGGCGGTCGAAGCGTCGATGCGGGACCGGGAGAACTCGTTGATCTCCAGGCCCTGGACGATCTCCCACTCGCCGCCCTTGGACGTCACCGGGAACGAGGAGACCAGGCCCTCCGGCACGCCGTACGAGCCGTCGGAGGCGACCGCCATCGAGACCCAGTCGCCGTCCGCGGATCCGAACAGCCAATCCCGGGCGGCGTCGATGGTCGCCGATGCGGCCGATGCGGCCGAGGAGGACCCGCGGGCCTCGATGATCGCCGCGCCGCGCTTGGCGACGGTCGGGATGAAGGTGTCCTCCAGCCAGGCTTGGTCGTTGACGAGTTCCGCGGCGTTCTTGCCGTCGATCTCGGCATGGAACAGGTCGGGGTACTGGGTCGCCGAGTGGTTGCCCCAGATCGTCATTCTCGTGATGTCGGCTACCGCGCAGCCGGTCTTGGCGGCGAGCTGCGAGATCGCCCGGTTGTGGTCGAGGCGGGTCAGGGCGCTGAACCGTTCGGACGGGATATCGGGAGCGTTCGACATCGCGATCAAGGCGTTGGTGTTCGCCGGATTGCCGGTCACGCCGATCCGGATGTCGTCCGCGGCGACCTCGTTCAACGCCTTGCCCTGGACCGTGAAGATCGCGCCGTTGGCCGAGAGCAGGTCGCCGCGCTCCATGCCGGCGGCGCGGGGCCGGGCGCCGACGAGTAGCGCCAGGTTAGCGCCGTCGAAGATCGTCTCGGGATCGTCGCCGATCTCGATCCCCGCGAGCGTGGAGAACGCGCAGTCGTCGAGCTCCATCACCACGCCCTCGAGCGCTCTCAGCGCGGGCGTGATCTCGAGCAGCCGCAGCTCGACCGGCCGGTCGCCGTACAGCGAGCCGCTGGCCAGCCGGAACAGCAAGCTGTAGCCGATCTGGCCCGCCGCGCCGGTGACGGCGATCTTGACCGGTGTGTTCACTGGTCCTCCTGGTGGGGTAGTGGTTCGAGCAGAGCCGGGTCGCAAGCGGGTCGGTGCTCTCGGCGCTTAGTCGCTTGGCTCACAGAGCCCCTCCTTCGTCAGCCGGCTTCGCCGGCCGGTCTCGTCAGCAGTGCCCGGAAACCGGGTCTCGAACGGACCCGACGTTAGCAGCGATACCGGTCTGCGCTGGCATGCTTGTCCGGGTGCAGGTCACCCCATTGATCGGCCCGTTGGTCAGTCGAGTGGCCGCCCGAGTGATCCGACGCGCGACATCCGGCTCGGCCGTAGCCGCGATGCTGCTGATGCTCACCGGATGCGCCGCGGGAATGCCGGAGACGATCGGTTCGAGCGGTATCGACGAGTTGGTGATTCCGACACCCGACCCGGCTCCGTCGGACTTCGTGACGAGCATCGGCAATCCGTATCTGCCGCTGCGCCCGGGCAGCGTCTGGGAGTACCGTTCGGCGGCCGGTGGGCCGCGGCGCCTGATCTCGACGGTGACCGTGTCCGGTGCGAGCAGGGAGATCCAGGGTATCCGCACCAGGGTGGTTCGGAGTGTGGTGCGAGACGATCGCGGCACGCTGGTCGAGGAATCCGAGGAGTACTTCGCCGAGGACGGTCGCGGGAACGTCTGGCGCTTCGGCCGCAAGGCCGTGCGCGGTTCGTGGTTGGCGGGCGTCGGTGGCGCCGAGGCCGGGCTGGCGATGGCGGCGGAGCCCCGGGTCGGCGACGGCTACTCGCGGGGGCGGCTCGCGGGCGTCTCGGATGACCGGTCGGTCGTGATCACGCTGGCGGCGGAGGTCGAGGTGCCCGCAGGGGACTATTCGGCGGTGCACATCGATCAGTCCACGCCGCTGGATCCCGGCCGGGAGGAGAGCGCGTACTATGCCCGCGGCGTCGGTCTGGTCCGCACGACAGGCTTCGATCTGACGCGTTTCACCCCGCCGCAGCGCTGAACGTCATCACCGCTCCACGCCGAGCCGGCAGTTGTCTGGCGACACGCCGCAAATCTGGCCAGATAACTGCCGGGTCGCGGGAGTTTGCTCAGGTGGCGGAGGTTGATTAGCGTCCGAGCGTGACCCAAACAACGGCCGGCAGCGGCGGCAGCATCGTCTACACCCACACCGACGAGGCGCCGCTGTTGGCGACGTACTCCTTCCTGCCCATCGTCCGGGCGTACGCCGCCAAGGCGGGCGTGCGGGTCGAGACCCGTGACATCTCGCTGGCCGGGCGGATCCTGGCCCAATTCCCGGAGCGGCTGACCGACGACCAGCGAGTAGACGACGCGTTGACCGAACTCGGCGAACTGGCGAAGACCCCGGTCGCCAACATCATCAAGCTGCCCAACATCTCCGCTTCGATCCCGCAACTCAAGTCGGCGATCGCCGAATTGCAGAGCCAGGGCTTCGCGATCCCGGACTATCCCGAGAGCCCCGACGACGACGCCGAGCGCGAGGTCCGCTCGCGCTACGACAAGGTCAAGGGCAGCGCGGTCAATCCGGTACTGCGGGAGGGGAACTCCGATCGCCGGGCGCCGGACTCGGTGAAGAACTACGCCCGGCAGCACCCGCACCGGATGGGCGCCTGGACCGCCGAGTCGGCGACCAACGTGGCCACGATGGGCACCGACGACTTCCGCGGCAACGAACGATCCGTCGTCGTCGACCAGCCGGGAACCCTGCGCGTCGAACACGTCGACCCGGCCGGCACCGTGACCACGCTGCGCGACGGGATTTCGGTACAGGGCGGCGAGGTGGTCGATGCCAGCGTGATGCGGATCGCCGCGCTCCGGGAGTTCCTTGCCGCGCAGATCGAGCGTGCGAAGTCCCAGGGCGTGCTCTTCTCGGTGCACCTCAAGGCCACCATGATGAAGGTGTCCGACCCGATCATCTTCGGCCACGTGGTCGAGAGCTTCCTGCCCCAGGTCTTCGCCGAGTACGGCGACGCGCTTGCCGCGGCCGACATCAGCGCCAACGACGGGCTCGCGGCGGTGCTCGCGGGAGCGGCGGGGCTGCCGGGCGGTGAGGCGATCGTGACGGCGATCCACGACGGCCTAGCCGCCGGTCCGCGACTGGCGATGGTCGACTCCGACCGTGGCATCACCAACCTGCATGTGCCCTCCGACGTGATCGTGGACGCTTCCATGCCGGCGATGATCCGCACCTCCGGTCACATGTGGGGGCCCGACGGCGACGAGGCCGATACCCTCGCGGTGATCCCGGACTCCTCCTACGCCGGGATCTACCAGGTGGTTCTCGACGACTGCCGGGCCAACGGAGCCTATGACCCGGCTACGATGGGGTCGGTGCCCAACGTCGGGCTGATGGCCCAGGCGGCGGAGGAGTACGGCTCGCACGACAAGACCTTCGAGATCGCCGCCGACGGTGTGGTCCGCCTGGTCGATCAGGGCGGTGCCGTCCTGATCGAGCATCAGGTGAGCGCCGGTGACATCTGGCGCGCCTGCCAGACCAAGGATGTGCCGATCGCCGATTGGGTCCGGCTTGCGGTGACCAGGGCCCGCGCCACGGGCGCACTGGCGGTCTTCTGGTTGGATGCCACCAGGCCACACGACGCGAACCTGATCGACAAGGTCGAGGCCGCTCTCGGCGAGCAGGATACCGCCGGCCTCGATCTCCGCATCCTGGCGCCGGTCGAGGCGATGAAGCTCTCGGTCGAGCGGATCCGGCGCGGTGAGGACACCATCTCGGTCACCGGCAATGTCTTGCGGGACTATCTGACCGACTTGTTCCCCATCCTCGAGCTCGGCACCTCGGCCAAGATGTTGTCGGTCG
>JBOFLE010000066.1:0-9398 GCA_051657705.1 Nocardioides sp. | reverse complement strand
CGAATCGCCGTCAGGCCGAATCGGATCTCCTGGCCGACCGGGGTGAAGGTGGCATCGGACTCGTTGACGTCGGGCGGCAGCACCGGAATCCTCATCCGGCGGCACTCGTTGAGATAGATCGCCATCTTGTCCTTGTCGTCCTTGACAGAGGTCAGCAGCGCGGCCATGTACTCGGCGGGATAGTTGGCCTTGAGGTACGCGGTCCAGTAGGACACCAGGCCGTACGCCGCGGAGTGCGCCTTGTTGAAGGCGTAGTCGGAGAACGGCACCAGGATGTCCCACAGAGTCTTGATCGCCCGCTGGGAGAATCCGCGGTCGGCCATCCCGGCCGAGAACGTCTCCAGTTGCCGGTCCAGTTCCTCCTTCTTCTTCTTGCCCATCGCCCGCCGGAGCAGATCCGCTTGGCCCAGCGTGTAGCCGGCCAGCTTCTGGGCGATCTCCATCACCTGTTCCTGGTAGACGATCAGACCGTAGGTCTCCCCCAGGATCTCTTCGAGTGCCTCGCCCAGTTCGGGGTGGATCGGCTCGACGGGCTCCCGGCCGGTCTTGCGCCGCGCGTACTTGTTGTGCGAGTCGGCGCCCATCGGACCCGGCCGATAGAGCGCACCCACCGCCGAGATGTCCTCGAAGCAGTCCGGCCGCATCGACCGGAGCAGCGCCCGCATCGGACCGCCGTCGAGCTGGAAGATTCCCAGGGTGTCGCCCCGCTGCATCAACGCGTACGTCGCCGGGTCGTCGAGGGCGAGGTCCTCCAGCACCACCTGGGCGCCGGTATTGCGGGAGATGTTGACCAGTGCGTCGTCGAGGACGGTGAGGTTGCGCAGACCTAGGAAGTCCATCTTCATCAGGCCGAGCTTCTCGCAGGTCGGGAAGTCGAACTGCGTGATGATCGCGCCGTCCTGGGGACGCTTCATCAACGGGATCACGTCGAGCAGCGGGGTCTTGGACATGATCACGCCGGCCGCGTGCACCCCCCACTGCCGCTTGAGGCCCTCGATGCCGATCGCGGTATCGACGACCTGCTTGACGTCGGGGTCGGCGTCGTAGAGACCGCGGAACTCGCCCCCTTCCCCGTAGCGGGTGTGCGAAGGCTCGAAGATCTGTTTGAGCGGGACATCCTTGCCCATCACCGCGGCGGGCATCGCCTTGGTGATCCGCTCCCCCATCGCGAACGGGTAGCCCAGGATCCGGGAGGCGTCCTTGACCGACTGCTTGGCCTTGATGGTGCCGTAGGTGACGATCATCGAGACCCGGTCCTCGCCGTACTTCTCGGTGACGTAGCGGATCACCTCACCGCGCCGGCGCTCGTCGAAGTCGATGTCGAAGTCCGGCATCGAGACCCGATCGGGGTTGAGGAAGCGCTCGAAGATCAGGCCGTGCCGCAGCGGGTCCAGGTCGGTGATCCGGAGCGCGTAGGCGCAGATCGATCCCGCTCCCGACCCGCGGCCCGGCCCGACCCGGATGCCGTTGTCCTTGGCCCAGTTGATGAAGTCGGCCACCACCAGGAAGTAGCCGGGAAAGCCCATCTCGATGATCACCTTGGTCTCGAAGACGGCCTGCTTGCGCACCTCGTCGGGGACACCCTGGGGATATCGGCGCAGCAGTCCGCTCTCCACCTCCTTGACGAACCAGGAGTTCTCGTCCTCGCCCTCGGGGACCTCGAACTCGGGCATGTGCGTGCCGTTGCCCTCGGAGAACTCGACCTCGCATCGTTCGGCGATCAGCAGCGTGTTGTCGCAGGCGTCCTTCATGCCGTGCCGGTGCTCCCACTGCTCGCGCATCTCAGCCGGAGACTTGATGTAGTAGTCGTCGCCGTTGAAGCGGAACCTCTTGGTGTCGGCCATCGTGGCACCGGTCCCGACGCACAGGAGGTGCTCGTGAGCGGGTGCGTCCGCGCGGTGCACATAGTGCGAGTCGTTGGTCGCGATGCGTGGGATGCCGAGGTCCTTGCCGATGCTCAGCAAGCCCTCGCGGACCCGGTTCTCGATCTCCAGGTCGTGATCCATCAGCTCGAGGAAATAGTTGTCCTTCCCCATGATGTCCTGGAAGTCCGCCGCCGCCTGCCGGGCCTTGGCGTAGTCACCGATCCGGAGCCACGTCTGGATCTCGCCGGACGGGCAGCCGGTGGTCCCGATCAGCCCCGCGGCGTAGTCGGTGAGCAGTTCCCGGTCGGCACGCGGATTGTAGAAGAAGCCCTCCATCGATGCTCTCGAGGAGAGCCTGAAGAGATTGTGCAGGCCCGCGGTGGTCTCGGCGAGCAGGGTCATGTGGGTATAGGCGCCCGAGCCGGATACGTCGTCGTCGCCGCCGTCGTTCCAGCGCACCCGCTTGCGTTCGAATCGCGAGGTATTGGGAGTGAAATAGGCCTCGCAACCGATGATCGGCTTCACTCCCCGCGCCTTGGCCTTGGCGTAGAAGTCGTAGGCCCCGAACACGTTGCCGTGGTCGGTCATCGCTATCGCGCTCATGCCGAGCTCGGCCGTCCGCTCGAACATGTCCCCCAGCCGGGCGGCGCCGTCGAGCATGGAGTACTCGGTGTGGACGTGCAGGTGCACGAACGAATCCGTGCTCATCGCCGTTCCTTCGCTCGCAGGTCGAGCGCACCCTCACGATGCACAGCCACGTCAGGAGCGACGCGCCCTCTCGCCTCGCTGTGTCGTTCCCTCGCTCGCAGTTCGAGTGCAGCCGCACCGACCACACTCGGGTGCAGGCCGATGCGCTCTCTCGCTTCGCTCACTGCGACACCGTGATCAATCGATCTCCCTCTCTCGCCTCTCGGATCTGGTGGGCTGCCAACGGCTGCTGATCTCGCTCACTCATACCGGCCAAGATCGGGGAAGGAGATTACTTTAACCGGCCGGCGATCAGATCCTCACAGGACGCTCCGACAGAACGGATTCGGGAGAGGATTCGGCCGGGTCGCGGCCGGCTATCCACCCGGATTGGCCAGATCCACTACCTCACCATCGGCAGGTGCCTCGACCGTGGTCTGCTGATCGAAGTCGGAGAAGGTCAAGGTGCCTTCGTCATCGCCGGTCGCCTCGACCTTGAGGATGTACGGCTTGCCTTCCAACGAGATCCACGCGGTCGCCTCGCCCTTCTCGTCGGCGACCTTGATCGCCTTGGTGTCCCCGACCTCGGTCACCTTTCCCTTCTCTCCGTCGGCCTCACCGTCCAGATCCTCGAGAAGAGTGTCCAGGTCACAGAACGCCTCGAAGCCCGACTCTCCGTTCGGCGCCTTGGCCCACTTGTCTCCGACCAACTGAAGGATCTGATCGGCCGACCCGGCGCCGGCGGCCGCCTCCCAGAAGCCCCGATCAGCCTTGATGAACGACTCGCCGTCGGCCTGGATCACCTCGGCCGTACCGGCATCCGAGGACACCGTGCCCTGGCAGGCACCGGCCTTGGTCAACACGAAGTCGATCTCGTTCGGTCCGCCCCCGGCGTTCACCGATCCGCTCAACCGCACCGACTCGAGCGAGTTCATCGCATCGACTGCCTCTTCGAGAATCGTCGACGCCGATTTGGCTTCGAGGCCGTTGGTGTCGCTCTTGTCCTTTTCGTCTCCTCCGCTACCGCATCCGGTCAGGGCAAGGGCCATGGCCGCTAGCGCGAGGGCGAGGGCGAGGACATTCGGTGGTTTGCGCATCACTGTCTGGATTCCCGTTCCTGGTTCGGCCCGAGCTTGATCCGACGCCGTGATCCGGCGCGGGCCGGGCGGTGGCCGGCCCCGGCCGGCTGATAGTAGCCGAGCGTGCCGTCACGGTAGTTCGGCACTCTTGCCCAATGTCAGCGGCGACCTTCCGCGATCAGCTTCCGATCGATGTCGGGTCCGTCCGGGTGTCCAGGCTCTGGGCGATCACCTGGCGCATGATCGCGGCCATCCGGTCGGGCCCGAGCCGTGGGGCGAACGCGGACATCCTGGCGACGATCTCGGCTTCGCGGTCGGGATCCCGCGGAGCAGCACGGCCCGTCTCGGCCCCCTTGTGGGATTGAATCGCCGCGGTCACACCGGCTCGGAGCTCGAGCAGCCGCGCCAGATCCTCGTCGATACGATCGATGGCGGCCCGCAGATCATCGAGCGGACGAGTGCCGGGCCATCTCATCTCGAAGTCCGGGCTCCCCTCCTGGTTGCCCGACCCGTCGGTACGGCGCACGGCGACCAGGTCGTGCTGGCGATAGAAGTGGCGAGCCGTCCGGTTGGATTCGAAGACCCACAGCGAGAACCCGTCGGGACACTGTGTCTTGACCAGGTCGAGCAGCGCCGAGCCGATACCGTCCCGCTGGCGCTGGGGAGCCACGTACAACGAATGCAGCCAGTCACCGTCGACGCGGGCGAATCCGATCACGCGGGATCCGCCGTCGGCGTCGTCCTCCTCGGCCAACCAGATCCAGGCATCGTCGGCATGCCACTGCCCGATCCACGCTCGGATCTCGTCGTCGGAGTGCGCGGCCGCCGGCATCTCCGGGAACGCCGCGTGCCGAGCGCGGAGGTAGACCCCCGCCACCTCGGGGAGGTCGTTCGCCTGCGCTCGCCGCAGGCGTACCTCAGCCATCGGGGCCTCGAATCAGATCCAGGGCTCGGTCGAGGTCGTCCGGATAGCGGGAGGCGAACTCGACGTAGGCGCCGGTCTCCGGATGGTCGAAGCCGAGCCGCATCGCATGGAGCCACTGACGCTCCAGCCCGAGTCGCGCGGCGAGGGTGGGGTCGGCACCATAGGTCAGATCGCCCACGCACGGATGTCTGCACGCCGACATGTGCACCCGGATCTGGTGGGTACGGCCGGTCTCCAGCTTGACCTCCAACAGGCTGGCGTGGCGGTGGGCCTCCAGAGTGCGGTAGTGGGTGATGCTGTGCCGGCCGTCGGTCATGACCGCGAACTTGTAGTCCGCCTTCGGATGGCGCCCGATGGGAGCGTCGATCGTGCCCTCGTGGGGGTCCGGGTGCCCCTGCACCAACGCGTGGTAGGTCTTGTCGACGACTCGACGGCGGAAAGCGCTCTTGAGCGCCGAATAGGCCCGCTCGGACTTGCAGACGACCATGACCCCCGACGTACCGACGTCGAGGCGTTGGACGACTCCCTGCCGCTCCGGCACCCCGCCGGTGGCGATCTTGAAGCCCGCCGCCGCCAGGTGCCCGAGGACCGTGGGTCCTCGCCATCCCAGACTGGCGTGCACCGCCACTCCGACCGGCTTGTCGATCACCACAATGGACTCGTCGTCGTGGAGGATCTCGATCCCGGCGACCTCCTGACCGATCACGGCCGGTGGATCGGCCAGCCGGGGAATGCTCACCTCCAGTACCGCGCCCTGGCTCACCCGGTCCGACTTTGCGGCTTCCCGACCGTCGAGCCGCACCAGTCGTTGTCCGGCCAGGTCGCCCGCCCTGGTCCTCGACAGCCCGAACAGCCGTGCCATCGCGACGTCGACGCGTTCACCTTCCAGCCCCTCGGGGACGAAGAGCGTCCGGTGGTCGGCCTCCGCGGTCACCGCTCGCGGCCCTGGCCGTCGGAAAGATCCCCAGAAGTGTCACCGGAAGCCTCCCCGGAGGTGTCCCCGGGAATATCCAGAGTGCCGTCGATCCGGATCTGTCGGTAGGTCTGCACCAGGATCACCGCGGCCGCTGCGTTGATGCACATATCGGCAACGTTGAAGACCGGCCAGTGCGGGAGCTGGAAAAAGTCCACCACATGGCCGCGCATCGGCCCCGGTGCTCGCATGATCCGATCGGTCAGGTTGCCGGCCACACCTCCGAAGAGTAGGCCGAGACCGATCCCCCACAGCGGGTCGGCCAACCTCGTGGCCACGAGGTAGCCGATGACGCAGACCGCGACCGACGCGAGGCAGGCCAGGGCGAAGGTGAATTCGGTGCCGGCGCTGAACGCGGCGCCCGGATTCCGCACCAGGTGCAACCTGAACCAGTTCCCGATCACCTCGACATCCGGTCGATCGGTGAGGTATCGCACGGCCACCAGCTTGCTGACGACGTCAACGAAGTACCCTCCGGTCGCACAGCCGGCAAACCAGGCCAGCGACCGCGTCCTACCGGGATGCGACGCGCTGGTGACCGGACGCTTTCGGGTGTGGTTCAGCGACGTTCCTCGCGTGACTTGCATGACAGGCACAGTGTGGCACGCGGAAAGGCCATCATTCGCATCTTCCCGATCGGCTCCCCACAGGACTCGCAGACGCCGTAGCTGCCGTCCTCGATGTGTGTCAGGGCCCGCTCGATCTGCGCCAGCATCTCGCGCTCGTTGTTGACCACGATGAGCTCTTGATCGCGCTCGAAACTGGTCGCCCCGAGATCGGCCTGATCCTGTCCCGCGCCGTCCCCGGAGTCTCGCATCAGGCCTTCGAGTTCCTCCTCCTGGCTTGCCAGGAGCTGTGCCAACCGATCTCGATTCTCATGGAGTTCGGAGATCACCCCGGCCAACTCGGCCTTGGTCCAGGGTTTCTCACCCTCTTTGGTGGCCAGTGAGCGTGGCGGGACGGGCGGCGCGGTCGACCGACCTGCCCCCTTCACCGGTTGAGACGCATCGGTTGGTTTGTTTGCCGCCATAGCCCCCTCCTCGTTGCCGAGCCGCCCCCAAGAAGGAGGCGTGGTGCCGGGAGGCTAGCCGGTCAGCTGCCCCGACTCAACCCGGCGCGCCACCATAGATCACGCGACCCCAGTCCGCCCGCGGGAATCAGCCGTCGTCGTCGCCGAGAATCGACCGTAGCCGCTTCGGGGCCACGACGGCCTCGTTGGTCGGCGCCGCGGTCTCGGCGCTGTTCTCGAGGCTCTCGAGTTGCTGCACGAAGTAGCTCTTCAGGCGTGAGCGGTACTCACGCTCGAACGCGCGCAGGCTCTCGACCTCGGCATTGAGCTTGTCGCGCTCTCGTTCCAGATCGCCGAAGAGCTGTTGACGCCGTTCGGCCGTCTCCGAGTCGACCATCTGGGACCGCGACCGAGCATCGGCCTCGACCCGGTCGGCCTTGCTCTTGGACTCCAACTGCAGTCGCTCGGCCTTCGTGCGAGCTTCACCGATGATCTTGTCGGCCTCGTTCTTGGCTTCCTCGACAAGTTCGTCGGCGTTGCGGGTGGCGATCTCCAGGAGCCGGGCGGCCGCGTTGGACGCCTCGGGGACCGTCTCGACCCGAATCGTCTGTACGTCGCCGCCGCTGCCAGCGGACATGGTCACCGGCGCTACGACGATGGGCTCCTCCGGAAGCACCGCCACGGGTTCGGGTTCCGGGATCGACGGCTCCGGCGGCGGCTCGACGTATGAGGGCAGCGAACCGGTGTCCCCCAGGATCCCGCCACTGGTCTGTGCCAGCGCCAACTTGGAGCGCAACTCGTCGTTCTCGCGGTTGAGTCGAGCCAGCTCCGCCTCGACCTCGTCGAGGAACTGGTCGACCTCACCCATGTCGTACCCCTCGCGAAGTCGGACAGGAGTAAAGCGCTTGTTGCTCACGTCCTCAGGCGTCAGCGGCATTAACCTCACCCATTCATATGTCGCAGGAATCTCACACGTCGCAACGAACAATAGCTCCTCATCCGGCACATTGGTTAGCCCGATGGCCCGCAGGAGCGCTCAGAGCAGGAGACGGCGGTTGACGACCAGCAGCACATAGGCCAGCAGGAGCACCGCGATGAAACTCAGGTCCAGCGCCACCGTGCCGAATCGGAGGGGCTTGATGAAGCGGCGCAGGAACTGAATCGGTGGATCTGTGATCGAGTACGTCGCCTCCAGCAGGATCACCACCCAGCCACGCGGGGCCCATGAGCGCGCGAAGACCTGGACCCAGTCGAAGACGAATCGAACCCATAGGAAGACGAGAAAGAACCACAACAGGCCCTCGATGATCTGGCCTGGAATCGACGCGGGAGTCATGGACGCTCAACTCTGATTGAAGAAGCCGCCTTCGGCGATCCGCCGCTTGTCCTCCGCCGCCACGTTGACATTCGGAGGAGACAGCAGGAACACCTTGGCCGTGACGCGCTCGATTGTGCCACGGGTGGCAAAGACCAGGCCGGCGGCGAAGTCCACCAGCCGCTTGGCGTCGACATCGTCCATCTCGCCCAGATTCATGATCACCGGAGTCCCGTCGCGGAAGTTCTCGCCGACCGTGCGAGCCTCGTTGTAGGTGCGCGGGTGCAGCGTGGTGATGCGGGAGACCTCGGCAACGCTGCCGAGCGCGGAGGACACACCGGCACGACGGCGTTCCGAGAGGTCCGACACCGACGCCGCCTGCGGCACGCCACCACGGACGTTCACCGGCATGGAGTCCTCGATCCGCTCAAACTGCCGGCTGTCGTACTCGCCGTCGTACTCGTCATATCGCCCCGTATCCTCGACCAGGCCGAGGTATTCCCCGATCTTGCGCATCGCGCCGCTCATGAGCGTTGACCTCCGTGTGACGGATGTGACCCACGTTGCGTGGGATTCCTGTGTGGCTACCCTTGCGACCCTACTCGACAACGGGCCGCGGACCGAGGATCGCGCGCCCGACACGCACGTGTGTCGCGCCCGCGGCGATCGCCTGCTCGAGATCGCCGGTCATCCCCGCGGACAGCACCGTGGCTTCCGGATGACGGGCCAGCAGAGCCTCGCGGATCCGGGCCAGGCGGGTGAATGCCACCTCCGGCTCCATTCGCACGGGCGCCACCGCCATCAGGCCGGCCAGCCGTAGCCGAGCCTCCGCCGACACCTCGTCCGCCAGGGCGAGCAGTTCCGTGGGCGCGATCCCCGCCCTGGCGGACGAGGCGCCGGCGGCCCGCTCCGGATCCTCCAGGCTGACTTGGATCAGGCAGGGCAGTGGCTCCGCCCGATCGACCGCGCCGCGAGCGAGCCCCGGCAGAAGTTTCGCTCGGTCGACCGAGTGGACCACATCGGCGTAGCCGGCCACCGCCGGCGCCTTGTTGGTCTGCAATCCACCGATGAAGTGCCACCTCAACCCGAGGTCGAGACACGCGGCCTTCTTCCGGGCCGCCTCGGGGTGGCGGTTCTCGCCGACATCGACTACTTCCAGTTCGGCGAGGATTCGCACGTCGGTGGCCGGGAAGAACTTCGTGACCACGATCACGGTGACCGCTTCGGGAGCTCGGCCGGCGGCCGCGCAAGCCCCCTCGATCCGGAGCCGGACCGCGGCCAGGTTCGCCGCGAGCTCGGCGCGCCGCGCCCGTTCACTCATCGCGGTCGCCCTCTCGATCGCCCCTTCGATCGCCCCTTCGATCGCCGGACCGCATCCGCCAGACGACGCCGCCCGCACGGCCGGACCGGCCCTGGTCCCGGCGATGGGAGTGCCAGCTCCGGTCTTCCAGCGTGCAGGTGCCGGCCTCGATCACCCGACATCCGTTGCGACTCAACTGAGCACGCACCCCGGCACCCAGGTCCAGCGCCGGCGTGCCCCACCGG
>JBOFLE010000065.1:0-3202 GCA_051657705.1 Nocardioides sp. | reverse complement strand
CCGGCTTGAGGGCGCCAAGGCGGTAGAGACTGCCTTTCTGGGAGCCGTTGGTGACGTGGCCGGCGACGATGGTGGTGCCGAAGTCCGACGTCCATGGCGAGGACCGCTTGTACCGGGCAACGATCCGCGCGTCCGGGGGAACGACCATCTGCCCGCCGCGGGCACCACGGGTCACCATCGGCGCCTTCACGCCGAGCGCGGGAATGAACATCCGGTTGGGAGCCAGGGACGGCGCCGCGGCCGAGGCGGGCTCGACGATAGTGCCGGCGACCGGCGCAGTGACGACTGCTCCGAGGGCGGCCAGGAAGCTTCTGCGGTTCATGGTGCGTGTCGCTCCTGTCTGTGGGAGGGCAGGTGGGGTGAAGAACCGGACGCGCGGCTGTCTGGGAACGCGCGTCCGGTCGTTCTCAGACGATCCGGCGGCCCGCGTGTGACGGAATTCCGGTGTCGATCTTCACCGGGGGAGTCGGAATCGTGATCTGGGTCTTGTCACACTGGTCCTTGTCGCCCGCAAGCGACTGATTCACCTGGCACGGTCCGCCCTTGTACGGGTCGTCCGGGGAGGTGACGGTCACGGTGTTGATGACTCCCTGACCGGCCAGCCGCTTGACGGAGTAGACGGCCGACAGCTTGATCCGCTGCTTCTCGCGGTACGCCAGGCTGCCGACGCTCCACTTCATCGAGGACTTCGAGAAGGTGCCCTTGGTCGGCTTGCCGACTCTGAGCGAGCCTTTCACGAAGCCCTTGCCCTTCGGGAACAGGTCGGTCACGACCACGGTGGTGGCCTTGCCCTTGCCCAGGTTGCCGACCTCGATGCTCCAGGTCGCGCGGCCCTTCGTCTTGGCCTTGTTGAGCTTGACCTTGCCGGACTTCGCCTTGTTGATGCGGATGTCCGGCAGGACGGCCGGGACCTCGTCGCACTGGTCGGTGTCGCCGTCCAGCGTGGTATTGACCTGGCACGGACCCGGCTCGTAGGGGTCGTCCGGGGAGGTCACCGTGGCGCCGTTGACGATGCGGTTGGTGAGCTTGCTCATCGGGTAGGTGGCGGTCAGCGTCAGCCTCTGAACCTCGCCGGCCGACATGTCACCGATGCTCCAGCTGCGGGTCGCGGCATCGAAGGATCCCTTGGCGACGACGCCCTTGACGGAGCCCGCGACGAATCCGGCGGGGAGGCTGTCGTCCACCTCGACGTTGCGAGCCACGGCCGGGCCGTCGTTGCGGACGTCGATGGTCCACGTGACGACGCCGGACTGCCCGTCGCCGGCGATCGCGACCTTGCCCTTGAGCGCTTTGTCGATGCGCAGGCTCGGGGCCACCAGCGGGTCGGTGACGAAGTCGCAGTTGTCGATGTCGCCCGGCAGCGTGGTGTTGTCCTCGCACGGCACGTCGGGATCATGCGGGTCGTCGGGGTTGGTCACAGTCGCGGTGTTGCGCAGCGTACCGGTGGCGTCGCCGCGAATCGTGGCCGTGACGGTCACCGTCGCCTGCTCGCCAGGCGCCAGGGTCCCGACGTTCCACGCCAGGCCGCTGATGGTGCCCTTGGACGGGTTCGTCAGGGTTGCCGTGGCCGGGTCGACCTGAGCCGGCAGCAGGTCGTTGACGGTCACCTGGGCGGCCTGAGCGGGGCCGTCGTTCAGGATGCTGACCTTCCACGTGATGACCTCGCCGGGCGCGACCGGAGTGGTGCTGGTGCGGACCTTCAGGATCTTCAGGTCGGGACCGGCTTGTGGTGGGATGACCGCGTCGAGCGAAGCGAGGTCGTCGTAGAAGGTCCACTCGTCGATACTGCGCCGATTCCCCCAGGTTCCGACGGTGCCGGACAGTCCGCTCGTCGAACCCCAGCCATGCCGGCCACCGGTCGAGTCCACGCCCCCGCCCTGGTTGGTCCTGCTCACGTAGCCGGGGGAAGTGACTCGGCCCAGGCTTTCGGGGTTTGGTGCGTCACACGTACCGGTTCGGGTCTGTGGGTTGTCGGTGACCCAGCACGGGTCACCTTGGGGCGGACGGTCGTTCCAATACAGCGACCGGGCGCCGGTGTCGGGGCCGGTGAGCTGAGTGATCTGATGGCCGCCGGCGCGGCGCTCGACGTCACGGGAGACCCAGTGGATCTCGCCGACCCTGTCGAGCCGATACCGCACGTGGACCCGAGTGCCGACAAGAACCAGGACGCCCGAGGCGTTCCGTCCGTCCCAGGTAGCCGTGTTGGCCCCCGCGGCGTACTGCTCGGAGGTGGTGATCGTGGTGCCCGCAGTGAACGCGCCGGTGCCAGTCGGGTCGATCTCGATGGTGACCGTGCCCGACTGGCTCTGGTCCCAGGTCATGGTCCCCGCCTTCGACGAACTGCCGGAGAAGGAGTAGGTGAAGTTGCTCATGCTGGCCGGGACGTAGACCGGGTCGACCCAGGTTGTTCCGCTGGCCGCGGGCGCCGTCGCCGGCATGGTGGCATCAGGGGCCTCGAAGAACATCCGGAACACGAAGGCTCCCGGGCAGCTGCGGCCGTCGGTCGCCCCGGAGGTGTTCACCGACTGATAGGACGGTCCAGAGCAGTCTGTCTTGGCATTGCCGATGCTGTTGCCCTCCAGCAGCGAGACGATGCCGTTGTAGTCGTAGAACTCGCTGGCGTACTTGACACCCAGCCGGTTCAGCCACCACACGCGGAGGTCGCGCTGGTTGTCGACGAGGGTGCGGGGGTCGGCGCCGTTGGACGGCTGGGATCCGGCGAACGTGTTCACCCACACCCGACCGGGCCGGTAGGTGCCGGCGGCAGTGTGCGGGGAGATCCGCCAGTTGACGTCGTAGCCCTCGGCCGGGTCGCCCGAAGCATCGAAGGTCCGGAAGTCCACCGTCCAGACACCGGGTGAACCGGTGATTCCGGTGCGGTCGATGCGCACGTTCTGCGCTTCGAGCGCCGTGTTCACGGACTCGTTGAACCGGGCGGTGCCGGCCGCGTCACGGACAATGATCTGGTACCGCACGGGGGTCCGGGCGTTGGCGGGTCCGTCACCGGTGCGCTGGTCGGCCGAGAAGTGGACCTCGAGGTCGCCGCCGGACTCGACGTAGGCGTACCAGCGCTGCGGCGGCAGGTCGTCGCGAGCCGTGACCCCCAGCATGCTGGTGCCGGCCTGAGTTCCCCCGTCGGCGGCGCGTGTAGGTGTGGCGAACGCGGCCAGGCCGCTCGCGATCACCGCACTCAGTAGTCCGG
>JBOFLE010000064.1:0-6689 GCA_051657705.1 Nocardioides sp. | reverse complement strand
TTGTTGCCGGGCTTCTGGTGGATGGTGTGCTGGGCCGCGCTGACCGGGATGTTCTTCGGATCGGTCAACCCGATCGCCAACCTGGCCATGCAGAACCGCACCCCGGAGCGGCTGCGAGGCCGGGTGATCGGCGTGATGGGCTCGGCGGCATACGTCGCCGGCCCACTCGGCTACCTCGTCGCCGGTCCGCTCATCGATGCGATCGGCGTACGGTCGACGTTCCTCGGGATCGCGGTGGTGCTGTTGGCGGTCACGATCTGCTCGGCCTTCCTGCGGTCGTTGCGAGGACTCGATGACCCGCCGGTCAGCGACAAGGACTCCGGTGCCACCTCGGGCACCGTGGTCGAGCGCTCGCCGGGAGCTACCTGAGAGGCCGCGGACGCGCCGACCCATCCGCGCGGCGGCCGGGAGCGTCCGCCGTACTCGCTCTACCTCGCGCCGCCCACGAGCCGCCGGATCTCCCGCGCCGTTCGCGCCGCCGACCGTGGCCCGTTCGAGACCAGGCGCCAGGTCGCGTCCCGTTCACGGCAGGCGGGTGCACCTCGCGGCGGAATCGCCGGCCTTGACGAACCGACTCGCCGGTGCGCGACCAACGGTGCTGGCGGGCAAGTCGGAACAGGACCCGCCTCGCCGATGCGGTGAACACGAGGCTTTCGACATCCGGCGGCATCGGTACGCCGCCGTCCTCGCTGTCGCCCATCGTCCGCGGTGGCCGTGTCGTCGCCCCTCCTGGTCCGGGTCGGCCGCTTCGGGAAGGACGGGGACCGTTGCCGAGTATGCGGGCACCCCCGACTCATCGCCCAGTCGATACACCGTGGCCCGGTCGCCAGAGCCGCCGTGCGCAGTTGGTGCGGCCGCAACGAAACCTCGCGGGCTCCTGACAGGTGTTGATGAACGAAGCGGAGAGATGCTCGAGCCTGCCGCGCGGCGGGCTCTCGGTAGCGAACTGGGGGAGAGATGGGACGACGGCGGGCAAACGGGGCGACGGCGAGTGCGGGAACTTCTCGATGGCGTGGCGGGGGGTTTCCGTGGCGCGGGTTCGTGCTCGCGGCTCTGGTGCTGTCCGTGGTCACCGCGATCACCCGCGCCGATATCGACCCGTCGGCCGCGACCGGGTCTGACCGGAGGGGTCACCAGCCGGGAGTGACGGGATCCGGCACGGCTGCCAGGGACGCGGCGGGCCCACTGCGATCGATGGGCCGGTGCCTCACGCCGAGCCGGAGGTGGGGACATCCGGTGATGCGCGAGTGTCGGGGGTCGCGAAAGCAGCAGTGGTCGGTCCGTGGCACGACGATCCGGAACGCCGCGGGCAGGTGCCTGACCGCTCCGGTCCGCCGCCACCGGTACGTGTACCGGGGCGAGTGCCGGGAGGGGGTGCCGGGTCAGAGCTGGACCTTCGACGGGACGGCCCTGGTCAGTGGCGCCGGCGGCTGTCTGACGATCGTTCCGGGCCCCGACGACAGCAGAAAGAGATCGAGGTGGCGCCAGGCGGGCGCCAAGGTCGTCACCTGCTCGGGGGCGGCGGAGCAACGGTGGAACTGGGGCGGGCCCGCCATGCCGTCCGGCGGGCCGTCGCCGTCCCCGACTGACGAGCCGACGTCGAGCGAGTCCCCGTCACCGACGGCCTCGCCCGCGCCGTCCGGAAACCCCTCGCCAATCCCGCCAACCGCACCAGCCCCACCGCCCACGGAGCCACCCGGTCCCGGGACGGGCTCGTTCGACCTGGCGTGGCAGAGCGATTTCGACGGCCCCCTCAGCCGAGGTGACTGGAACATCTACGACACGCGTCGTCCCAAGTCGTCCCGGTGCTACTGGGCCGGCAACACCTCGGTATCGGAGGGGATCCTGCGGTTGCGGGCGGGCAAGGCCGCCGGCGGCGCGTGCGCGGGCAACTTCGTGGCCTCCGCCGGCCTGGATACCGGCGCCAACCATCTGATCGACGGCGGCGGACGTTGGGAGGTCCGAGCCAAGGTCGCGGGCGGTCCGGACGCCAGCGGGAAGCCCACCAGCTACGGCTTCGACTCCTACGTGGGCATCTTCCCGCTCGCCGCCGACTGGTCCTACGAGATCGACTTCATCGAGAACATCACCAGGGAGCCGCGGTCGATGCATCTCACCCAGCACTGGCAGCAGGCCGCGGGCCGGCGAAGCGTGCAGCCGGTTCACCAGGGCGACTGGTCGAGTCGGTTCCACACCTACGCCCTGGAGGTGCTCCCGGCCAAGGGCTCCACTCCGGGCGTGGTGAAGTACTACATCGACGGCGAGCTCGCCGGCACCCAGGAACTCATGTTCGAGCTCAAGGACGCGAAGCTGGGGATCGGCTACATCGACGGCGAGTGTGACCGGTGGATCGGGTGTCCGGCCGATGCCGCGGCCAAGGGGTACGACCGGTACTCGCCCGATGACGCCCTCGAGATCGACTGGGTCAAGATCTACGAGTACACGGGATAGGCACGCGGGGCCATTCCAGCCCGCTTACGCGACGCCCGAACTGCTATTGCGCTGCTTCGCGCGGATCAAGTCGATGGCGACGGTGCATCCGAGCACCAGCCGGCGCTGATCGGTGGTGGCCTGCCGAGCGAAAGCCACGGCGTACCGATTCCGGCCGAGGAGCATCTCGGCAAGCCCGGGGAAGCTGCGGGCGACGCGTGCGATCGACTGTCCGGCGGAGTCGGTCACCTCGAAGTGGCGCGACATCAGGTCGCCGGCGACGGCGAGTGCGGCACCGGTCGCATCGGAGACCGAGAGCTTGAGGGAGAAGAAGGTGAAGCGCTTGACGATGGTCCCGACGCGCTCCCCCTTGCCGTCGTAGGCCTGGTAGGTGTCCAGCCCGAGGTTCACCACATCGTCGATGAAGACGAACGCGCCGTCTCGATCCATCACGGTGAGCTGGCGGCTGCCGAGCAGGAAGCGGCTGCCCAATGATCCCGACGTCAGGATCTCGCCGATCTGCCAGCCCTCGTCGTTGGCGATCACGAAGTTGTTGGACAGGAACGAGGTGACCTGGTCGACCACGACGAGCGGCGCGTTGCTCAGGCTTGGTGCGTCGGCCGGGCCCCGGCCTCCCTCGCTGTACGCCATCCGTCGATCGTCGCATGCGCCACTCTCGGCGACAAGGCAGGGCGCGGCCGTCGGCCGGGTGCCCGGGATCGCCGCGCGGCGGCGCGGAGTGCCTCACGACGCCGCGCCGGAGGGAGTCCAGACCGGAGGCCACCGATCCCGGTCATCTCTTGCGGAAGCACGCCCGGCGGGCCAGAGTTTGCGAATCAGGTCGGGACTCGGGAGCAGAGGAGACCCGCCGCGAGTCGGCTGATTGGAAGGCGACCTATGACACAGCATGCCACCGAACAAACCACCGAACTGGCCGTCGAGGAGAAGGCCAAGCTCAAGAAGGTCTTCGGCAGGGTCGACATGATCCTGTTCACGGTCTGCGCCATGGTGGGGCTCGACCTCATCGGCTCGCTGGCCTCGAACGGGCTCCAGGCGATCAGCTGGCTCATCGTGCTGGCGATCTTCTTCCTGATTCCGTACGCGTTCATCATGTCCGAGCTGGGCACCTCGTTTCCCGAACAAGGCGGTCCGTACGAGTGGGTGAAGCTGGCCTTCGGCCGGGTACACGCGGGGATCTTCGCGGTCTTCTACTGGATCACCAACCCGTTCTGGGTCGGCGGTGCGCTCGCCTTCACCGCGGTCGAGGCGATCAACCAGCAATGGTTCGAGGTGACCGCGGGCTCCGGCCTGGACTACTTCTTGAAGTTCGTCTTCATCTGGTTCTCGATCGTGGTGGCCATCGCGTCCCTCGACATCGGCAAACAGATCCCGAACGCCGGCGCCATCGCCCGCGTCATCTTGGTCACCTTGTTCATCGTGACCACCGCGATCTACGCGGTGAAGAACGGCGTGCACGGCCTTCAGTTCGGCGATCTCACGCCGACCATGGCCGGGTTCTTGTCCATCGTGCCGCTGGCGATCTTCGGTTTCGTCGGATTCGAGCTGCAGACCAATGCGGCCGAGGAGATGGTCGATCCGCAGAAGGACATCCCCGCCTCCATCACCCGCTCCGGGACGATGGCGACGATCGCCTACCTGTTGCCGACCCTCGGCGTGTTGTTCGTGCTGCCCGCCGAGGAGGTGGACGGCCTGTCCGGGCTGATCACCGCCGCCGGCACGGCGTACGACGATGTCTGGGGGCCGGTCGCGCCGCTGCTGCTCAACCTCACCGTCGCGTTGCTGATCCTGGCCCTGGCCACCTCCGGCGCCTCCTGGATGATCGGTTCGGATCGCACCCAGGCGGTGGCGGCGATGGACGGCGCGTTCTTCCCGTACTTCGGTGTGCTCAACGGGAAGCTCGGCACGCCGGTGCGCGTCAACCTGCTGTCCGGCGTCACCGCGAGTGTCTTCTGCGTGGTCGCCACTCTGGTCACCGCCAAGGGTGGGGACTCGGCCAACGCGATCTTCTCGGTGGTGCTGACGATCGCGATCACCACCACGCTGCTCAGCTACCTCTGGGTGTTCCCGGCCGCGTGGATGCTGCGCCGCAAGCTGCCCACCGTTCGCCGGGTCTTCCGGGTCCCCGGTGGTGACGCCGGCATGGTCGTGTCGGTGATCCTGACCACCGGCTTCTGTTTGGTCGGCTCGCTGGAGGCGGTCTTCCCCGGTCTGTTGTGGTCGCTGTTCGGCGAGGACTACGGCTCCTTCACCGACGCCTGGGGCGTCAGCCGGCTGACCTTCCAGGCGCTCACGCTGGGCTCACTGGCGGTCGTGGTGGTCGTCGCCCTGCTCGGCTACCTGGCCGGAGCCGGCGTACGCCGCCGCTCGGTGACGGTGGACCTGGAGACCGTCGACTGACCCGCCAATCCCGATCAGTCCGCCACCTTAGGCACCACTTTCACGCCGGAATTGGTGCTCAAGGTGGCGGATTATCCGGAAAGGTAGGGGGCGGAATCGCGGAGCGCGTTGGGGTCGGGTGTCAGGCTTGACCGATGAGTTCGCGTTCGACACCAGGCTCTCGGCCCGACCGCCGTCGCGTGGGTGCTGGTGTCGCTTCCGCGCTCTTCCTCCTTCTCGGCTCGTGCGCCACGGCCGAGCCGGATCCCGGCGGCGCCGGCCCCACCGGCCCCACCACGGGCTCCGCCGCGCCGGCCGGACCGACGGCTTCGTCGGATCCGCCGTCGGCGGATCCCGGTCCCGGGTCCGAGCAGTCCGGACGACCCGGCGACACTCGCCCGGTATCGCTGCCGGCGTACTTCGACCGCGATTTCGCCGGTTCGGCGCTTCGGCTGGGTGTGGTCCGAGAGCGGACGGCGGCGTACACGTCCTACGACGTCACCTACCGCAGCGAGACTCTGCGCATCACCGGCGTACTCAACGTGCCGCGAGGGAAGGGCCCGTTCCCGGCTGTGGTCCTGGCGCACGGTTATATCGACCCGGAGATCTATCAGCGCGGCCAGGGGATGACCCGTGAGCGCGGGTTCCTGGCGTCCGAGGGATACGTCGCTCTCCACGTGGACTACCGCAACCATGCCGAGTCCGACGAGGACCCGGACGCCGCCAGGCAACTGCGGTTGGGCTACTCGGTCGACGTGATCAACGCGGTCAACGCTCTCCGTGCCGCGGAGAATGTCGCGGTCGACGACGACCGGATCTTCCTGATGGGACGGTCGATGGGCGGCGGCGTGATCTACAAGGCCCTGGAGATGGCGCCTGGCCTGGTGAGTGGGGCGGCCGCCTGGGCTCCGGTCAGCTCACTGGAGGCCGAGAACTACAACCGCTGGATCCGCGGGGACGTCAGCCGCAACCTGGACCCTTACATTTCGAGGAAGTACGGGCTGCCCGGTGAGCCCGGCAGTCGGCGGTTCTGGCGGGAGATCAGCTCGCGGACCTATTTCGACCGGATCACCGAGCCGGTGCTGATCGTGCAGGGCGGCGGCGACGACCAATGCCCGCCGCGCTGGGCCCGCGCCACCTATCGCGCCATGCTCGATGCCGGTGTCGACGCGGAACTGGCCTGGTACGACGGCGAGGAGCACGCCTTCGGCCCGCGGTTCTTCGACGCGATGGAGCGCACGGTGCGCTTCTTCGCCACTCACTAGCCGTATCTCTCGCCGACCCGGCAGTTATCTGGCCAGATTGCCGGCGTGTCGCCGGGTAAGTGCCGGCTCGGTGGTGAGGCCGCTGGCCCGCAGGTCACTCAACTGCCGACCCCCGAACTCTCGCCGTCGAGCCGGGACCGTCTTCGAATGGACGGCCTCCGCGGGGGGCGCGAGCACGCCGCGGTCCCCGACGCCCCGCTTCGCTCGCTAGCCGTCGCCGCCGACGAGGTTGGGTTGGCCCTCGATGATCCTGAGTGCGACGGGGTCGCCGTCGACGGTGAGGGTGTCAGGTATGTCGGTCCAACCCGACCCACCGACGCGGTAGCGACCGGCGTAGGTGACGTCCACCGCCGGGTGCGCGGTCCGATGCGCGTCCTGGTAGACGTGGGTGACCTCCAGATCCGGGTACGGCGCGCCCGGCGTGCTGGTCGTTTCCGCCCTGGCCAGCTGGCCGAAGTGCCAGGTATAGGAGACCGGGATCGCTTCGATGGTGATCGGCTGACCCAGCAGCGTGACGGTCTGGGTGGTGGAGTCGGTGTTGTCGGTGTAGAAGTTGGTCCTGAAGTTCACCAGGGTTTCCCCGCCCGGCGGCTGGAC
>JBOFLE010000063.1:0-4386 GCA_051657705.1 Nocardioides sp. | reverse complement strand
CCGGGTCGATCCGGCTCGGCGCCTATGACGCGCTGGCATTCAGCCGGATCCGCAAGTCGCTGGCCGGCGGCGACTTCGATCGGTCGGCGAACCAACAGCGAACTCTGCGCGGGATTCAGGCGAAGGTGGCACGCCGGGCGAGCCAGCCCGGGTTCATCGAGGGCGGCGTGCTCTCGGTGCTGGCCAATACCAGGACACGTGTCGAGCCCGCCGAGTTGTTCCGGATCGCGCACGCGGTAGCCCAGGTCGACCCGAAGAAGATCACCAACTGCGTCCTGCAGGGCGGGATCGGTAACGTCGGCGGCGCCAGCGTCGTGATTCCCTACCGCGATCAAGCCGCCCGATTCGCGCGACGCGCGCGCAAGGACGCCACCCTGGAGTCGTGCGCCTGAGTTCCCGCTCTCAGGCGGCGCCGGCTCGGCGATTGAACCCGAGCCCGCGGTCATCCGTAGGGATGAGTAGCCGAGGGAAGTGGAGTCACCATGTTGAAACGCCAGCCGATCACCGTCTCGATCATCGCCAGACTTCCCGTGCAGCGGTACGGCCTGGGTGCCGTGGTGGAGAAGGATCCGGACCTGGTGTGCGGGCTGAGCGTTCCGTCGCCCGAACTGCTGGCGACCGGTCCCGGCCAATGCCCCCACGTCGTCCTCTACCACCTCGACGGGCGCGCCGAAGCGGCCGGCGAGAGCGTCCGGGCACTGGTCGGGCCGGAGCTGGACGTGATCGTCCTGGTCGGCAGGTCGTCGGCTCGCTACGTCGCCTCCATGATCCGCGGCGGTGTCCGCGGCGCCGTGGGCAAGGACGCGGATCGCCGAGAGTTGAGCAACGCGATCAAGTATGTGGCCTCAGGCACCTGCTACGTATCGCCGAGCGTCTCCGATCAGCTCCCGCCCGGGCCGGCCGAGGTCACGGCGGAGCTTCTCACCTCGCGTGAGCAGGAGATCTTGGTGCGGGTCGCTGACGGCGACACCGACCAACAGATCGCGCGGATGCTGCAGATCGAGGTCCGTACCGTGCGATCGCACCTGGACAACATCCGCAACAAGACCGGGGAGCGGCGCCGGCCGGACCTGACTCGTTTCGCCATCACTCGGGGCCTCTGGCCGCCGAGACGGGAGATGGGAAGTATCAAGGCGCCATTCCTGGTTACCTCCCCATGACTGTGACCGAATCCGCTCTCCGCATCGAGCAATCGCCCAAGCGTGTCCGAGTGATGTCGAACGGCCGTTTCGTGGCCGACTCGTCCGCCCCGTTGCTGGTGTGGGAGAAGCCGTACTACCCGACGTACTTCTTCCGGAGGGGGGAGGTGGAGGCCGACGTGCGAGCGGGCGACCATGCCTATACCCGGGCCGAGACCGAGCTGGCCGATCACGTGGCGCTCTCCTGGGAGGCCTTCGACCATTGGCTGGAGGAGGACGAGGAGGTCTTCGTCCATCCCAAGGACCCGTACCACCGCATCGACATCCTGCGGAGCTCCCGTCATGTGCAGGTCAGTCTCGACGGGGTCCCGATCGCCGACTCCAGCCAGCCGACGCTGTTGTTCGAGACGGGTCTGCCGCGCCGCCACTACCTGCCGAGGACCGACGTACGCGCGGAGTTGCTGGAGCCCTCCGAGACTCGCACCGGTTGTCCCTACAAGGGGTTCGCGACCTACTGGCACCTCCGCATCGGCGATGCCGTGCACCGGGACGTGGTGTGGTCCTATCCGACTCCGTTCCGGGAGTCGGCGCCGATCGCCGGCCTGCTCTGCTGCTACGACGAGAAGCTGGACTTCGTCATCGACGGCGAGGCGCGGGCCCGGCCGGTCTCACCCTTCTCGTAGGAGGCCAGCACAATAGCGGCGTGGAAATAGCGCTGCTCATCGTATCCCTGGCGGTCGTGGTCCTGGCCGGAGCGGCACTCGCCGACCGGCTGGGGTTGCCGCCTCCGATCCTGTTGCTCGGCGTCGGGATCGTGGCCTCCTACCTGCCGGTCGTGCCCGAGGTCCCACTGGAGCCCGAGTTCGTGCTGCTGGGGCTCTTGCCGCCGCTGCTCTACGCGGCGGCTCTCGACACCAGTCTGGTCGACTTCAACGCCAACCGTCGCGCGATCCTGCTCCTATCGGTCGGGCTGGTGGCGTTCACCGCGCTGGGCGTGGCCGTCGTCGTCCGTGCCCTGATCGGGGTTTCCTGGCCGGTCGCCATCGCCATCGGCGCGGTGATCGCACCGCCGGACGCGGTCGCGGCCACCGCCATCGGGCGGCGTATCGGCCTGCCGCGGAGACTGCTGACGGTGCTGGAGGGCGAATCCCTGCTCAACGACGCAACCGCGTTGGTCCTGCTGAGAACCGCGGTGGCGGCCACCGCGGGAGCGGTCTCGGCGGTCGAGGTGGCCGGTGACTTCGCCCTGGCCGCGGGAGGCGGTGTCGCGGTCGGGTTCGGGGTGTTCGGTTGCGTCGGGTGGGTCCGCCGCCGGGTCGAGGACACGCAACTCGACACCGGGGTCGCGGTGGTGACGCCGTTCGCCGCCTACCTGTGCGCCGAGGCGGTGCACGCCTCGGGGGTGCTCGCCGTGGTAGTGGCCGGCCTACTGCTCGGTCATCGCGCCCCGCGGTTCCAGTCCGCCTCGGCCCGGATCACCGAGCAGACGACCTGGCGCACGGCTCGTTTCATGCTGGAGAACGCGGTGTTCCTCCTGATCGGACTCCAGGCGTCCTCGCTGCTACGCGATCTCGGTGACAGCGAATTGCCGGCCGGCCGGATCGCGGCGGTGTGCGCGGCCAGCCTGGCGGCGATCATCGTCTTGCGCTTTCTGTGGGTCTTCCCGGTGCGCTACCTGTTGATCCGGCCCGGACCCGACCCGGCGACCGGGCGGCCGGCGCCGTGGTCCTACACGGCGGTGGTCGGTTGGGCGGGCATGCGCGGCGTCGTCACGCTGGCGGCGGCGTTCGTCCTGCCGAGCGATACCCCGCACCGCGACACGCTCCTGCTGATCGCCTTCACGGCGGTCGCCGGGACGCTGTGCCTGAACGGACTGTCCCTGCCGTGGCTCGCTCGCCGTCTCGGTGTACCCGGACCGAACGCGATGGCTGACGCGCTCGCGCGGGCCGACCTGTTGGAGCAGGCGAGCCGGGCCGGCCTCGCCGAGCTGGATCGCCTGGAGTACGACGATCCGCACGGGGTGGCCGACGATCTCCGTCGCCGCATCGAGGAGCGCAGTTACGCGGCGTGGGAGCGGCTGGGTACCGCAGGCGATGCCGAGCCGCCGAGCGACCTCAATGCCCGGTTGCGGCGGGCCATGCTCGCGGCTGAACGGGAGCGAGTGCTCGCGATCCGGTCCCGGGGCGAGGTGCCGGCACCGGTGGTGGACGAGGTGCTCACCCTGCTCGACGTGGAGGAGGCGAGCATCGACATCGCGATGCGGTCTCGCGCCGAGGTCGAGTGGTCCGAGTCGGCGACCGTGCTCCGGCGCGAGGAGTGTGCCGAGTTGCGGGCTCATCCCTACCGGGACGCGGTCTCGCCCGACCGATGCGATCGATGCCTGACGGAGGGCACCACCTGGGTGGCGCTGCGGCGCTGCCTGGACTGCGGCAACGTCGCTTGTTGCGACTCCTCGCCGGGACGCCATGCCACCGCGCACTTCGACGAGTCGGGCCATCCGGTGATGGCGTCGGCGGAGCCCGGCGAGAGGTGGCGATGGTGCTATGCCCACCGGATCATCGGCTGATGTCTAGGGTGCTTACATGTATCTGGAGAACCTTGTCCTCGACGCGCTGGAACCGGCGCTACTCGGTCGATTCTGGGAAGCGGCTCTCGGTACCGAGACGCTGACCGACGAGCCGGGCGGTTTCGAGACTCGGTTGCATCATCTGGGCGGACCGGATCTCGATCTCTGTTTCGAGCGCGTGCCCGTGCTGCCCGCCGAGCCGCTCCGGCTCCACCTCGATCTGCGTGGCGGTGACGAGCAGCGGGCCGTCGTCGACCGCCTGGTCGGTCTGGGCGCCCGCCACCTCGACATCGGTCAGCGGGAAGCCCCGTGGGTGGTGCTCGGTGACCCGGAGGGAAATCCGTTCTGTGTGATGGAAGAGCGGGGGGTCTATGTCGACACCGGCCCGATCGCCGCGCTGCCGCTCGACTCCGGCGACGTGGCCCGGGACGCCGGTCTCTGGGGGTGGCTGACCGGCTGGACGCCGGTGCCGGGAGCGGCGCCGGTCAGTCTGCGTCACGTCTCGCGACGTGGGCCGCTGCTCGAGTTCTGCCCCGAACGGCGGGCCAAGGGCACCGGCAAGAACCGCCTGCACCTGGACATCCGGCTCGAGGTCTCCGACGATCCCGATCAGGTTGCCCGTGGCATCGCCGAACGCGGTGGCCGCGAGCTCGACCACGGCTGGGGCACGCTGCCGTGGCG